>JAZNJZ010000030.1:0-14877 GCA_045578325.1 Eubacterium sp.
AAGATCCATACGGATTTCTTAGCGAGATACTGTTTCTTATCAAGGATTTCTTTAGAAAGCTCGCATCCTGCAGCTGCACATTTCTCGATCTCAGCGATCATTGCTTTTGCAGCAGGTGTATTTGCTTTTGTATCATCCTTAGTTTCTACATATTTGTCTACAGCAGCTTTCAACTCAGCAGAAGCTTTGTCAGAAGCAGCTAATTCTTTCACTTTGTCGATTGCCTGCTCACGAAGTACTTTCTGTCCAATGTACATACCAAGACCGTGCTCAGCGTTGTCCTCGAACAAGGAGTTAGACCAAGCTGGACCCTGTTTGGAGTCTTTGTTTACAGTATATGGTGATGTTGCAGCAGGACCACCCCAGATAGAGGAACATCCTGTAGCATTGGAAATGTACATCTGCTCACCGAAGAGCTGTGTGATAAGACGTGCATATGATGTCTCGGCACAACCTGCACAACTTCCGGAGAACTCGAGGAGTGGCTGATTGTACTGGGAACCGATTGGAGAAGCATCTGTAAATACTGGTTTGATATCTTTCTTACCAACGTTAGCAACGAGATAATCAAATACTGGCTGCTGTGCAGACTCTTCTTCCTGTGGTACCATCTTAAGAGCACCTTTTGCTGCAGCTGGACATACAGTTACACACTCACCACATCCCATACAGTCAAGTGGAGAAATACTCATTGTGTATTTCATTCCCTCTGCTGTAGCATGTTTGGAATCAGCAAGTTTGATCTGTCCTGGAGCTGCTGCTACTTCGTCAGCGTCAAGGATGAATGGACGAAGTGTTGCATGGGAACATACAAATGCACAGCTGTTACACTGAGCACAAGCTTCTGGATCCCACTGTGGAACCATTACGGCTGTACCACGTTTCTCGTATGCGGAAGCACCGATCTCGAACTGTCCATCTGCAATATCCTTGAATGCGGATACTGGAAGGCTATCACCATCCATAAGAGAGATTGGCTCGAGAAGGTCTTTCACCATCTTAACAACCTCTGGACGTCCTGTAAGCTCAGCTGCAGGAGCATCTGCCTCTGGATTCGCCCAAGAAGCTGGAACTTCTACTTTGTGTACTGCATCTACACCAGCGTCGATTGCTTTGTAGTTCATCTCTACAACTGCATCACCCTTCTTAGAGTAGGATTTCTTAGCAGCTGATTTCATGTACTCAACAGCCTCGTCGATAGGCATGATGTCAGCAAGTTTGAAGAATGCAGACTGAAGGATTGTATTCGTACGTTTACCCATACCGATTTCAATCGCTTTGTCAATCGCATTGATTGTGTAAAGCTGAATGTTGTTTTCAGCGATATATTTCTTAGACTCAGCAGGCATATGCTTGTCGAGTTCTTCGTCAGACCACTGGCAGTTGATCATGAAGATTCCGCCTGGTTTAACATCCTGAACCATCTTGTAACCTTTTACTACATAAGATGGGTTGTGACATGCTACGAAGTCAGCCTGGTTGATGTAGTAAGGGCTCTTGATTGGGTTGTCACCAAAACGAAGGTGAGAAATTGTGATACCACCTGTCTTTTTGGAGTCATACTGGAAGTATGCCTGGATATATTTGTCTGTGTGGTCACCGATGATCTTTGTAGAGTTCTTGTTAGCACCAACAGTACCGTCTCCACCAAGACCCCAGAATTTACACTCTTTTGTACCAGCAGCAGATGTGATAGGAGCTGGCTTAACTTCAGGCAAGCTCAAGTTTGTCACATCATCCACGATACCGATTGTGAAACGAGCCTTAGGAGCATCGTTCTCCAACTCTTTGTAAATCGCAAATACAGATGAAGGTGGTGTATCTTTAGAACCAAGACCATAACGTCCACCTGTCAATACGATATCATTTAATCCAGCCTCACGAAGTGTAGTTGCCACATCAATGTAAAGTGGCTCACCAAGAGAACCTGGCTCTTTTGTACGGTCAAGTACAGCAATCTTCTTAGCAGTCTTTGGAATTGCTTTCAAGATGTGCTCAGAAGACCATGGACGATACAAACGAACTTTAACAAGTCCTACTTTTTCACCCTTAGCTGTCAAATAGTCGATTACTTCTTCAATTACATCACAGATAGATCCCATAGCGATGATTACACGCTCAGCATCTGGTGCTCCGTAGTAGTTGAACAAATCATAATCTGTACCAAGTTTTTCATTTACTTTACCCATGTATTTCTCAACAACAGCTGGCAAAGCATCGTAAACTGGGTTACATGCCTCACGATGCTGGAAGAATACGTCACCGTTCTCGTGAGAACCACGCATCGCTGGTTTTTCTGGGTTCAATGCATGTGCACGGAATGCCTCAACAGCATCCATTGGACACATTTCTTTCAAATCTTCATAATCCCATTTTTCGATCTTCTGAATCTCGTGGGATGTACGGAATCCGTCGAAGAAGTTAATGAATGGAACTTTTCCTTCCAAAGCTGCAAGATGTGCAACTGGGCTCAAGTCCATAACTTCCTGTGGGTTTGTTTCAGCAAGCATAGCGAAACCTGTCTGACGACATGCATATACGTCACTGTGATCTCCGAAAATGTTCAAAGACTGAGTAGATACTGTACGTGCAGATACATCGAATACACATGGAAGCTGCTCAGCAGCAATCTTATACATATTAGGGATCATAAGAAGAAGACCCTGAGAAGCAGTAAATGTAGTTGTAAGTGCACCAACTGCCAAAGAACCGTGAACGGTACCAGCTGCTCCTGCCTCAGACTGCATCTCTACTACTTTAACTGTGTTTCCAAAAATGTTCTTCTGTCCTGCTGCAGACCACATATCAACAGTATCTGCCATTGGACTAGAAGGTGTGATTGGATAGATACCAGCAACTTCTGTGTACGCATACGCGACGTGAGCTGCGGCTGTGTTTCCATCCATTGACTGTTTTACTCTAGCCATTTTTATAGAATCCTCCTTAATATATTTGATATTATTTTTCACTATTCTTCATTTTAGCACTAACCCGCAAAAAAGTAAAGTCATAAAACCCCACATCGTGTCGTTTTTTAAGAAGATTTGAAATATTTTATTTTTCCCTTGACATTCTCGTGGTTATTATGTATGATTGTATTAAGTCGTTAATACACTAAGACAGTGACACAACACATCAACTATCAGAAAGGAGGTTGACATATGCCATGGGAATTATCAAATGATAGACCATTATACCTTCAGTTGATCGAACATATTAAATTGCAAATTCTTTCTGGAGAGTACTCTCCTGGTGCGCAATTTCCTTCCGTTCGTGAGCTAGCACTTACCGCAAATGTGAATCCCAACACCATGCAACGGGCGCTTGCTGAACTAGAACGCGACGGGCTATTGATCAATGAACGTACCAATGGTCGACGAATCACCAGTGATGCTTCCATGATACAATCAATGCGATCAGATCTGGCACAAGTCAAACTAAACCAATTTAAACAGGAACTTGTCAAACTCGGTTTTCATGAAGATGCCCAATTAGAGTTTATCAACTCCAACTGGAATTCCTCGGATTCATAAACCAACCATTAAAAAGGAGTAATATTATGATATTATTAGAACTCAAAGGATTGTCCAAGCAATTTGGCAATCGTATGGCGCTTCAAGACGTAAATCTTACTCTTGAATGCGGAAAAATCGTAGGTCTTCTTGGACCAAACGGAAGTGGAAAGACAACACTTTTGAAATTAATCAATGGTCTTCTTGTTCCAACTACTGGTTCTATCATGATCGGTGGTAGCGAACCTGGACCTCTTACAAAAGCACATATTTCCTATCTTCCAGATAGCAATTACTTTCCTCGTTGGATGAAAGTGACTCAGCTTTTTGAGTATTTCTCTGATTTTTATCAGGATTTCAACCAGGAAAAAGCAACTAATATGTTGAGAAATCTTGATATTTCTACAGACATGAAACTTCAACACATGTCAAAGGGTACATTGGAAAAAGTACAGCTGGTTCTTGCCATGAGCCGCGAAGCAAATCTATACTGCTTGGACGAACCTATCGGCGGTGTGGATCCTGCCACTCGGGATTATATATTAAATACTATCGTTAGCAATTATTGCGAAAACTCTACTGTAATCATTTCAACACACTTGATTTCAGATATCGAAAATGTATTAGATGATGTCATTTTCTTACAGAATGGACAGATTCGACTTCATTCAACCGTGGACCAAATACGCGAAAATGAAGACAAATCTGTAGACGCACTATTTAGGGAGGTGTTCAAATGTTAAAGAAATTAATAAAACATGAATTTATAGCAACATACCGTATATTTGTTCCAATATACATCGGTTTACTTATTGTAACTGCGGTAGCTTTCGGCTTTTCCCTTATTCATGAACAGCTTGACGAAACTGTGTTTACCGTTCTTTTAGGTTTTGGTGTGATTACGCTATTCCTAGTAATGATGTTTGTCATTCTATCACCGTACATTTTCCTCGCTGTTCGTTTTTACAAAACTACAGCCACAAGAGAAGCTTATCTTACCTTTACCTTGCCTGCAAAAACCAATAGCATTTTGCTCGCTAAGTTTTTGGTAAGCTCTTTCTGGGTGTTTGTAACAGTTGTTTTATGGTATTTATCCCTTATGATTATGGTATATGGATTTGCAGATGAAAATATGTTCAAAGCACTGTGGGATGAGGTCATTACACAAGAAAACTTCGTCACTCTACTCCTCTATGTTGTGACACTTATCAGTGGCCTTGCCGCCTCGGTACTGACTATCTTTGCTGCTATCTCTTTATCGCAATTAGTACGAGATCATCGTATCTTAGCTTCAATTGCATTTTACTTTGTCATCTATACGATACAGCAAATCATCTCCTTTGTTGCACTTATCCCATATATGATTGGTACAACTGCACTTTCCGTCGAGTCCGAATCGGCTATGGACTCTTATACCTCAATGAATGCTTCATCTGAGTTACTTGGCATGTACGTACTTGTAATCGCAATCTGCTCAGGCATTAGTCTGGTATGCTACTTCATATCAAAATACATGCTATCAAAAAAACTGAATCTTTTATAACGAGATAATCCAAAAAAATCAGTGGCGATATTTTCTATCACCACTGATTTTTTCTCTTTAAATCCAAGTATTCCTGATATGCTTTCTCTAACATCTGTCGTTCATTTGGAAATTTCATCATATGATATGCCTCATGATATTTGTAAAAACCTGCATCGTAGAAGTTCTCTTCTCGCTGTGGTTTGCAGAAGAAACTTTCTGCCTTCATCAAATACCAATGTACACTCTTTTCCACCACATCATCGGCCACATTGAACCGATAATGACTCTCTCCTACATACTTCATGATTGAAGTTTGAGCGCCGCTTTCCTCTAACACTTCACGCAATGCCGTCTCTTCGTACGTCTCGCCTTCTTCTACTGTTCCCTTAGGCAAAACCCATCCATCGTAACGATTGTTATAGTTTTTGTATAGCAGAAGTATTTTTCCACGAAAAATAACGATTCCGCCACAACTCACTGCTTGTTGCATCCCCTTTATCCTCCTGTTCATTAAAAATACTCATCAAATATACTTCGAGCAATGGGAACCGCATGAGCGCTTCCTGTTCCAGCCCCTTCCACAATAATGCTTACTACGAGTTTTCTATCCCCTTTTTCCGCATAGCCAACAAACCATGCATGAGAATCAGAAGAACCCTCTTTAAACTGCGCAGATCCAGTTTTTCCTCCTGCCTTGTAATTGCTTGTATTGAGAGCCGTTGCTGTTCCTGTCAGAACCGTTTCTCTCATATATTGCTTTAGAAACTTTGCTTCTTCTGTGGTCAACGGTGTTGATACCGCTACGGGGCCATATTCTTTCACGATACCCCCATACGTATCTTGAACACGATCCACCACATAGGGTTTCATCAATGTTCCACCATTTACGGCAGCCGCCACCAGATAGGTGTTTTGCAATGGTGTCGTCAACACTGACCCCTGTCCGATGGCCATCTGCATAACATCCCCTTTGGATGTACCTGTTTCTAATGAAAACTTTGAATTCTTTTGCTCTAGTTCCTTCATGGACAACATAGAATTATAATAAAATGAATTACAAAGCGTCGTCCAATTCGCTGTGTGTAACCCCGAGCCAATCTCTGCAAATGCCGCATTACAAGATTTCGCAAATGCACGCTTCAAGCCAATCTTCCCATGAACTTCATGGCCATAACAATGAATGGCATCTTCATCATTCCCAACTTTTCCGGTACATGTGTATCGAAAATCTTTATAGGACTCATTCTCTCTCGCAAACTCCAGTAACGTATACAACTTAAAGGTAGAACCAGGTGGGTACAATCCCTGAGTCGCACGATTATACAATGCCGAATCCGCCTCTGAATCTTGTACAAGAGCATCCCAATTTGCATCCACGTGATTCGGATTATATGTGGGTTTGGATACCATTGTCAAAATCTTCCCTGTCCCCGGCTCCATAACAACTACGGCACCTTTTCGATTTCCTAATGCATTGCTGGCAATCTTGGACAATTTCACGTTCAACGTAGTTACCACATCATTTCCTGGATTTTTTTTCCCCTTCAGCTCATTAATAATCCCGCTTATTGGATTGATTCCTGTGGTAAGCATAGTGTAACTTTCCGACGCCTCCAAACCAGTTTTCCCGTGAGCGGTTCGCCCTACGACATGCGCAAACAGTCCGTCATAAGGATATGTTCTATGCTCATTTCCCTCCGCATCTGTTGTGGTCTTTGCTAACACCTTCCCATTGGAAGACAAAACCCTCCCCTTTTCTACTCGTTCTGCCAAAAGTTCCTGCCGGCGATTCTGAGGATTGTTCAAGATCTGATCGGTATCTCCCGACAAGAACCAGATTACATATCCTGCCATAAACACAAAGAGTAGCATGAAAAGATATGTTACGGTAGCCATCTCGCGATTCATACGCTTCCGACGCTTACTCTCTTCCCTCAGCCGCTCTTTTTCCTCGCGACTTTCTTCTTCCCTTTCCTTCATTCTTCGCTTCTTCCTCAAGACGTTCTGCCTCCCTTCCATTTAGCACATACATCCCCTGTATAATTGCAAATATCATAATGGTGGTGATAATGGAACTTCCTCCATAACTAATCAAAGGCAATGTCACACCAGTAGACGGAATAAACTTTGTCACTCCACCGACGCACAAAAACACCTGAAAAATAAACACCACACTAAGACCAAATGCGGTCAACTTATAAAACTGCTTTTTCATTTTCATCGCAATATTAACAAACATAATATAACTACTCAGATATACCATAATAAGGCAAATGGCAAATACACCACCCAACTCTTCCGATATCGCAGAAAACACAAAATCGCTTTCCACAACCGGAACACTTGTAGGCAAGCCTTTTCCCAAACCCATACCGATAAAGCCACCTGTGCCAATTGCAAACAATGACTGTGCCACCTGATATCCCTCATTATTGATTCTTCCCCATGGATCCTGCCATGCATAGACACGAGTCCGCACGTGAGAAAACAAACGATACGCGATGACTGCTGCCAAACTTCCTCCACCCAATCCTGCAGTCAGGTATACCAGTTTCATGGTTGCCACATAAAGCACCATGATATACGTTACAAAGTAAATCAGTGCCGCACCCAAATCTTTTTCTGCCACAAGAATGATTACATGCACTGCCGCCACGCATGTAATCAACACAACATGCTTAAACTTTGTGGATTTCGCCAACAACGACGACATGAAAAACACATACAAAATCTTTACAAATTCAGAAGGCTGAAGAGAAACCCCGCCCACCTGAATCCAGTTACGGGAACCATATTTCTCCACACCGATAACAAATACCAGCAAAAGAAACAAAATCCCCAGCAACGCATACTGCCATCCTAGGCGTTCTAGCCATTTAAATCGCTCAATAAACAATGGTACAAAAATACACACCACCATGGCCGCTGCCGCCATGACAATCTGACGAATGGCATAATTGGAATTCAATCTTCCAAGCATTACAAAGCCAACCATCATGCACATCATCATATTATTCAGCACTAATTTGGAAAGTCCTTTGTAGCAGGCCTGATAAATCTTAATAAATACAAGATAAAAGACCAACTCCACAGCCCACAAAAACACGTATGTCAGTGACATATTTTCCATGATCAGAAGAAAACTCATGACCGTATGAAGCAAAATCGTCAACGTCCGTTGTGCCCGAAACACACCCTCCTGTTGCTCCTTATTTCTTCCAACAAATGCACGAAATGCATAAAATGTATACAAGCCAAACAATAAAATAATCACATATCTGGCAAGCTCTACGATAAAAAGTTCCATTGTTCCAAAACCTTTCTTACTTCCTCTGCCGACTCCGTCGCGAAGCGAATCTCCGGCATCTGAGAGAGACCATCTGGTTCATGCCAGGCTGCCTCTTTTTCATACACAATATTGTAGCAGTAATCGCAATAATTTACTACTGTAAACTCATCTTTTTTCGGTGTTGTAATCAAAATGTGTTTTCTATCGCCTGCCGAATCACATCCATTCAACTGCAGATTGACACAGCCCTCTGTATTCATAACGGCTGTTCTTCCATAGGCCAAATAAAGACTTTCGCAGATTCCAAAACGCTCATACATTTTTCTTGTTCTTTGGTTCCAAACATACAACCCTGTACCAGCCAGCTTGTCCTTTGACTGAAATCCCATCTTTTCAATGATTGGAAGGGCTTCCAAAGAATTTACAATGACACCCACACATTGGGAACGATCAAAGCAATTGCCGTACTCATTCCATGCCTCTAAGAACTTATCTCGGTTCTTTGCCCGAAGTACCGCCGGCAAGGAGAGATAGTAAGAAAACTCTCCCACGGCCTCACTAAATTCATTCCACTTCTGCGGTGTCGTTTCATCTAGTTTCAAATGCAAGCGTGTATTATCTGGGGTTACATTTTTCGCCGCTTTAACTCCTTGTATCTGACTCCCATTGGTAACCGTAACCACTACACCATTCCACTGGCTTTCTCTCAGCTCTAGTTCCGCATTGCTATCTTGCCTATTCGGTGTCGGTGCTTCCCGACGTACTGCCTGCAAGATTTCTTCCTGTAGCTGCTCAAAAGCTTGTCGGCGCAACGCAGAAATTCGTCCCATTGGAAAGAACAGATTGTCTTCCACTTCCACAAAAAGTTCCTGGAAGTAAAAGGAACTGTCCCCCGTCTTTTTTAGTCGACGCTCTACTTCTTCGCCAGCTACCGGCTGTTTACTAGCCACTTCTGCCACAACATCTGTCACAATCGTTTCGTATTCACCATAGCGAACCACAAGTTGTATCGCTTCCCCAAGGCGTGCTGTAAACACTCCTTCTATCGCTTCTTTCTGATTTCGTTGTCCTTCCCCAATCTGTGTTTCAATCCGAGTCAACAACTCATTATTTTTGGTACGGTACACCTTCTGTCCCTTTTTCAAAGGACTTCCTGGCTTAAATCGCGCGGTTACAATTTCCCCTGGTGTAGCCCCTTCTTTTACCGTGTATTCATATACACTGTTTTCCTGATTATCACGGAATTCCAGAACATCCTGGTACTGCGTTTCCGCCGTCGTCTGGTACTCCACGGTATGCTTATTTACTTTTGTAACCTCTCCGACGCATACGCCATAATGCCCATTTTTCTTCGAAAAAACAATGTTCTTCTTGGAGGGCTCAAACAAATATCCACCACAAAAACCACCTCGATTATAGATATCCGCCAGTTTTTGCACATCCTTCTGTATTTCTTTATCCTCTTTTTTTATACCGGAAAGCCATGCATCGGCATACAAGCGGTACAAATGCGCCGTATAGGCCGTGTAGGCAGGCTTTTTCATTCGACCTTCAATCTTAAAGGAATTCACCCCGGCATCGATTAACTGTCCAAGCTGAGGCAACGTACACAAATCTTTGGTACTGAGAAAGTATCCCTTTTTACCGTTTTCAGTTTCAAAGGGGAGACGACATGGTTGTGCGCACATTCCTCGATTTCCACTTCTTCCGCCAATAACTTTACTCATAAGACACTGTCCCGAATAACAATAACACAGTGCGCCATGAACAAATACTTCCAGCTCAAGATCCGTTTTCTGTCGTATATCCCGCAACTCTGCAATGTTTAATTCTCTTGCGGGAACGACTCTCGTCACACCATATGGTTTCAGCTGATTCATTGCTTCCCCAGTAACGAAGGACATCTGCGTACTAGCATGAATCTCCAATCCAGGAAAGTTCTCGTGAATGTAGTCCAATACCCCGTAATCCTGGACGATTACCGCATCCAGTCCCGCTTCATACAATGGTTCCAACATGTCCGATAACTCATTTTCCAACTCCCGCTCTGTCAACAGCGTATTGACCGTAAGGTATATTTTCTTTCCATGCAGATGTGCATAATCTAAAATTTCACACAACTCTGTCACTGACGGATTCTCCGCAAACGCTCGTGCCGAAAAACGACTTGTACCAGTATAGATTGCATCTGCTCCACATGCCATTCCTGCATAAATTGCCTCTTTTGATCCGCCGGGTGCCAATACTTCTACTTTCATCTGTTCCACATTCCTTCCCTAAAAAAACGGGAAACAGGCTTCACACCGTTCCCCATTTTGTATCCTTTTAAAAGCTATGTTTTGCTTATCGTTTTCCACGGCGAGTTTTCGACTCTAAATCTTTAATCCGACGCTCTGCTGCTTCTAGTTTTGCCTTCAATTCTTCATTCTCATCCGCATATTCATCCAAAAGTGCCGCCGTGTCTTCATGATCTTTCTTAATATCCGTAAGCTCTCTTGACATCTTCTCTGTGGCTTGCTTTGCAGCCTTCGACAATGCACTCTCATGGGCCTTCTCCATCTTAGCAATGGTAGCTTCCTGCTCTGCTTTTGCATTTTCTTTTGCCTTAGCCAGCTTGGTAGAATGCTGCTTTTTCAAATCCGCCGTTTTAGACTCCTGATCTTTCAACTGAACTTGGAGTGCCTCAACCTGGCTTTCTAATCTTGCCTTCTCATCTTCCAATTTTGCCACTTGGCTCATAGTATCTTCTAATCTGGCTGCATTGGCATTTTTCTCTGCTTCGCTTTGTTTTAACTTTTCTTCCAAAGAAGTTGCCTTGGAAACCGTCTCTTGACATTTTACATTCCAAGCAACGATTTCTTTCTCTGCTTTTTCACAACGAGCACGCAATTCTTCTACTTGAGTAGTAACTGCTTCCGACTGGCTCTGGCTTTCCATGATCTCGTGTTTCATGTCCAATACCATTTTATCTTTGCGCTCATTGTCACGTTTCATACTCTTATTTTCTTTGTCTGCTTTAAAATAATCATCCGCAATGTTGATGGCCAGCAAAATATTACGCAACTCCACATCCAACGTATGATAATAACTCTTATCCTTGAACTCTGCGTATTTGCCATTTATGTACGTTGCAACTTTCTGCAAATATTCCGCACTTTCGAACCCACATATCGTATATTTTCTGCCATTGATCAATACTTCTACATCATTTTTAACCTTCATAATATGCCCCATTCCTTCGTAGTGTCATCGCACTCTATTCTTTCCTCTTAACGTGCAATGTTTCCGCACCATATATGTATCAATTTTACACGAATTTTCAGCATCCGTCAAGGTTCATCCTCGCAAAACAACCTTTGATATAGCTCCCCTTTCAGCAACTCCTCAAATCCCTGTATCACACAATCCGCATCTTTCTGAATCTCTTGCCATCCATGAGAAGATTTTTCATCATAAACTCCCACAGTAAAGAAACCACCTGTCTTCGCAGCCACTATTCCAGCATGAATATCTTCCAACACAACGCATTCTTCTGGCTGGCACCCCATCTTCGCTGCGGCACGAATATAAACATCCGGAAACCCTTTCCCCCGTGGCACTTCTTTTGTTTCTGTAATAGCATCAAAATAATGATATACATCGTTTTTGATCAAACATGGTTCAAAAAGAGACCGATATGCTGCCGTAGCAACCCCCAATTTTATTCCCTTACCCTTCAAACACTCCAGAAGTTCTTTGGCATAAGACTTAATACGCACCTCGTTGTGGTAGGTACGCTCTGCCATATCGTTCCATTCTTGAATAATTGCATCTGGTTCTTCCTTCAAACCAAAGCGCTGGATGGTATAAATAGCAGTTTCCCGAAATCCCATCGCCGCTATGGTCTGCTGGTAATCCTCTGGTACGTCAAATCCTCTTGCCCCCAAAAAATCCTCATCCACTTTATCCCATACCCACATGGAATCCAAAAGTGTTCCGTCTAA
This sequence comes from Eubacterium sp., assembly GCA_045578325.1. Lineage (GTDB taxonomy): Bacteria > Bacillota > Clostridia > Lachnospirales > Lachnospiraceae > Eubacterium_F. The sequence goes on from JAZNJZ010000030.1 coordinate 12,310, forward strand.
GTCAAATATAACACCTTTTATCTTCATGGTATCCTCCTACTTATTCAATGAAATTCGTGGTATAATTAGATCCGCTATTTTCTCATGCCCTGCAGCATTGGGATGTGGATCCACCTTTCCCCAGTCAAAAGCCATATTAATCAATTTCATATCACTCTTATCAAATGCTCGTTTTACATCAATGAACACATACTGCTGCCAGGCTTTTTCCTCATTGTTATTGGCAAACACTTGTTGAACTTGTTCCTGCTCAAATCCATCATTGATTTTTTCCACATAGGTTTCTGCCAATTGCCCCAAATCTGCAGATAAGTTTTCCACATATTCAAAAGAAATGTCATTACAGGGATTGTATACATTATTTACAAACAATTGCGCCTGTGGTGCTTCCTGCCGTATCACATCTATGATACGAGGAATATTGTCCTGAAACCGAAGACAAGCATTGGTAAATATCTCGTCGCCTCGTTTCCTAAATTCTTCAAAGTCTGTATTCCATGACACATACTGGAGAAGATCATTGGAACCGATGGATAACGTAATAATGTCTGCTTTTTGAATCTTCTCAATGTACTCCTTATGCTGCTCATTTTCTTTTTGCTCCAGAATTCCCAAAAGTTCATCGCTTCGAAGTCCATTCTCTCCAAAATTTGCAACATTCACTGCCCCATATCGATTTTCCAGCACCTTAGCCACTCGACCTACATAAGATTCTGTATCCACATCCTTCAATCCGTATCCCTTGGCAATACTATCCCCCAATGCCACATAGTTCACAATTTTATATTCATAATCTCCTGAATCTACAACCTTGTCTGCAAGCAGATACAATGTAACCATACTTACCAATACAACAACTCGTATCCTCTTCATGACCAACCTCCACAACACAAAAATACATACACTGCTGTAGTAGTGTCACCGAAATACTGGTAAATATGCGAACAAATTACAAATTTTTAAAATATCCCAAAACCGCCATAAGGGACGGATAAACGGTAGCAAGTTCTCGCATTTCATCGGTTGCTTCCAAAAGATCTGGCACCATGATTACATCCATTCCTGCTGCTTTTGCAGAACGCACTCCATGATAAGAGTCCTCAATGGCATACGCATCTTGAGGATTCACACCCAGGGCCTCGCAAGCTTTTTGGTAAATTTCCGGATGAGGCTTACTATGACTTACCATATCGCCACCAATTGTCACTTGGAAAAACTTGAGAAGTCCCATTTGCTCCAACTGAGCATCCACCACTGCTTTTTGAGTCGAAGACGCCAATCCAATCTTATACCCATTGACCTTCAGATAACTAAGCAGCTCTCTTGCCCCACGTTTTACCGGGATTCCGCGTTCCTCTGTCTTTTCTGCAAAAAGTGCGCGAGCCTCTGGACGAAACTTGTCGTACTCAAAATCCTCTCCCAAATTTTCTTTTATTATCCTGCTTGTTTCTGTAGAATTGGTGCCAATACACTGACGAAACACTTCCTCCACTTGTCCAAATCCGTACTTTTCTCCAATGATTTTCCAACAAGACAACACGAGATTTTCCGTATCAAAAATTACACCGTCCATATCAAAAACAACTGTCCTTTTCATCCTTTTGGAAACCTCCTTGACTCTTTCTCTCGGATTTTAAAAAAAGCGCTAATCCAAACAATGTTTAGACTAGCGCTGTCCGGCTACTTGTATTATAATTGATATCCACAAAAAGATAAAGGTTTTTATGGCAATTTGTAAAGATTTTTATACTCTACGTATTTGTTATTAAATCTTGTATTTTCACCTTTGTCAAGTGTATCCAAATATACGTGTGTATCGAAGGAATCTTCCTTCACCTGAATCACACATACACCGATGTTGGAACAATGATCTGCAACACGCTCAAAGTTCGTTGCCAGATCGGTAAGCATAAGTCCTGTTTCGATGGTACATTTACCATTCTGAAGACGTTTTACATGACGTTTCTTGATTTTCTTATTCAAACGGTCAACAACTTCCTCCAATGGTTCAATATCCATTGCTAATTCCGCATCCTCTGTTTCAAATACTGTCACAGACAAATTCAAAATATCCGAAACTGCTTTGATAAACACTTCAATCTCGCCGGCTGCCTTCTCTGAGAATACCAAGCCCTTCTCATACATCTTTTCAGCCACTTTTGCAATATTAATTGCATGGTCAGAAATTCGTTCAAAATCATTGATACAATGTAGAATGGTAGAAAGTGTTCTACTATCCTGTTCTGTGAGATCTTTACCACTCAATTTTACAAGATATGTTCCCAACTCATCCTCATAATGATCAACTTCTTCCTCGAGATCGCACACTTCTTGAACCTTTTCCTTATCATAATGATTTACTAGGTTCATCGACTCAATCAACGCTTTCTGGGAAATCTTTGCCATTTCCAATGCAACATGTTTACAACGCTCAATGGCAAACGCAGGCTTTTCCAAAAATCTTTCGTCCAACAAAGCAGTAACTTCTGCTTTTTCCTTTTCATTTGCATCTTCTTTAATAGTCAAATAAGCAAGTTTTTCCAATCCCTTAGCAAACGGAAGGAGAAC
>JAZNJZ010000031.1:0-50335 GCA_045578325.1 Eubacterium sp.
TTAAGTTTAAGCTTGACTTTTTCACCTACTACAAGTGTGACTTTCTTTTTGTTAAGCTTCGGTTTTTTCGCCGCCAGTGCTGAATGTTCTGCAATTGTTCCAAGAACCATTGTGGTTATCAACAAAGCTGTCATCCATTTTCTCACTTGCCTTCCCCCTTCTTATCACTGCAAAAATTTCTTTATAAAACGGTAATCTTACGCCAACGCCTCTTCCAAACTTGTATACTCAATTCCTACGCTTTCCGCAACGTTCTTGTTGGTACATTTTCCAGCGTAGATATTCACACCGTTTGCTAAGCCTGGATTCATCTTAACAGCCTCTTCCATGCCGTATTTCGCAATCTGCTTTGCGTAACCAAATGTAGCATTGGACAAAGCAACGGTTGATGTATAAGGAACGGCTCCTGGCATATTTCCTACACAGTAGTGAACTACACCATCCTCGATGAATACCGGATTATCATGAGTTGTAACATGAGAAGATTCGCAACAACCACCCTGATCGATGGCGATATCTACGATAACCGCTCCCTTCTTCATAAGCTTCAAATGCTCTTTACGAATCAATTTTGGTGTTGCACCACCTGGAATCAATACGGAACCGATAACCAGATCTGCCTCTGCAAGACATTTGCGAATGTTTGCCTCAGAACTATAAAGTGTGGTTACGGATGCACCAAATACGTCTTCCAAATAGGACAGACGATTCAAGTTAATGTCAAGCAAAGTAACCTGTGCGTCACTACCTACCGCCGCCTTTGCAGCATAAGTTCCGGCAACTCCACCACCGATAATGACAATCTTTCCACGCTCAACACCTGGCACACCACCAAGCAAAATACCACGGCCACCGAAGCTACGCTCCAAGTATTTGGCACCTTCCTGAATACTAAGACGTCCCGCAATCTGACTCATCGGACGAAGACATGGAAGATTTCCTTCCGCATCCGTAATGGTCTCGTATGCGATAGCCTTCACACCACGATTGATCAACGCCTTGGTCAATTCTGGGTTTGGTGCAAGGTGAAGATATGTATAGAGAATCTGTCCCTCACGCAAATAATCATATTCACATGGTTCTGGCTCTTTTACTTTTATAATCATATCGGATTTTGCAAATACTTCCACTGGTGTATCTAAGATGGTAGCACCCGCTTCTACATACATCTCATCGGTAAATCCCGCACCTTCTCCGGCACGTTTTTCCACATAAACCGTATTTCCTGCAGCCACAAGCTCCATCACGTTATCTGGTGTCAAACCTACTCGATACTCATGATTTTTTAATTCTTTCGTTGTTCCAATAATCATTTTATTTTCCTCCATTTCAAAACGCATCATCGCGATTTTTTCCTTACCTTTAATAGTAATATATTTTGAGGATTTGTTCAATTCTTTTTTGTCATAACCTTAGAACTCCACCATATATTTACGATATCGTAATGGAAGCAACTGTCTTTGCAGCTTAGGGTTAATCCTCTCCTTGATGGCAATGTTGTCCACAAATCGTTTCCACAACTGCTGCCACGCCTCTTCTTGCTCCGACATTTCTAGGACAAGAGAATCAAAATCCACCTCCTCCATCGTCATCAATGAGCACTTGTTTCCTTTCTCATGAACCAGCACACTCCGATGAACCGTATCTGCAATCACCCAGTTCTCCCCCGAAAAACGGTCCGAGAAATGCTCCGCCATGTAAGGAAGCACTGCATTCTTTGGATTGATTCGGGCGAACAGTGCACCATTTTTCAACTCTTGAAATCGCAGAAACTCCAACTGCCGATACAATTCATTGTTCGTATAACGCACCAATTCCATTAACCGCTCTACATGAGGATTCGTCAAATGATTCAGAACCTTCTCCCCCATGGCTAAAGCAAGAATGATAACCCGATAGATGACATCTCCTTTATCCTCATAGCAGGAAATCGCCGCCTTCTGAAGGTGTTCATAGACTTCATAATACCCTTTTCGCTGCAATGTGTTCGCCACCTTCGTTGCTTTATCAAAATCCGTCTCCACTGTTATATATGTAGCAAAAAGTTCCTGACTCATACAAGGGGACATCATCTGGATTTCGTTAACTGCGTGGCCGTGCTTGTCTGCATACGCATCATACACCGCTGTAAAAATCCCTTCCAACGAATCCTCGCATACATAAATATATTTCTCCGTCATATCCTTCACCTCCTCGCTCCCAGTCTGGTGTTTCCCACATTTCCTAATATCTCCTTTGGCGACGGATATAGGTCCAACAATGACATCTGCTCATACATATTTTCCCCTGTTACCGATGCCGGAAGTCGCTCTCGAAGCCCCAGCAGATTACTCAATATAAAGTTTTCATTAAAACGCAGTGGGACCATGGTCTTGCCACCGCATGTAATAAAATACATCGCCCTCTTCAAAACAACGCCAAACTTTTTCAGGGATTGAAAGTCCAGACTTCCCATACGTCTTGCCGCTACAATTCGCCTTGCTGACTTCACCCCAACTCCCGGAATCCGAAGTAAGGTATGATAATCCGCCGTCTGTACTTCCACGGGAAAAAACTCCAGATGATTGAGTGCCCAGTTACACTTCGGGTCAATCTGCACATTGAGAAACGGATGCTCCTTCGTGATAATTTCCTCTGCTTTAAACTGATAAAAACGCATGAGAAAATCGGCCTGATACAATCGATGTTCTCGCAGCAACGGCGGTCCATCTGCCCCATCTGGAAGCATAGGATCATTGGTGGTGTTAATAAACGCAGAATAGAAAACTCGCTTTAGATCAAACTGCTTATACATGGCCTCTGCCATATGTACAATCTCATAATCACTTTCCTCCGTCGCTCCTACGATCATCTGGGTACTCTGTCCTGCCGGCACAAAACTGGCATCTCCACGGAACTCCTGTAAGGCAAACCGATTCTCCGCCGGTGCCGGAAGAGACACATCACTATTGCCAAGATTTTTTTCTGCCTCCACTGTCAAAAGTCCTGCCCGCCCCAACATTTGCTTCCTTTTATCGGGTAGTCCCTTGCTCCCGCTGCTAAGGAGCAATCGACTATCCCTACGTCCAATCTGAACTTGGCGTAATGGCGTCAAAATCTTCTTCCGGTTCTTTTGTGGCGCCAGTCTTTCCAACCCTGCTGCCGTAGGCAATTCTAGATTGGCACTCATACGATCCACTAGCCATCCTGTCTTTTCCACCAATAACGGATCCGCCCCTGGAATCGCCTTCACATGAATGTAACCATTAAACTTGTACTTTGTCCGAAGCAAATACACCGCCTGATAAATCTGCTCCATGGTATAATCTGGGTTCTTGCGAATTCCTGAACTTAAAAACAAGCCTTCGATATAATTACGGCGGTAAAAGGAGATGGTCAGCTCCGCAATCTCCTCTGGTGTAAAGGATGCCCGCGGCACATCATTGGACAAGCGATTCTGACAGTATTTGCAATCATACACGCACTCATTGGTCTGCAATATTTTTAACAAAGAGATGCATCTGCCATCCGCCGCAAAACAATGACAAAGCCCTGCTGCCACTGTGTTTCCCATGGTTCCCTTTACCCCTTTTCGACTGGACCCACTAGAAGTACATGCCACATCATACTTGGCAGCATCGGATAAAATCTCTAACTTCGAAAAAATCTCTGTGGTAAGTTCCATGATATTCTCACTTCCTCTTCTTGATACAAACAAAGACGAACATCTGTTTGTATTTTACTATAACACACCTTTTCGTAAATTGCAAACATTTGTTCGTCTTTTTAAATTATTTATTTTATTCAAATATCCCTTACTTTTCACTAATAATCCGACAACTACAACGATAAGTAATAGCAAAGTAAATCACATATATCACCAACAAAACCGATGCCGTAAAGATAATTCCTGGTAACATTCCCGTTCGCCCGAAGCTTTCCATGATAAACATACAAACTTGAATCCCAAATACAGAATGAATAATGGAAAGTACCAAAGGCGATCCGAAAAACAGCAAACTCTGACAAAACAAGGATCGTCGCATCATTCCTTCATCCACACCTATCTTACGGAGCATCTGGTATTTTTCGCGATTGTCCGTTGCTTGAGACAACTCTTTCAGAGACAACAACGCCGTACTGGCAATGATAAACGTAATACCAAGATACAACCCTAAGAACACAAACATCATCGTCAAACCAACGCTATTTTGCTCAATACTTCTTTGTGTATTTACAGACGTCATATCCCCGATTTCATTCATAAATTTCTCGCCATACACTTCCTTTTCAATTCCTTCTTCACCCAGTGCATGCTCCGCATTATAATTGGCGATGTAATACCATTGGATCGGATAGAGCGTTTCTTCTTGTTCCACCACTTCGTCCGGCAAAACCAAAAAACCAAAATTGGAATACATGTCAGAAATTTCGATGAACCCCTCCACACACTCATCTTTCTGTGAATGAAGCTCCCGACCTGCCAATGTTATGCTTTTTCTATTCGCAAGCTGTTCATTGTATATTTTCTTACTGTACTCATAATTACATACCATGACATACTCGTCATCTTTCAAGTCAATTGGCTCCAAATGGTATACCTTAGCAACCTTCTCATAGTCACTTTCCTTCAGTGCCATGGTTGTTCCTGGTTCTAGGATTGAAAATTGGTCGCTTGGTTCCATATCCGTAACCACATATTGATACATCAAGACTTCCGTCTCATCTTGAAACATACTCTGGTCAATTCCCTTTTTCCCCATGTCCTCCGACACCGAAGTTGGAACGGTCTCTTTTCCTGCTTCTACCGCCTCATGCACACCAATCGCTTTTATCAAATTCATATCCACCGGTGCTAATTTCTTCAAATTGTTGCGCACGGAATAATTGATAGAAAATGCCGTAGAAAAAATACAAATCGTAATGAAGAGAAACAAACAAATCGTACCTGCCGCAAATACATTGGTATTGATTCGACCACTTATTTCCCTCACAGTAAAGACACGAAGCCCACGCAGATAACTGTTTTTATTTGCCTTCGCCAAAAATACAAGCAAGCCAGACAACGACCAAAAGAGAACGTATGTAGAAACAATACCCTTCACAATCTGAATTGCAAACATGTATGGTTCACTTAACTCCATTTTATTTGCTGTTACCATATAGTACGCATGCCCCAGCACTACTGCTGCAACCACGAAAAGAATGCCACAAAGAATTGGATTTTTGTTGATATTTTTCTCCGAGCGACGTGAGGACTGAAACAATGTAATCAACCGAGACTTTTGTACCACAATAATGTCCAAAATCACAACCAAAACATATATGATGGCAAAGTACAAAATGGTTTTCCCGATTGCTTCTCCGGATACTTCAAAGGTAAATGCGGTCATATCCACAGCAAATATTTCTGCCACTAATATACTCATTCCCTGAGACAAAATAATTCCGACGCAAAGTCCAACTAATAGGGAAAGCAAACCGATACTAACCGTCTCTACAATGAGAATCCCTACAATGGTCTTTTTTTCCATTCCCAACAACATGTATACACCAAACTCTTTTTTTCTCCTCTTCATAAGAAAATTGCTGGCATACATAACAAGAAATGCCAATACGATTGCAACTATTACACTTGCTATCGTCAACACTTGCTTTAGCATCTCAATAACATCATAATCTCTTTCAAAAATACGTTTCACTACTGCCTGATCGTAAATGGAATTAAATACATAAAACAAGGAAATACCAATGATCAGCGTCACAAAGTACACCATATAATCCGACATACTTTTTTTCATGTTACGAACTGCTAATTTCCCTACCATGTCTACCCCTCCATCTGTGCGCCAAGCAATGTTACCACATCGATAATCTTATCAAAGAATTGCTTTCTCGTATCATTTCCTTTATAAACTTCACTGTACACTTTTCCGTCTTTCAAAAAAATCACTCGCGAAGCAAAGCTTGCCGCAAATGCATCATGTGTTACCATTAGAATGGTGGCTCTGTAATTCTCATTCATGCCCAGCATACTCTCCAAAAGACTTCTGGCCGCCTTGGAATCCAGGGCCCCGGTTGGTTCATCTGCCAACACAATAGCAGGGTCCGCGATCAATGCTCTGGCCGCTGCTACACGCTGTTTCTGTCCACCACTCATTTGATATGGATATTTCTTCATCACATCTTCAATGCCAAGAATCCCTGCAAGCTCCTGAATCTTTGCATCAATTTTCACCGCTGGCACTTTCTGAATCGCCAGTGGAAGGGCGATATTTTCATACGCGGTCAATGTATCTAATAAGTTAAAATCCTGAAAAATAAATCCCAGTTTTTCTCGACGGAATTTGTTTAATTTATTTCCTTTCATACGGGTGATCTCTTCCCCGTCCACCACAATCTTTCCGCTGGTAACGCGGTCAATGGTGGAAATGCAGTTGAGAAGTGTGGTTTTACCCGAACCACTGGCTCCCATGATTGCCACAAATTCGCCCTGCTCTACTTCAAGAGAAATCTGATCCACAGCCTTTGTTAGGTTTGATTTGTTTCCGTAGTATTTTTCTACATGTTCTAATGATAATATTGTGCTCATGTTGTTCCCCTTTCCGAAATCTTTATTGTACCCTTATCATAAAGGAATCTCTGCAAACCTGCCATGGATTTACCTTACAGAAGCTTACAGTTTTGTAAGATTACGCACACCTTGTTTTGCAGACTTACCCGCATCTTTAATCGTTTCCATATACGCCTTCTCAACTGGAGACAATGTAATTTCTTGGTATCTTCTGTACTCCTCTTTTGCCTTTTTCATCGCTTCATCATGACTGATTTTACCAGAACCAGTTAGCAATTTTCTATTTCCCGATGACAAAATGGAATCCAATTGCTCCACATAATCACTCATATACATTGGTCTGTGTTCAATCGCATTGATTTCTGCTAAATCAAAATAACCCGATACAAGATTATTTAATATTTTTAACTCATTTTCCTTTAAGTAATTTTTCGCAACGCCTACATCCTTAAGCGCAGGCAATTCTCCACTAAATGATGTCAATCCCATAAATGGTTTTTCCGCATTCGCACGCTCATAAATCACCTCCGAAGCAGTGTGACCATGTGCCGCATAATGTAATTTATTTTGTACAATTTTAAAAAATAGAACGGACTGCTCATTATGTGGATCATAATCTACGCTTGTTGCATACAAATCCAAAACTTGACGATATAATACTTTTTCTGATGAACGAATATCCCTAATTCGCTCAAGTAATTCTTTCCAGTAATTGCCACCTGCATTTCCTTTTAATCGTTCGTCATCCATTGTGAAACCCTTTATCATATACTCTTTTATTCGTTCTGTTGCCCATCGTCTAAATTTTGTCGCAATAGATGATTTAATTCTATAACCTAATGAAATAATCATATCTAAATTGTAGTAAGTAACATTGTAGTTTTTTCCATCCAAGGCAGTTGTTCGGAATTTCCGAACAACTGCTTCTTCATCAAGTTCACCTTCCTCAAAAATATGCTTTATATGTTCACTGACATTAGATTTACTAGAGCAATACAAATCTACAAGCTGTTTCTGTGTAAGCCAAACGGTTTCATCTTGCATTTTAACTTCTATATTAGTTAATCCATCTTCTGTTTGATATATTAAAATTTCTCCATGTTTCTCTTCCATTGTAATCTCCTCCTTGCCACTACATTCTTCTTTTGAAAAGTACAATCTTAACTTCCCCACCCTATCATTCTTTCGAACAGTACAATCGGCACTGTATCCCCTGTTTCCGAACCGTCCCTTCATTACACACATACTCGATTTCTTTTTCAAACTCAAATCCCAACTTCTTCATGACATTCCCAGACGCCGGATTTTCCTTGGCATACCTACCTACAATTTCTTCGATTCCCAATTCTCGTGTTGCGAAGGCAATTACTTCTTTCACCGCCTCTGTGGTATAGCCCTTTCCCCAGAATTTCTTACCGAGATTGTAACCAATCTCCCAACACATCACTTCTTCCTCATAGTAAATCAGTGCTGTTCCAATGAGTTCTCCAGTTTCCTTTTTTACAAGGGCGAACCGATACCAGTCATCTTTTTCAATCTGCTGTAACTCGAAGGCAATCCAGTCCCTTGTCTTTTGAATATCATTGTGGCTGGTCCAAAACATATATCTCGCCACATCCGGATCGGTTTCCCAGCATTCAAAGACTTCCTTTACGTCTGTTTTTTCAAATGGGCGTAAGAGCAAACGCTCGGTTTGTAAGTTAGGTGTTTTCATTTAAATTCTCCTTTGCTTGACATTTATGTCAATTTAGTTTATGCTTGTTCATAGAAAGAAATGGGTTGCTGACCACTTGACATTTGTCTAGAGTGGGTTGCTCGTTTCTTTTTTTATGTTTTGTATATCATATAAATACAACTTATCATTCGAAGCATGACGCACAATAAGTACCGCTTGAAATTTATAACCTTAATTGTACAATGGATCTTTAATCGCCACGTTCTCTCCTGTACTAACCCATTCATAATCGAAAATATTTGCACCAAATAATATGGCATTTCCTTCGCTAGCAGTCAACTCATGTTGCCAAGTTTTTGTTTTATATACTTTCATCCGACTTCTCCTCCATTAACTTCTCCATCCTGATTTTATACTCCATCAATCGCAACAAATACGCTGGCATCCGTCGCTTGCCATGCCCCCAATCCTGCACCGTTCGATAGGGAATTTCAAAATACTCTGAAAATTCTTTCCAATTCCACCCGGTTTCTTCTTTCAATTCAATGAGTCGCTGTCTTTCATCCATTCTTCACACTTCCTTTCCAAAGTTACAAATTGTCGCAAAACCAAAATAACGCAACGCGTGTTTGCACTTACTATAGCACATGACACGCATTGCGTCAATATTTTTTTACCTGTGAGCACCCTTCGGGCTCGCTAGCACATCACACGGATATCTTACGAGCAAGCTCGACGAGTCTCCCCTCTAACCTTGCACGGCTTAAGCCGTGCGCACTCTTCGCTTGCTAACGCAAGCTCATCGTCGCGGGCTGCGCCCTATAGAATCAAAAGAGAAACTCCTCTTGTGAGCAAGCTCACGAGAAGTTTCTCTTCCGATTCTGCACGGCTTAAGCCTAACGCGCATATCTTCCCGCTTGGGCATGCCACATAGCCGCGTATTTTCCATCCTTGGCAAGGAGTTCTTCGTGGGTTCCTTGCTCGATGATGCGCCCTTTTTCTAACATGATGATTCGATCGGCGTCTCGGGTGGTGGACAGACGGTGAGAGATGTAGAATACCGTCTTTCCCTGCGCCGCTTCGTACATTGCTTTGTTCAGATTGTACTCGGCGATTGGATCCAGGGCACTACTTGGTTCATCCATGATGAGGATGTCCGCATCTCGGTAGAAGGCTCTGGCAATGGCCACTTTCTGGCTCTCGCCGCCAGACAAGTTGACACCGTCTTCTTCGAATTCCGTCGTGATCGGCGTCTCCAATCCCTTTGGCAACTCTGCCAGTCGTTCGCCAAATCCACTTTTTAGCAATGCCTCCTGCACTTCGTTGTGCAACGCCGCCTCTGCGTCGCTGACATCATCCAGCACTACATTTTCCAACAGGGGTGCTCCATACATCTTGAAGTCCTGGAACACAACTCCCGTCTTCTTATGATACTCATCCAAGTCATATTCCCGAATGTCCTTTCCATGATACTGGATGGACCCCGAGGTCGGATCGTACAGACGCATCAAAAGCTTGATTAATGTGGTCTTTCCGGCACCATTATATCCGACGATGGCCACGCGCTCCCCGGCTGCCACCGACAGATTGATGTTATGTAAAATTTCTTCCGATTCTTCGGTATAGCGAAAACTCACATCCCGCAACACAAGTTCGCCCGCCGTCTCCGGCACTTTCTCTCCCACACCATGACAAATCTCTGGCTCATAGGCAAGGAATTTACGAATCTTATCGATATACATGCTGTTTTCATTGGCCTTCGGCGCGATTTCCGCAAATCCTTTCATCCCTCGGCGCAGACTTCCCGTTCGGTTAAAAAGCACCACCGCGTTGCTATAATCAATGGTATGAAGCACCGCTGCTTGGAACACCAGATACGCGATGTAAAGTCCATCGATGATAAAGTCTCCTGCCAGATATCCCTGGGCAAACATCAGGCCTGTTCTCTTAGGAGACACCTTTTTCTGCTCTTCGATAATCTCGTCTCCCGCCTTTTCAAAATCCTCTTTCAGAATCTTTCCAACCTCTTTATTCAGGCGAAGTTCCTTGGCATAATCATTCAGATAAAATACACGGCTCGCGTAATTTCGCTTTCTCTCCTTCGGATTTACCTTCAAGCGAACCTTATAATTCAGCTTATTTAACACCTTCGCCAGGAAGAAATTAAGGATAAAGGAAACAAATACAAACAATATTCCAATCGCATCCGTCATCAGGAAAAAGACTCCCGTCGTAATGACAATGGTGATGCTCTGCATGATGGAATTCAACAACGTCAAGAAACGATCAATGGATGTCTCCGACTCCGACACCGCCAGCACAAACTCATTGTAATACTCCGGATTGTCGTAGCACGCCAGGTCAAGCTCCGCCGCCTTCTCGTACATTTTCTCCTTCAACGCCTTATATAACTTCGGCTTCACCCGGTAGGTCATGGCGTGGATAAAATACCCATCCGGAATAATCTGAATCATATTAATAATTAGGATAATTCCAATTACTAAAAAAGCCTTCCAAAATGGTTCATTGTACTCTGCGCAGCGAAGCACATAACGGATTCCCAACGTATGCTCCAAGAAAATAATAAACTGGTAGCGGAAGGCATCATAGATAAAATAAATCATATAACCTGGTGCTGTTTTGAAACATAATTTCCACAAAAACAAGTGGTTATTTAATATATTTTTCACGCCAATTCCCCCTCTCCTGATGCTATTTCATCCTCACCAACAGCGAAAATACCGTCTCTGCCGCTATCGCCAGCCAGATAATTTTCCGCCTGTTTTTCATACATATCTGCGTAGGCACCCTTCTTTTTCATCAGTTCCTTATGACTTCCCTCTTCGATTACCGTTCCGTTCTCCAGCATAAACACTTTATCTGCAGTCTGCACAGAAGACAATCGATGGGAAATAAATAGCATGGTTTTATCCTTACTGCTTTTCAAAATACTCTTAAACAACTGGTACTCCGCAATGGGGTCCAACGCACTACTTGGCTCATCAAAGATTTTAAACAATGCATCCTTTACAAAAGCTCGTGCCACCACGATCTTCTGATATTCTCCCCCCGAAAGCACCGCACCATTTTCATCAAATTCTTTGGTGAGAATCGTATGGATGCCCTCCGGAAGAGACTGCACCTTTTCGTATACTCCCGCCAATTTCAGCGCTTCGATTACCTGCGCTTCATCCGACGAATCCCCCTTGCGCATCAACACATTTTCCATGACAGACAAAGAGAAAATCTGAAAATCCTGAAAAGCTGACGCAAATATTCCACGATATTTTTGCAGATCATATTCTTTGATATTGATTCCGTTTAAGAAAATCTCGCCCTCGTCGGGATCATAAAATCGCATCAACAGTTTGATAATGGTGGACTTTCCGGCACCATTGTGCCCCACCAGCGCATAGGTCTTGCCACCTTCGATTCGGAACGACAGATTCTGAATCACCGCCTCTTTCTTATAGGAAAAACTTACATTGCGAAACTCAATGCTGGTTATGTCTTTGCCTGGATCTTTTCCTGTGGTATCCTCCGGAATCTTCGCTTCATATTCCATAAACGTACGCAAGTTATCCACAAAGAGACCATGCTTAAATCCCGCCATAAGGGACTCGGTAAATCCAATCAAAATCCATGTAGAAGACACCATCATACTCGTAATAACTGCCAACTGCGCTAGGGACATGGAATGATTTACAAGGGTTCGATACGCCCCATAGATCAAAAGCCCCTCAAAGATAAATGTAAAGGTAAACATAACACGGAACCAGTGAAATACAACTGCTTTTTTCGTGTATTTCTTTGTCACTTCCACAAGACCCTTCATGGCCTCATCATAGTAACGTTTCATCAAGAAAAACGCCTTGGTCAAGCGTACTTCCTTGGCGTAATCTGCCAGATACATAACACGGTTCACGTAAGCAATCTTTCGGTTGTGAGGCGCCATGTCTTTGTTTCTCTCAAAATCAATCTTTCCTAATTTGCGGTCAAATACAAAGTTACCGATAATCGGAAATAGAACAAATAATACCGACCAGGCATCCACTTCAAACATCAGTGCAAAGGAAGCTATCGCCGCAATTACACCGAAAAGAATACCCCAGATATTACTGACTGTTTCGGTGAGATTTTCCGTTGCTTTATCCATCGCCAACGTGTATTTGTTATAAAACTCACTGTCCTCAAAACAAGAAAGCTCCACATTGCTGGATTTCTCAAACAACATCAAATTCAACTTTTTGTACACAACTTGATTTGCTACTGGCATCACGGTTCCATTTACATAGCTATTGTAAAAAGAAATCGCTGCAAATACCGTCACCGTAATCCCCAAAAAAATCATGATGGACGAAAATTCCTGCTCAGTTTCCAACGCATTGATGACATATCGCATGAAAAATGCGCTGTAAAACAACCATTCAAAATATCCTAAAAATCTTGTAATTGCCTGATGCACCACAAGTCTCGGAGACAAGCTCCACATCAAGCGTAGCGCATAAACATTATTTTTTATCGCTCGTGTTTGTTTTGTTTTCTTCATAAGTCCTCCTTTAAGTACGATTACTTTACATACCCCCACACAATGTGCAGGCAACATGCTCGTGTTATAAACACATCTGGTTCCTTCAACGCCTTCCTTACCTTCTCCGAATAGTTCACAAATTGCTCGGCTTCCTGCCAATTACTACCCCGATTCAGATAGTAGGCATATCCGTCCTTCACCCGGTCAAAATTATCGATAACATTCTGGTATTTTTGTAACTGCTCATCATCTCGCAATTCTTCTTTTCCATCATAGGTAAAGATGCGGTCACTCATTCTCGCTTCGATTCGCTTCATCCCAATCTCACGAAAAAGAAATGGAAGCTTCTTTCCCATATAAAAATCCAGTTCCTTTTTATCCTTAGAATACTCCCATATCTTTCGCATATCTGGCAACTTTTCCTCGATGGATTTGCCCGCCGTGCCGATAAAACAACCTTCCTCCAGCATCGCATGATTGTTGTCAATGGCAATGAGCATCCCATCCTTTTTTAACGCCGCCTTCATTTTCAAAAGCGCCTTTCCAGGCTCTGCAAGATACGAAAGAAAAATCTGCGAAATTACAATGTCATACTTGTCCTGAATCTCATAGTCAAGAATGTCACCCTGTACAAATCGAGCTTGGTATTTTTCTTTCGCAAACAAACGTCGCCCTTCCTTCAGATACACTTCGCTGATGTCTAGCCCTGTATAACTGCTTCCCTCGGGAAGATAGGGAAGGAGTTTCAAACCCAGATATCCATAGCCACAGGCACAATCCAAGATACTCACCGGCTTCGTAATCTTCCACACCTTGGTCACGAGAAATTCCATGTAATCATCGTTCCACAAAAGCATCTTCCAATCCTTCGTGCACGCCAGACGATCCTTCCAATATTCTTCGTTGGTATAGGTGGTAAGGGCCATTTCTTCCTTCATGGGCTTCATTCCCAGAAGCACTTCCAACTCCACACCGAAGTATTTTGCCAATGGGGGAAGATATGTAATATCTGGCATCGCCACGCCATTTTCCCATTTACTAATGGTCTGAAAGGAAACATTGATTGCCTTCGCCAGTTCTTTTTGCGTGATTTTCTTTTTCTTACGTAGTGCTTTTAATTGTAACTTTAATTCCTGTGACATAGGCGCCTCCTGATATTTCTTCCTCTTAAGGTAAAAGCTCTTTCTTATGCTTGCAACTCTTTTTCCTATTGTTACACAATCCAGCCACAAAATCAATAACCTCTCCGTTTAATAATTCGCCTGCGGGGCGAATTCTAATTTACAAAAAAGGTCGATTCCCTCATAGAAAATCGACCTTTTCACATTTATTCTACTTTTTCCACACCGAATGTAAACTCATCTTCCTTATTGTCCCAGATAAGATCTAATTCTATATAATACGTGGTTCCCTTTTGCAATGTTGCACTTCGATCTACCTGATTACCTCCCTGACAAGTCTGGAAGGTATAAGTCATAGTAAGATAACGCCAATTCGTGTTACCATATTGGCTGTCAGAATAAACATCGAAGAACAAATCCTCCGTTAGATCCGATGTATAAAAACGGTAGGTTCCGGTCTCTTCCGGACTGAATTTGTATAACTTGCGGGTCGAACTATCCAATGATACTGCCAAATCTTTTCCAAGCTGCATCGCAGTGATATTATCTCCCGTCGGTGTCGCCGTCACCTCTTTTTCCAAACTCTTATTCGTAGCCGTAAACGTAACCGTAAAGTCATACAAAGATGCCATAATCGGTGAGATATCCGGATCCGAATGAAGGGTGTATGTACCTGGGCGTACGAGGAATGTTGCATTACGAGCAATCAACACATCATTTTCGTCACGCCAATACACCATATACAGATTATCACCGTTCGGCGCTTTCAACGTTACCTGACATGCCGGTAACTGAACCGTTCCCAAATCTACATTTTTATCCGTTACTTCCACGCCTTTTATTACTTTGAACACCGTACTACCATTTCGATATTCAAAGTAAACATCGTAAATACCCGCTGGCACGTTAATGGAAAAGCTACTATCGGAACTCTCCATAGATGCTCTCGGCTGGGTAGAAAAGTAATCTTCATATATCTGAGGATCCTGTGGTCTCATATATACACTCAGCTCGCCACCTTGAAATTCAATATTGCTTCCGCCAAGGTCCGTTACCTTTCCACAGATGGTATATGCATCTTTTACAACAAACACAACTTCCACACGAGTTTTCAAATTCGCATTTGCTGCATCTGCCACATCCACGTATACTTTATATGTACCAGCTTGCGCAAACTTTGCCGTAACTTCCCCATCGGAAGCCACAGTAAAATCATAATCTCCATCTACTTTTGTATAGGTATAGGAATCGCTACCACCAACAGCCTTAACGTATGCTGTCAGCTTGTTCCCAGCCAACTTAGCGTCACTATACGCAGTCGCAACCAAATGATCTGCATCTCCTACAATACAGGTACAATTATAAACGAGTTCATTTCCAACTTCATCCGTAAGACTTACCTTCCATTTGTAAGTACCAATGACTTCCGGTTTTCCACGTAGGTATAAATTTTTTCCACTTAACCAGTAAGACATGCCACTCGGCATTTCTCCCGTAACTTCGTATTGGAGCGCTCCTACAAAATCCTCATTGTACAGATTCATAAACGAATTATATGTGCTCCCCCCAAGAGTAAATCGATAAATCCACTCTCTTGTAACTGTTTCATACTCACGCTCATACTGATCCTCAGCCACCAAAGTAGTACCGTTCTTCTTTGCAATAGAAACCTGCGCATATCCGTTGTTTACAACATAATTCCCTGTCGTACTTTTCAATACTACTTTATATTGAAACTGATCTTTTTTCTCAATGCTATCAATGACCAATGGGTCTCCATAAGTTCCTTCCTTGGTATTCTTCGTTTTCACAACAAGGTTATTCGTAGTCAATGTACAGGATTCGTTGACCGTAATCAACAGCGTTCGGTTTTCCCTCATTATCACATTTTCAATCTGAACCGTATTGGAAACCGCATCCTCTGGAATAGCAGTCGGTGTTGCTACTGGTGTCGCTGTGATTTCAGGCGTTGCTACTGGCATTTCTGTTGGTGCTACAGTTGGCTCTGCTGTCGGTACCATGGATACCATCGGTGTTTCTATCGGCAATGAAGGGGCCACTGGTTCCGCCGTCTCACTGGCTGGTGCTGTTGCCACTGGTTCTTCAGTCGGTGCTATCGTTGGCATCGCAGTTACCATCGGCGTTTCTGTCGGCTCCTCTGTTGGCGTTTCCGGTGCCACTGGTGTTTCTGCCGGAATTTCCGGTGTCGTAGATTCTTCCGGAACTGCTGTCGGAGACACCGTTACCTCTGGCACTATCGTTTCACTTGGCATTACTGTCGGTGTTGCGACAACGCCCACTGTCGCACTTGGCTCTGCCGTTGGTGTCGCACTTGGTTTTACACTCGGCACTGCACTTGGCATCGTATTTGCTATCGCTTCTGCCGTTGGCTGTACATTTGGTACAGTTGTTCTCTGTGTTACCTTTACTTTCAAGGAAAGCTTCTGAGCCTTTTTCTGTTCTTTCAAGCGAAGTGTAACCTGAACCTTGGCACTTCCCTTTGCCTTACCTGTCACTTTAAACTTCGTCTTCTTATCGCCCGTTTTCTTAACGGCAACAATCTTTTTCTTGGTGCTTTTTACCGTAAGCTTTTTAATCTTCTTCGCCTTTACATTTTGAATTGTAATAGTTGATGATTTGCCAACACTTAACGTAATTGACTTTTTCGAAAGCTTCATTTTCTTCGCTGCATCCACATCTGCTGCTGTTGCCATAAGAGAGAGTGTCAAACTCATGGTCAGCACTTTCGCAATGGTTCGTTTCATTTGATTTCTCATCCCTGTTCTCCTTTATGTGATTTTCCATTATCCCTCACCCATATCCCATACCTTACATATTAGCCTTTTTCTGTCTTAATGTCAATAAATTCCATCTTGCGGATGCGTAGCAAACAGTCTCATACTGTTAGCCACGCACCACAACCTTCCTCCTCCCAAACCCGTCCCATAACTCCGGTTCCTCGTATTCGCCATTTACCAAATCAAAATAATACGTCTCACCGGGTTTTAACTTCTTAATAGTAATAGTATCTCTCTTTTTGTCCGAATAATCTATCTCACACCCATCCATTTTTTCCTCGGTGGAATAACGGATATACAAGTCTTCCAACCAATTCCCGGTATCTCTTCGATCAAAGGTTACCGTCACCTGTCCTTTTTTGTTACTTTCAACTTTGTACACATTAAACCAAACAGCATATATCTTCTTGGTTTCTTTCTTTGGTCCAACAGTTGTGACAGGAAAGCCAAAGTAATCACTCCATCCCATAAATACATATCCCTCTTTTTCAACACAAGTCGGGAGCTCCAATTCGATTCCGAATTCATAGGATCTCGGTAACGCACCTGTGGCTTTTCCGCCCATAAGATCATACCGAATCGGAATTTGTTTTCCCGTTGCCACTGCTGTTTTTCCTGCGGGAATTACCGTCGTTTTTTTGCCATCCACCGTCCATGTCACATTGTTTTTGTACCATGGGATTTCACACTCCACATTGGAACGATTTACAATCTCCCGCAATCTCGCACAATCTTCTAATATGGTTGGATTCCAACTTTCCAAAGATGCTGGAATCGTAATGCGTTGCAGACTTTCACAACCATAAAAAACATCCTCTCCCAGTTCCGTCACCGAATCTGGTAGCACGACCTCTTCCAAATAGGTCATATCCTGCATTGCTGTAACCTTGGTAATACCCTCCTCGATGATTACCTTTCTTATTCTGTAGCGACACCCAAGCTCGTCGTCAACAACATAAGTTTTCTTTATCTCAACCAACTCACCAATTCCCGACACCACCAGTGTCTCATCGTCTAATAATCGATATTTGATGGAATAATTAGTTCCAAATTCTTCGACAATCTCTGCTACCTTTTCTGTCTCTGTTTTTGGCTCTTCCATCGCCATCTCCGTATTCTTCCCCTTGTCAGAAGTTGCTCGGCTTAACGCAAATAAGCCGCCAATTAAAATCGCCACCAAAAGGGAAATAAGCACAAGCCTTAGTTTTCTTTTCTTCATCACTCCACCCCCGACCAAATCACCGACGTGGTTCCCTTCACCGCCTCCCAGAACCATTCATCCTCGTGAACAAACTTCGTCTGGTACGCCGCCACCATCTGCTCTTCTCGGTCAATAAGCAACATACTGGCTCCATGCCCCTCATGATATAACGTTCCTTCTGTTACCAGTTGCTGTTGGTCGAAAGGCTGACGCAAAAGGGGAACCCCCGCCCCGTAACTCACCGGATTCCCCGGATGATCCCAACAATAATCCAGAAGCTTACCCTGAATCATATCCGTCCACAGATACCCCAACGCCGTTTTTCCAATTACACGCTTTCCTTTATATACCCCACCATTCAAAATCATCTCACCAAACTGTACCAACTCACGCAAGGTACAGATAAGCCCACAAGCTGTCCCCGGCACCTCCGTTGGCCACGGTATCATGGCGGTGTCCTCGGTCCATCTCGCTTCCTGCATGTCACATGGAATCAATATCGTCTCGCGAATAAACTCCTCTGCAGACATTCCACTGGCTCTCGCAATAATTTCTCCCAAAATAAGAAAGCCTGCCATGGAGTAACTCCACTCCTCGCCAGGTTTTCGTCGCAATCCCGCCTTCACAATAGCGGAAATCCATGTTCCCGGCACATCCTCTTCATCCACCAGTGGAAACCAATCCACATCTTCCTTGCCGTGGGTCCCCTGAAATCCCACCAAGCCTGACGTATGGGTCAAACATTGCAAAATAGTGATTTTCTCAAACTCTTCTACTGCAAACTCAGAAATCCACTGACACACTAGTTGCTCCAGATGAAGCACGCCGTCCTCTGCTAACTTTAAAATCGCCACCGCCGTCATCATTTTGGTAATAGACTGGATATCAAATCTCTCCTCCGTAGACGCCTTGTCCCCCAGTGCCGCGTGAGCAAACACCTTTCCGTATCGAGACAGGCAATATGCCCCGTTGGAAATCTTATTTTCCTCTATCATACTTTGAATGTGCTTATGTAACACTTCAAGTCTCTCACCATCATATTGAACGTCTTCTGGGTTACAATCACATTCTCCTTGAATCGGAGCTGCTTCTAGCTTCATTTTATCCTGCCAATTCATTGTATCTCTCCTTCCACCATTTGACAACCATCCCACCCTCTGATAACATGATACTATATTTTACAAATCAACCAAAGGGGGACTGGACAAATGACCAAAAATTCAGAAGACGAACACAACTTAGAAATTGCCGTTACACTGACCGCCATCTTTATATTCGCATGGACAATTTTTGGTATCATGTTTACTGCGATTTATATCAGAGACGTACTACTCGCAAACGCCGACTACTTGTCATCCGAAGCAGTTGTAGTCCAGATTGGGGGACCACAAGTCCGCTCTCCTTCTAATCTTTCAGACAGATCGTACACCTTTTTCTGCTATTGCAGATTCGAAGACCACAACGGGGTCTCTCGATCTGGCTTTATACGTACCGGTTCTAGGGAACCAAAAAGTGAATTCTGGATAAACGACGTTTTAACCGTTTATTACAAACTTGACCATAAAGATGGTGACCAAGTTTGGTGCAGTCCCCCTCCTTACCCTGAAGCGGTTTACTATTTCTGGCCTTGGGCCTTTCTTCTCATCACTCTTATCATCCATATAAACAAACGGACTCAATACAAAAAACGATACGGTTGATTCATTTATTATGCGTGGTGGGAATTTCACCCCACCACCTCATACTGTAGCATCTCATACTTCAACTTGCTCCCCACCACAATCTCTTCTGGCAACAACGCTCGCGCCACCAATTTCAGATCATCCAACTGAATATCCGTCCTCTTCAAGTTCGCATAATCTCCCTCAATACTCACCACTTCATAAAACCAAGTTTCCATGTGCTCCTCCTTTTCCGCATTGTCCCTCATCATTAAAATAATAATCATCCTTACCAAATCTCACCTTCACCCTTGTCCACGCACCTTCCTGGGACTCCATCCAGATCTCATGCCCCAGCTTATGGCACATCTTCCGACAGATAAATAGTCCCATTCCCGTAGACGCCGCCACCTTTCGACCATTCTCACCGGTAAAGGATTTGTCAAACACTCGCTTTACATCTCCAGCAGCCACACCAATCCCATGGTCCTCCACCGTAAGCACCACCGAGCGCTCCTCTTCCTCCACAGAAAATCCCAGATATCCTGCCTCGCCACGCTTATATTTCACACTATTGTGAATCATTTGCCCCAGCATGAACTGAACCCATTTGGCATCCGACACAACAGACACATCGGTTCCCGTTTTTTCAATGGTAAAATGTTCCGCGATCAAAACCTCTTTGTGTTCCTTCAGCACCGTATTAATCATCTGATCCAAGGAACATTTCTTCATGGCAAAGTCTTTTTCTGGCGCATCCGCCCGAACGTAATACAAGATTCGCTCCACGTGCTGAGACACTTTCTCCACTTGACGCTGGTACGCCTTAAAATCCATATTTTCATTATAGCTCATCAATGACAACGCTGAGATTGGTAACTTAATTTCATGAATCCATAGCTCCACATATTCCTTGAAGTCCCACATAGAGCGTTCACTTACTCCCACATGCTCATTCATAGATTTGTGGGATTCGTATAGCACATCGCAGAGCAAATCCCCCTCAAAAAATCCCGGTTCCTCTATCATCTCGGTAAGCAGATATTTCTTATCCAGTTCTTCTAACTTTCGATACAGATCTTGATAAAAAACATGCCGCTTATGAAATTGGGAAATTTCGTATCGGATAAGTACAAATAATTCCCAAAAGACAACCAGTAGAATATAGGATTTGTTTATCTGAAGCGCTAGTCCTAATCCTATAATCAACGCCATTTGCAACAATGCCGCCACTATCCATCCCGCTCGCTCTTTCCAATATTTCTTCCCATTCATTTCAACAAATACCCGATTCCTCTCTTCGTAACGATAGCATCCTCCACGCCATATTCCTTTAGCTTCGTCCGTACACGGTTGATATTAACAGTCAGCGTATTGTCATCCACAAATTCTTCCGAATCCCACAGATGTCCCATCAACTCATCTCGACTAACAATCTGCCCTGCTTTTCCCATAAGATAGGCAAGAATCCGCATTTCATTTTTCGTCAGCTCCACTTCCTCACCACCGATGGATAAACTCCCCCGACTCATATCAAGGCTCAATTCACCGTGGCTCAAAACCTGCTCTCCGCCACCGACACTTCCGCTTCGCGACATTCGCTTTGTCACCGCCTCGATATGGAGCAAAAGCAGCGCCGGATTGTACGGCTTCGTAATAAAATCATCCGCCCCGTAAGTCATGCAGATCACTTCATCCATCTCCGTATTTTTGCTGGTAACAATAATAACTGGAACGTCCGATTCCTTCCGTAACTGACGCAGGATATTTTGTCCATCCGCCCCCGGAAGGGTCAAGTCTAAAAGCACCAAATCTGCTCCTAACCGCAAAATCTGCTCCGGTACATCCGTAAACTCTGTCACCACCTGGCACTCATATCCATTATTTCCAAGAAACTCCGCCAATTGATTGCGAATTTCCACATCGTCCTCAATCACACATATCGACAGCAAAATTTTCTCCCCCTTCTTCGCCAAAGTCTAACACTGCCTCCAGATTTTCCTCACTGTACTCCAGTTCTTTCGCCATTTGTGTACAGAGCCATACCTGATCCCCAAAGGAAAATGTTCCATGATAGTGATACCACGCCACGTCCAAAAGTTCGATCATTCGCACCATAAATACGCCCACAAAAAACTGGCAAAAGACACCGCCATCCCACATACCTTCCATAAAATAGCGATAAGTATAATGATGAAGCAACTGCTTTCCATGCCACTGAAAATCCGGATAATGCTCATGGAACTCGTCCCATTTTTCCCAGATTGCATCCAGGTCCGTAGCCACATCTGCCAAAAAATTATGCCAACTCACGGACAACGGAATTCGTCTTCGGAGAAAGGCAATGCACTGGGCATAGTACTCCTTTGTAGGCGCCACAATGCCGTACTCCTTGGACTGTTCTTCCTGCATATCGTCACCGATTGCCACTGCCGTCACCGATTCTAACTCGCCGCCCAGTAGCAACTGTTCCTCCACCGCGTCGCAATACGCCAACAACTCTCGGATCATTTGCGTAAGCGTCGCTTCACTCCCATTTATATAGGAAAAAATGCGATTTCGGCAATGTTCCAGAATCGGATACAATGGTTCCGCTGACGCACAACCTTGTCCCTCTCCAACTTTCTCCACACGGAATGTAGGCAACGTTTCCTGGCACAAAATCAACCGGGTTGCCTCCTCGCAGCAAAGGTCCAAGCCAATCTCCATGCGATCTCCATATTCATGGATAAACCGTGGGTGCAAATGACAGATTCGACACAAAACCTCTTCGCCATAGGCCGCCTGTAGCCGACACAGATTGTCTTCATTTAAAAACGGACATCGCTCTTCTTCTCCTAGGACAAAGTGAGCATCCTCGCCTGTCATATCAACATGGGAAAGAATCGGAAAATCCGCTTTCTGATCCAGCTCTTTATATTTTTCTAACGTCTCCTGATCCACATCGATTTCCCAACCGATGCAACAATTATCGCTACAGTCCGACGCCGTACATTGAAATTCATCATAATAGGAAGGAATTATTTTTTCCATTGTGGCATGTCTCTCCTTGTTGTATACTAAATCTGTATTCATTGTAACGGATTCTATAAAATGTTGCAAGAATCTGTAACGTTTTGTCCTTTCATTCGTCTGATTTACAGACCAACATACAAAGGAGGTGATTTGGCAATCATGAAGCACATCGATGAGGCATTTGACGAGATATATAAGAAGTACGCGAAAATGCTATACGGATACATCTTACAACTTTGCAAAGATCCAGTGACAGCAGATGACATTTTACAGACAACGTTTCTAAAAGCCATCGAGCATGCCGATTCCTTTGAAGGAAAATGCGAAGTATCCACTTGGCTTTGTCGCATTGCCAAAAACACCTGGCTGGATATGTGCAAGCAGGCAGAGCGAAAAAACATTTCTCTTGAACAGGCACCAGAACAACAAGGAGAAATGGACATTTTGCAAAATCTTGTGGAACAAGAACAAAGTGTCCAGCTCCATAAACAAGTACATATTCTTCAGGAACCATATAAAGAAGTTTTCATGCTACGGGTCATGGGGTGTCTGTCCTTCAAGCAAATCGGCGAAATCTTTGGGAAATCCGAAAACTGGGGACGGGTAACCTTTTACCGCGCAAAAGAAAAGTTAAAAAAACAGATTGGAGATGATTGATATGAAATGTTATGTTGTAGAGGATTTGTTGCCAGAATACATCGAGGATCTCTGCAGAGAGGAAACGGTTGCAGAGATAGAGGCGCATCTGGAAACTTGTGAGCATTGTCAGGAAATGTTTGCCTCCATGCGCGAGGAAACCACTTTGAAAGAAATAACCGACGCCGTTGGCGCGGAAGATATACAACCATTTAAAAAAGTGAAGAAGAAAATGAAGCGCGAGCGAATCAAGAAAATTGTTGCCATCGTGGCACTGGTAGCGGTGTGCGGATTTTTTGGGATGCTGACAGTGAGCCAGTTCTTTCCCTCGCTACCGATTCCAAGTTATGATAGTTTGATGTATCGATACAAGGGATGGAAAATCGCAAAGCAGTTTGTGGAAGGGGATATGCGATCTATACTAGGTGGCACCACCCGGAACTTGTATGTGGGTTATTTCGCCGAAAAAGGCGATGTTTTTGACCATTCTGTCACTTCTCTTCTTGAATTGCACAAGTCCATTTTCCAGGATAAGGAAATCAAAATTGATATCCTTGGTGTAACCTATGAAGGCGCTGAATACACTTATACTCCCAAAATTTTTGAAGGTGAACTTGGCTATTATGTCAACATTTCATTGACTGTTGAAGGAGAATCGATTCCTATGCTGATTTACTTTGACAGTCGAAACAGTTACAGTCTCTCGATTTTTCCAGAAAATGCGGATTACTATGGCGGCTCTTCTGTTCCTGCCGAGACTTATTCCGATTCCAGAAAAGTAAAGCTAATTAAGATGAATTTGATTTTTCGTTTCTTCCGACACCTAAGCGAAAAGGATCCAGAAGCGCAATTTCTTACCTGCGATCGCATCAGCGCACTGAGAAAAGATTTTATACCGGATGATTTTAATTCCTATTTTGATTATGCCTTCTATCTTACCGAAGATTGCAGCGAATTGGCCCCTTGTATTGACAGCAAACTCCTTACTGCCTATCAAGCACAATTGGTCACAGAACTTTCAATTCTTGCTCCTCGCCTAGAGTCCAACCGATTTACACTTTCCAATGGCGACTATAATCGACAAGAAAAAAAATACAACGCCACCCTCTACTGGACCATCACGGACCTAGAAGGCAAAAGTTGTGTAATGACCAAAGCATTTTACTACGGACCAATGGGCTACGAGACAGTGGACAATACAGAGAAAATCTATGCCGATGACGGCTTTGACAAAGAGATATTGAAAAATCTCGAAAAAATCTTCGACAAACCGTGAGACTTTTTCTGAAAACATACGACTAATAAACAAATATATCACATGCGAATGGAGTAAAACATGGATAACGGAGCAATGAGCTACCGCCGTTATCTGGATGGTGACGAAAATGGACTGGTGGAAATCGTTGAGCTTTACGGGGCAAGCTTAATGCTTTTCATCCATCGATATGTACATAATCTTGACGTAGCAGAGGATTTGATGGAGGACACCTTTTGTGAGTTAATTTTCCACAAAGGCCGATATCGGGGCAAATCATCTTTTAAAACATACCTATTTTCAATTGCCAGAAATAAGGCGGTGGACTACATAAGAAAAGAACGTCGGTTTCAGAAAGTTCCGATGGAACAAGCAGAATACAAAGTAGCCGATATGGAAGAACTGGAACAACGCATCATAAAAGATGAGTACCAAAAACTACTGTATGATGCGATGCTACAGTTAAACGACGATTATCGAACTGTGTTATATCTGATCTATTTTGAGGAAATGTCCTACGAGGAGATTTCCCGCGTCATGAAAAAGAGCCACCGACAGATTAAAAACCTCGCGTATCGTGCGCGACAAAGTCTAAAAGTAATCATGAACGAGGAGGGCTTTTCTTATGAAAGATAGCCGCCAGTGGGCAAATGAAATCGAAGAAAAACTGAATATCCTCTACACTGCAAGACGTAAGAGACGCAAGCAAATTCTACAGGTTTCCGCTGTGGCCACCTGTTTTGTTGTGGTGCTCACTTGTGTGACTTGGTTACCAGAGATTTTTCTTCCTCCTGTCTCGACGCCCCCTGAAAACAAAGAGAATACTAAGGTCCTTTCTCCTACACCATCTCCTACTGTGAAAGATGATTCGGTCACAGACAACTTCATTCCTGAGAATACAGCTACCCCGAACAAGAACACATCGGATGCCCCTTCATCTTCCTCGACTACTGACACTACCCCCAAGAAAGATACCAAAGTAGATTCTTCGGAAAACACCCCAAAAACAAAAGCGGAGGAGGACACCCCTACGCCTACCAAACCTCCAAAGAAAACAGCTTCTGCGAGGCCACCGGTAAATCCGTTAGCAAGCTCCACTCCACCACCTACACAAGCACCGTCCAGCCCCCAAAACAATGGATTCACCACGGGTAATCCTCCACCAGCCACTAGTACCCCTTCCGCTTCCCAAAGTACCTCGGCACCAGCTTACACAGCAGCCCCTGGCGCACCTGCTACAACAGCTGCTCCTTATTTTCCACCCCCAGGTGATGTAGGCTCTGTTGCACCTCCTGAGGATTCAGCTCCTCCCGAGCCAGAAACACCATCCTGGGAAGTGCCCAACACGTTACTGGACATTTTATTAGAAACACCTCATAAAGCAAAATAGAAATGGGAGGAATCCAAATGACAAGATATAAAAAACAGATATTACAATTACTTTTTATCCCCACTCTGCTCCTTTGCATAAGTCCATTTGCGGAGAAAGAAACAACTGCTGCCGCTTCTCCACGCTTAACTCGCAAAAGCGTAACCCTGCGGACATGGGATAAAAAGCCTGTCATACTAAAGGTAAAAAAGACAAAGAAAAAGGCAAAATGGACCGTAACATCTGGCAAGAAAAATCTTCGCCTCACTAAGAAAAAGAAGCGAAGTGTACAGCTTGTGGCGAAACGAAAGGGTAAAGCAACCGTGCGTTGCAAAATAGGAAAAAAGAAACTATATTGCAAAGTAACTATTGTTACAAAAACGTGTACACCGCCGGCAAAATCATCTGGCACACCCCTTCCAGATTCACTTCCGGCATCCACACCATTTTCTTCGCCCGAGCCAGTGGCGACACCAAGACCGACTCATCCGTCAACCGAAGATCGCCTAATGGCAGAGCCTAGGCAGTGTTACTCCAAGCCAAATACATCTGGCGAATATAAAGTCGACTACTCCTTCTATGGCTGGAAATATTACTATTTCTTCGGTTCAAACATTCGAAGAGAAGACATTGAATGTATTTCCTTTACCAACACGTGCGAAGTACCAGCCAATGTCCTCGGTTCCATCGACGTATCCGAACGACAGAACAAAAGTGTCATGGCATGGTACACCGACACCGATGGCGACAGTTATTATGAGATGACCATCGGACAAAAAGATGGTGTCATCGCCAATCCAGACTCCAGTTATCTTTTCTATGACATTGGTTTTCGACAGACCGAAGGTTCTTGTCTGTATGGTCTTGAGTACCTCTATACAGAGAATGTAACCGATATGTCCTTTATGTTCATGCGATTTGGAGTAAACGACCTTGCAGAATTGTATTTGCCCGAATATTTCGATACATCTAACGTAGAGAATATGAGCTATATGTTTGCTTTTTGCGGTGAAAATTATATGACCTCGCTCTACCTGCATACTGGTTTCAACATCGATAAAGTAACCAATGACAAAATGATGTTTTTCTGGTGTGGCCGCCCATCCATGGTATGCTACACCCCCGATAAAACATTACATAATTGGATTACTGCCAGCGAAGAAAACCAATGGAAATATGCAACTTACGGCTGGCGCGATGCAGATAATCTGGGAACCCACGCAGAATACAATGGACCGACAGAACCTTTTAGCGACTTCTATTATATGATGCCAGGCAACAGTGAGTTTCCTTTCAACAAGGACCTTTGTCTTTACGAAATGTCGGGAGATTTCATCACCAAAAGCGAGACCACCTCACCGAGTGGCTACATTCATCCCACATACAGCGATGATTTTTATGCGTATATTGATGGTATGACAGAGGATGAAGTTCGCGATACCATTGTGGAGCTCGTGGAATCTGGGAAAATATCCTTTTCCTATTCCGATAATGTGGAGCGCATTCAAATAGTCAAAGACGCTGGCTATTTTTACTGCGGATATCACGGCGAAATGGGAATTCTTCTCTTTGGAAAAGATGGAACCCAGAACTTTCTTACTATGAATTACCCTCGCTGAAATTTTCCTATCTAACTATTGTAAAGGGGCATGTTCAAGTAACCTTGAGCACGCCCCCTTCTTTTATTTTTTCACCTTCGATGGTGATATTCCATATACCTTTTCCAAAAGTTCTTTCACTTTCTCTATTCAATCACAAATCGCTACGACAACTTCTTCAGCTGTTCAAATAAAGCAAGATCATCTGCCGTTACTTTCATATTGGTGCACAGATTCTTTCCATCCGCTGTTGTCACACTAATTTCAATAACGCTTCCTTCTCCGATATGCTGTCCCGCACTTTGGAAAAACATCGGTACCTTCGGATGATTTTGCGTGAATTTTTCTAACATTCCTTTCATTTGCATGAGAGCCATTGGGTTCATGTTGCATTCCTCCTATTCAATAATATCATCTACCCATTTATACAGTTTATAACATAACTTGTCACTTTCTTGCACAAATGTACTCATATCATCATCAAAATCTTCATAACTGTTTCTGTCGTGATACATATGATATCCTTCTTCTGTGGAGTACAATGTCACAAATGATACTCCAACTTTTTCGCGCAAAGAAAGGATTCTCTTTTCGCAATCACGTAAAATGTAATCGCCGAAATAAAAGCGTTTCCCTTCCACTAATTCCTTATGTTGCAAGCGTTTGTCCACAGCCAGATAATTTATGTTAATAGCTCCACCCATCGGTATATAATATTCCCTCTCTCCAATGGACTCAACTTGATCAACACGACCTACACTGATGTTGTAATATCCTATAATTACATTATCTTCCGACAGTAAAAGATAAGTGATGCCTTGATTTGCATCCAAAGCATCACCATTTTTTAAGAAGTTATTTATGACAATATTCCCACAATCAAAACTTTGTGCTAAGGTTTGATGTTTTACCTCAAACTTCTCAAATGTCATCTACCTTTATCACCTTATCCCTTACTTCTTGTACACCATCTGTTACACGAAAAGAGAACTCATGGCTATCAATATACTCAACCATTTTTCGGTTCTCAACTGACGCAGGTGTTCTTGCTAATTTTCTCTTTGTCGCAAAAGGCACCTCTGGTTTTACAGCATATGCATTCATAGAACGTCCTCCTTCCCTTTTTATTGTCATTATATCACCCCAAAATTGGTTTTGCAATATATTGTACCAATAACAAACAAAAATATTCGTTGCTATGCCCCCCTCGCTCCGCTCGGGGTCGCGGGCGCGCTCGGATTGCTTACGTGCAAGCACGACGCATATCCTCACTTTGCCTTCGCGCAGATAACATTGTCAATCAATCTTGTGGTTCCTACATACACAGCAACCGCCGTCAACACCTCATCCACAATCTCTGTCACTGGCTTCAATGTATTCCAGTCCACCATTTCTACGTAATCAATTCGCGCCAAAGGCTCACTCTCGATGATGTCCGTAATGGCTTTTACGACTTTGGCGGCATCCTTCTCACCAGCCTTGATCATCTTCTCTCCTTCGGTCAATCCCTTGTGAAGAATAACTGCTGCCGCTCTCTCTTCTGGACTCAAGTACGTATTTCGGGAGCTCTTTGCCAAGCCGTCTTCTTCACGGATAATTGGACATCCCACAATCTCGATATCAAAGTTCAAATCACGCACCATACGGCGAATCACCGCCAACTGTTGAGCATCCTTCTGACCAAAGTACGCCTTGTCTGGTGCCACGATGTTGAACAACTTAGAAACCACGGTACACACCCCACGAAAATGGGTCGGTCTCGTCTTACCACAAAGTCCCTGTGTCAGATCATCCATATCCACAAAAGTACAGAAATCATCAAAATACATTTCCTCATTTTCTGGATGGAAGATAAGATTCGCTCCTGCATCCTGGCAGAGCTTCGCGTCTCTGTCAAGGTCTCTTGGATAACTTGCCAAGTCCTCCTTCGGTCCGAACTGAATCGGATTTACAAATACACTAACTACCACGCGGTCATTTTCCTCCACCGCTTTATCAATCAAGCTCTTATGTCCTTCATGAAGGTATCCCATAGTAGGCACAAATCCCACAGACAAACCTTCCTTCTTCCAAGCCTTTACCTGTTCACGAACTTCCTTCACTGTTGCTACAATCTGCATCTTTCTTTTCCTCCTAATACAACTTCTCAATGACACTATCATCCACTGTATATTCATGCTCCTCCGCCGGAAATGCACCACTCTGCACTTCGCTAATATACTCACGGAACGCCGCTTTCATTATCTCGCCCGTTTCTGCATAGCGCTTTACAAACTTCGGTGTAAAATCGGAGAACATACCAAGCATATCTTGATATACCAGCACCTGACCGTCACAGCCATTTCCTGCACCGATTCCAATGGTTGGGATACGGAGCTGCTCCGTGATCAAATCTGCCAATTTCTTCGGAACCCCTTCAATCACTACCGCAAAGGCGCCAGCTTCTTCCACTGCTTTCGCATCTTCCAGAAGTTTTCTCGCCGCTTCCTCGCTTTTTCCCTGTACTTTAAAGCCACCAAAGGCATTGATGGACTGTGGTGTCAGACCGATGTGAGCGCACACAGGGATTCCAGCGCCAACGATTGCCTTAATCTGTGGACACACCTCAATGCCACCTTCCAATTTCACCGCATCGGCACGCCCCTCTTTCATGAGACGTCCGGCATTTACAAGGGCATCGTACACCGATGTCTGATAGGACATAAACGGCATATCTACCACAACCAATGCATTATTCGCACCTCTTGCCACGGCTGCCCCATGATGAATCATATCCTCCATGGTAACACTAATGGTATCCTCATAACCAAGAATCACGTTCCCCAAAGAATCTCCTACAAGAATACTGTTGACACCCGCTTCATCTATGAGCTTCGCTGTAGAATAATCATAAGCAGTCAGCATCGTCAGTTTCTCACCATTTTCCTTTGCTTGCTGAAAGGTTGTTACTGTATTTTTCATGTTCTGTCTCCATTTCTGTCACTTAAAACATTTGCTATTTCCATATATTCACGATCTGGATTTTTCCGCTCTGCCACATGCAGGACGTACTGCCCCAAGTCGCGGTACACATTTCCCTCCGCGCTGTCGCCAAGAGCATCCAGATGCTTTTCCACCGTCTTCACATCTCCTCGCTCGATAGGACCGGTCAGTGCTGCGGAAGGTCCCTTTTCCAACATTGCTTGAATATTATTTGCCACCAAGGGAGTGGTAAGGGCACGGGCATCCTCCTCATCGATTCCGCATTGCTCCAAAAGCTCAAGTCCCATCTCATATAGACCAATCATAAAATTGCTCACAAGAGATGCACTGCAATGATAAAGTGCCTTGGTCTCTGGCGCAATGGTCAGCACCTTATTTCCCATATCCCGAAACAAAGAACCCACAACCTGGGTAGCGATCTCCATTCCTTCCATAGTCAGATAAATATCCTGTAATTGTTGATACGATGTGAATTTGTCGCTGAACGCAGACATAGGATGAATCGAGCAGGCAGATGCGCCCGTATCTTCGATTCCTGAAAATACAGCAGATGATAATGAGCCACTGAAATGGCATAGTATTTTTCCTTCTAATGACAGCTGCAATCTCCGTATTTCCTGCCATACAGCTCCGATATCATCATCGGGCACGGCAACAAAAAGCAGATCACACGCCGCTACAATTGTTTTCAAATCTTCAAATGCTTTCGTCCCTGTAAAAGTCCCGGCCTCTTCCGAGCTTCTGGCACTTCGGCTATAAAATCCCGCCACTGAATGTCCGTGTTCCTTCATATATTTTCCCATGGAACACCCGACCTTCCCGGCTCCTATAATACCAATCTCCATGTCATCACCTTCTCGTCTGTCTCGTATTTCCCAGTGACAACACAAAATCATCTGATGCAGTTTCCTACGAATACCGCTCGTTCTATAGGATACCACATCAGATGAAAAAATGCAAATTCTATTACTTACTCCATTTTTCTGGACTGCAACACTCCCAATACCCAAAATACAATTCCAATCAACAGAAACTTGCTATTGTCTTGCCAAAGTCCCATATTGGTAAATTTCCAAGCCTCAAATTTCAGATTTTGACTAACCACATTTGACCATGCACAGTACGCCATTACAATAAGTGCTGATAACGATATGCTTTTTAGCATCGTGGAAGCATATAACGTTATACCACACATCAAAAAACTAATAATCTGAAACTGGCCAAATAGCTCTGTTACCTCACCTCGTGTATTATCAAAAAACAGATACATCGGTAGGAGTGTAATGCTATGAAGCAAAAAGAACATAAATGAGAGCGTCGCAATCCCTCCGCCCAATAAAAGAACTTCACGCCCATCGCCTTCTACATATTCCTTCAAAAGCATATGCACCCACCAAGTAGAAAAAATCGGCACAACGAAATACCCAAATTGCTCCAGATAATCATATGCTTCACTTCCCGTTAGGGGATTCTGTACAAACGCACAAATTAGTATCGGGATCAATATGTAATACACCATCAATGGAACAAAAAATAACAACCCCATATTCAATAGTTGACACACAAATTTCCCAAACGTTCGTCGTAGAAAAATTCTCTGTTCAATAAACATACTGCCCCTCCTATATCCCACGTATGATGCTCAGATATCCATCCTCTAACGTCGGTTCTAGCATTTCCATGTTGCTATTTGGTTCCTGTGCCAATACCCGATAGTAAATCTCTCCATTACGCTCAAACTGTTTTTCAATGACGTACTCTGCCGACAGGGTCTCTTCCTCTCCCCTTTTGCAGCAAAACACTTTACCACGAGCACGATTTATAATTTCATCGCACGTCTCTAAGCAACATATCTTTCCGTGATTCATCACAATGACATAATCACAACATGCCTCTATATCCTCCACGATATGTGTAGAAATGACAATCGTACAATCCTTTCCCATCCCCGACAAAATGTCTTTAAAATGCATTCTTTCTTCTGGATCCAACCCCGCTGTGGGCTCATCAAAAATAATCAAATCCGGATTCCCTAACAGCGCTTGAGCCACACCTACACGTCGCATCATTCCACCTGAAAGTTTACCACTGGCCACTTTCTTCTTGTCCTGCAAATACACCGCTTTCAGACAAGTATCAATCTCTTCCTCGATTTTTGCCTTCGGAATTTCTTTCATATTACAAAAATATCGCATAGAGTCCTGTACTGTCAATTCTTTAAACAATCCAAATGACTGCGGTAAATACCCTACTTTACGAAATGCCTTTCTCTTGTGAGAAACTCCGTCAAACGTAATTTTACCATTTGACACGTTGTACAAATTTGTCATACAACGCATCAGCGTTGTTTTGCCGGCACCATTTGGTCCTAAAAGCCCATACACACCGCTTTCCAACTGACAACTTATATCATTTAGAACCACTTTCTTTCCAAATTTTTTTGTCACATGTTCTATGGTAATCATTCTATTTCCTCACCTTCCATTAGCTTTTCTAATTCTTCTTGTATTTCTTTTTGTTCTTGTTCCGACATAGGTATATACAATTTTCCATACATAACATAATTTTCATAGTCACGTAAAATCGTATCTTCAGTACCAATCAAATAGTCCTTTCCTGCGCCATAAGATTCTACTGCAATGTTATTTTCTGGCGGGATTATCACCGTCTTTCCCACTAACGATTGAGATTTTTCAAATCGATTATTTACCTCTGAAACAGCTTGCTTAATTGTATCCACTTTCGTTCCCGGATATTGAAGGGTAGAATATACGACTCTCGTTTCATCTACCATCATCTCCTCTGCAAAAGGACTTGCAAGTAGTGTGACCCCCTCCGTGCGCCCCGTCCATTGATTAACACGATTGGTTGTCAAATTACTATAAACGTTCTCTTTACTTGAAATCTTTACTTCAAAGTCCACTTCATACCCAAGACCCTCCGTATTATATCCTGTATAACCCATTTCTACAATATAAATCTGTCGCCTTCCCGGCATTGGATAATAGGCAAAATATCCTGGAAGAAACATTCCCTGGCTTGTACTATAAAAGGCTTTACTATACCCCTCATATTCAAACACAAACTTGTGGTTTTGAACTTCGGCATCCATCGTCACACAAACAAAATCCTTATCCTGGGTAAAGGTAAGCTCCTTCCCTCTTTCGTCTTTTATCCGTTTGATTTTATAACCATGATACAACGTAAAATTGTATTCTTTTAATGTAGGATTGTCCACATACACTTCAACGGTAGCATTTAACTGTCTCTTTGCTTCCAGATTCATCACATATTTTTCCGCATGAAAATTTGCCGGTTGATACAACATCGTATTTTTGCAATTCATCCCATAACCGAATTCATAGTAATATGTATCTGCTGACCACGCATCTTGTGAACTACCATCCAAGGAAACCGCGGATGTTGGCTGCAGGAAAAGATGCATACATAGCATCATCCCCACAAAGGGCACAATGGCTACCAAGCGTCGATATCTTCGATTCATGGCAACACATAATACGACCACTACCATCAAAATCCAAAAGAGAACTTTTTGTACATTCTCCTCTTCAATTGAATATACATAATATAAATCCGGAATAGCATTATATATCTTCGCCAAGATGTTCATCAAGTCCACTTTACGATACATGCTTTCGTTTCCGACGCAATTTGTCAACAGTGGTCCAATCCAAACGCCACTAAATCCACAAGATATCGACATTAGTATTGCATAGCCCCATATCTTTGACTTCGTTAATGCAGTAGCAAATCCCGCCATGATAGCAAGAAAATAGACCAGCAAATGATGCACGATGGTACATTTAACCCAAAATTCAAATAATTCACTGCTCAACATACCATTTGCTTTTGATATCACTACCATATACCCCAAAAACACAACGCAAACCAGTGCTAAAAGCGAGCAAACAACCGCCAACCCTGACAGTCGTGCCACATTTCCACCTTTTGCACATGTATACATTACTTCCTCTATTTTGTCTGCTTTTATCTGATAAAAATATTCATATGACACAAATAAAAAAAAGAAAAAGGTAGTTGGAATTAGTAATTTATAATTACGAAACCCATCCTCAAAATCTCCGGTAGCACTGTATATCAACATATATGACAGACACAAAAGATACAACACGGTCAATGTCATTATGGAAGGTGTCTTTATATACCTTTTCACATTTAGCTTGAACATCTTACTCCTCCTATGTAATTGTTTTGGCAGTTACATTGTTCGGAACTGCCATACTTCCATAAAGGACAGGACAACTCTTGTTCGAACCGCCCCATACTTGCACCACGATACATTTCGCACTTCTCTTTTGTGTAGAAGCACTGCAGCGATATTTTGACATATAATTGTGATCTAACGCAGTTGATTCGTTTTTCTTCTGACCATTAAGCGAACAAGATACTGAGCCCGCTAAAGCCTGTGAACCACCAAACACAAAAGCCATGATTGCTAAAGTTACTATTACTTTTCTCATTTTACGCATATTAATCTCCATCCTTATCGTTTTCTCGGGACACGAGAATTAGTATATCACATTATTACAAATATCATCAAGTATTTCATAAGGTCTATTAAATCGTAATAAGGTAACAGGGCCCCTGGAAAACCAGAGACCCCGCTTTTTTGTCCTAAGGGAGATTATTATAATCTTGTTATATCACTATGCCAAAGACATAAATCAACAATTATTTAAAAAACAAACGCCACACCCATGAAAAATCGTATGTTTGCATTTCGAATACCTCCTTATTGATCGGACAAAAATTAATATGTAATTACCTTTCTCCAATCGTTATTTTACTATTTTTGCGACGGATATGCAATACCGTTCGTCCCTGATTTCGTACCTTTCGTCCCAGAAAGTGTCAAAATTTCAGGGCACCTGGCAAAATTACCTTCGTTGTAAACGTATTTTTTTCTTCCAATACAGAATAGCTTCCATTGTTTTTTTCCACACATCGCTTGACATTTTGAAGTCCAAATCCATGACCTTCCCCCGTTTTATCTGATATAAACTCTCCCTTATGCTTTTTCGGAGAATGATCAATATGATTGGTAATGACAATCATCAGCGTGGATTCTAAAAATTTGACTTTTACTTCAACCTGTTTTATCTCGCACTTACATGTAGCCTCAAACGCATTTGTTAGAAGATTACTAAAAATCGTACACAGATCAATCGAAGATATTCTCACCTCATTTGGCAATTTCCCGCGCCACTCCAGATTTACATCTGGAAATTTGCTGAAAATATTATTCACAAGGGCTGTAATCAACTGATTTCCCGTGTCCACTTTCGGCAAAAATTTATCCACTTCCCCATCTAGATCTTGCAGATACGCTTTTAGCTCTTCGTACTTATCTTCTTGGCACAACTTCCGAAGGCAATAAACATGATGTTTTATATCATGTCGAAATGCCTTTGTTGCATTTTCCTTCAAAAGAAGCATTGTATAATACTCCTTTTGTGTCTTCAGCAAGTTCGCTTGTATCTCGGCCTCTCGCTCCAAATGAGCATTTTTCGTGCTATTTACAAGCAAAAGAGCACAGAGAATAACCATAACCAAACTACTGAGCGTCAGTCCAAACATGAGAATGTAACGGTAACTTAAAACACGTTCTCCCATTCCCATCAGCTGCGCTGACGTTAGGTACAATGACAACGCAAAACCGGCCAGCAGATAAATCGGCAAATACTTTTTAATTTGTATTGTCGTAAACCGAATCTTCTTTATATATAGAAGAAGCCACACAAAAAGAAACAATATAAGTGAGATTGAATTTATACCTATTCCAACCCAAATGGAGTTATCTATCCTGTCCATATCGAGCCGAAAAATAGCGATACACACCACGGCAAGAATCATATCGATAACACCGATCCCGATGTACGACAATACGATTAATCCCGCCTTCTTTTTCTTTTTCCCACCCATATTGAAAATTAAAACCAAAGAAGCAATAATCCCATAAATTACAGGCTCCTTTGAAATGTCATAAAAAAGTGACACAATCATTACTACCAGCAACGACAGACCAAACATTGGATATACACGCTTTTTCTGACGTACACCGAAAAAAACATCCGTAACAAGAAAAAGTTTAATAAACTCTATGACGTATTGGACTGCATTTAGACATATCGTATTCATAGTCCCGTCCTCTTATATGGAAAGTGCGTATTTGTCAACATAAGAAAAAAACGCTTCTTTCACTTCGCCCAATCGTTTTCGTGAAATAGGAATTTTCACATCCGCACCTTTCATTATGATATTGTTGTTCTCAATCATCTCAATATGCCGGAACGCCACTGCATAGGATTTATGCACGTGACAAAAATGCTCGTTCCCTAGGATTTCCATCCATTCACGAAGACTTTTTCTCGTCTCTATCTCACTACCTTTTACTGAAATGTATGTATAATTTCGAACCGTCTCAATGAAAATGATATCTCGAATATTAATTGCCCGAGTACCTTCTTGGGTTTTGATAACAATTTTTCGATTTTCTGCTATCTCTTTTTCCGCCTCCATTACGGTTTCCTCGAAATCCGCATCACATATAGGTTTTTTCAAAAACCGAAATGCTCGTACCTTGAATGCTTCCTGCATAAACTCACTATAACTAGTCAAAAACACAATATGACCATCATAGCCCTTCTTCCTCAAGTCATCCGCAATCTCCATTCCATTTTTCCCTGGCATTTCAATGTCCAAAAAAATCATATCGTACGCGATTTCCGCTTCCAACAACATTTCTCCAGAACAATACGTATCCACTTCATATTCTGGTCTATAATGAGACAACTTTTCTTTTGCCACATCAATCATGGCTTTTTCATCATCACAAATTGCTACATGCAATTTCATAATCTGTCACCTCAAGTTAATATTTTATCATATTTATCGTTTCTCGACAACCAAAAACCACAATTTTATTGTAAAATGTCACAAATACTCCCTTTATATATCGCAAAATACTTGTCACATTGTACAAACCCACCCTTTTCGCTATGCTTTACCAGAAATAACGAAAAAGAGAATTTGGCTTTTTGTTGCACATATCAATCGCCAAACTCTCTTCATTCTTTTGTAAACCCTGTTATTTCAATCTTGCTATTGTCAGCTTCTACTACACCTTTTCCAACTAATTTGTTTCATTGCCCTACATAACAAAAACTATATACAAAACTTTCCTATCCCGTCCTATACACAAGAATAAACTGAAACCAACAATAGCTTTTTGAATAACCGTCTTTAATGTTATTACAAATTCATTTTCACGTCAACACCGTTCGTCCCTGATTTGGTACCGTTCGTCCCAGTGGACCAAAAAATCTCTACTATATCATTGTTTCTTTGTAAAAAAAGAAGCCCTTCCTGCAAGTAACCTCACAGGAAGAACTCCTTATTTTCACGGCATATTGCCAATTTCTTTATTCTTCAATAGCAACAACTTCGTCATCTTCCATTGCTTCGAATCCCAGATCCATAGCTTCATCCACTACAGTCTCTTCCGTTGTCACATTTTCTTCTGTGTTCTCCGCTTCTTCTTCAACCTCTACCACTGGTTCTGGTGGCTCAAGGCTGTCCACGAGATCACTGTGAAGACCTACGTTACGGTACTGTTTCATACCAGTTCCGGCAGGAATCAGCTTACCGATGATAACGTTCTCTTTCAGACCAATCAATGGATCAATCTTTCCTTTGATGGCTGCATCTGTAAGAACCTTGGTAGTCTCCTGGAAGGATGCTGCTGAAAGGAATGAATTGGTTGCCAGAGATGCCTTTGTGATTCCGAGGATAATCTGCTTACCTTCTGGAACCTCAAGTCCTTTCTCAGACAATTCCTTCACTGCGTCGTCAAAGTCAAGTGTATCTACCAGTACGCCTGGCAAGAAGTCAGAATCACCATTGTTCTCAATGCGAACCTTCTTCAACATCTGACGTACGATAACCTCGATATGCTTATCGTTGATTTCTACACCCTGAAGACGGTAAACTCGCTGCACCTCGCGAAGCATGTAATCCTGCACCGCACGTACACCTTTAATCTTCAAGATATCGTGTGGGTTAACACTACCTTCGGTCAACTCATCACCAGCCTCAAGTTCCTGACCATCCATAACTTTGATTCGGGAACCATAAGGAATAAGATATGCTTTGGACTGACCTTCCTCTTCGTTTGTAACGATAACCTCACGTTTTTTCTTGGTGTCGCGGATAGTAACCGTTCCACCAAACTCAGCGATGATGGCAAGACCTTTTGGTTTTCTCGCCTCGAAAAGCTCCTCGACACGAGGAAGACCCTGCGTAATATCGTCTCCCGCTACACCACCGGTATGGAATGTACGCATGGTAAGCTGTGTACCAGGCTCACCGATGGACTGCGCTGCAATAATACCTACAGCCTCTCCAACCTGTACTGGATCACCAGTTGCCATGTTGGAACCATAACATTTTGCACATACACCGATGTGAGAACGACAAGTAAGAATCGTACGAATCTTAACTTTTGCCTTGTCTCCAGCATCAATAATCGCTTTTGTATTTACAATACGAGCCGCACGTTTTGGTGTAATCATATGATTTGCCTTAACGATCAACTCACCTTCATCATCATACATGCTCTCACAAGCATAACGGCCTGTGATACGCTCTTCCAAAGTCTCAATGACTTCTTTTCCATCCATAAATGCACTAATCCACATTCCTGGAATCTCATTCTGGCCTTCGCAACAATCTGTCTCACGGATGATGAGATCCTGAGATACGTCTACCAGACGTCTTGTCAAGTAACCAGAGTCCGCTGTACGAAGCGCTGTATCGGAAAGTCCCTTACGAGCACCATGAGCGGAGATGAAGTACTCCAATACGTCAAGTCCTTCACGGAAGTTTGACTTGATTGGAAGTTCGATGGTACGTCCGGATGTATCCGCCATCAGTCCACGCATACCTGCAAGCTGCTTAATCTGCTTGTCAGAACCACGGGCTCCGGAATCCGCCATCATAAAGATGTTGTTATATTTATCAAGTCCTGTCAAAAGTGCATCTGTGATAGCATCATCGGCATCCTTCCAAGTCTCAATAACTGCTTTATAACGCTCTTCCTCAGTCAAAAGACCACGTCGGAAGTTACGAGAAATCTCCTCTACGGTAGCTTCTGCGTCGTCCAAGAGCTGTTTCTTTGCTTCTGGCACTTCCATATCGGAAATAGATACAGACATAGCTGCTCTTGTGGAATATTTATAACCAAGAGACTTGATGGCATCCAATGTCTCTGCTGTCTTTGTTGCACCATGGTTGTTGATGCATTTCTCAAGAATCTGCTTCAACTGTTTCTTACCTACGTGGAAGTCTACTTCCAGTTTTAAGAAATTGTCATCATCTTCACGATCTACAAATCCAAGATCCTGGCTGATGATTTCATTGAAAATAAAACGTCCCAATGTAGATTCGATAATACGTGATTCTTTTTCACCATTTTTATTGATACCTTCACGTCTTACTTTAATCTTTGCATGAAGGGTAATGTCATGATTTTCGTAAGCAATAATTGCTTCGTTCATGTTTTTGAAGGCTTTTCCTTCGCCCTTAACTCCTGGTCTCTCCTGTGTCAAATAGTAGATACCAAGCACCATATCCTGTGAAGGTACCGCTACCGGACCACCATCGGATGGTTTCAACAAGTTGTTTGGTGAGAGCAAGAGGAAACGACACTCCGCCTGCGCCTCTACGGAAAGTGGAAGGTGTACCGCCATCTGGTCTCCATCGAAGTCCGCGTTAAACGCAGTACATACCAATGGATGAAGTTTGATTGCTTTACCTTCTACCAATGTTGGCTCAAACGCCTGAATACCAAGACGGTGAAGTGTAGGAGCACGGTTCAACATAACCGGATGCTCGCGGATTACCTGCTCAAGAATATCCCATACAGCAGGCTCCAACTTCTCAACCATTTTCTTAGCATTCTTTATGTTGTGTGCCGTTCCATTTGCCACCAGCTCTTTCATAACAAATGGTTTGAAGAGCTCGATTGCCATTTCTTTTGGAAGACCACACTGATAAATCTTAAGCTCTGGTCCAACGACGATAACGGAACGTCCAGAATAGTCAACTCGCTTACCGAGAAGGTTCTGACGGAAACGTCCCTGCTTACCTTTCAACATGTCGGACAAGGATTTCAAGGCACGGTTACCTGGTCCTGTTACCGGACGACCACGACGTCCATTGTCGATCAACGCGTCAACCGCTTCCTGAAGCATACGTTTCTCATTGCGCACGATGATATCTGGTGCACCAAGCTCCAACAATCTCTTCAAACGATTGTTACGGTTGATGATTCGACGATACAAATCATTCATATCGGATGTTGCAAAACGTCCACCATCCAACTGTACCATCGGACGAAGATCCGGTGGAATTACTGGAATTACAGTAAGAACCATCCAGTCTGGATTGTTACCGGACTCACGGAATGCTTCGATTACTTCCAATCTCTTGATGATACGCGCACGTTTCTGACCTGTGGAAGTCTTCAACTCTGCTTTGAGTTCTTTGGACTCGCCCTCAAGATCGATTCTCTGCAAAAGCTCCTGGATGGACTCAGCACCCATTCCTACACGGAACGTATCGCCAAAGTCCTCTCTTGCTTTCTGGTATTCCTGCTCAGAAAGCACCTGTTTTACCTGAATCTCTTTTACGTCAGATTCCAATACGATATATGCTGCAAAGTACAGAACTTTCTCCAATACCTTTGGTGAGATATCAAGAATAAGTCCCATACGGCTTGGTATACCTTTAAAATACCAGATATGGGATACGGGAGCAGCCAACTCGATGTGTCCCATACGCTCTCTACGAACGCTGGATTTGGTTACTTCTACACCACAGCGATCGCAGACAACACCTTTGTAGCGAACCTTTTTGTACTTACCACAATGACATTCCCAGTCCTTGCTTGGTCCAAAAATTTTCTCGCAATACAAACCGTCTTTTTCCGGTTTTAATGTTCTATAGTTGATTGTCTCCGGCTTTTTTACTTCTCCACGAGACCACTCGCGGATCTTACTTGGAGAAGCAAGTCGGATTTTTATCTTATCATATGTCAATGTTTCCTGTGTCACATCACTTGCTTGTAACATGTTTGCACCTGTCCTTTCTTCAAAGATTATTCCTCTGAAATACCGATACTGCTGTCGTCATCAAGCTCCTCAAGTTCCGCCTCGCGGAATCCTGCCGCCTCGAAGGACTCTTCCTGAAGTTCGAATCTGTCACCTTCCATCAAGCCGGATACATCTTCAACTTCTACCGTTCCTTCTTCTACGCTCTCTGACATCTGAATCTCTTCGCCATTCTCATCGAGAACAGTGATATCCAGTGCCAATGACTGCAATTCCTTAAGCAATACCTTAAAGGACTCAGGTATGCCTGGATCGGAAATATTGTCTCCTTTGATAATCGCTTCGTAAGTCTTCACACGACCAACCACGTCGTCGGATTTTACTGTCAGGATTTCCTGAAGTGTGTATGCAGCACCGTAAGCCTCCAGTGCCCAAACCTCCATCTCTCCGAAACGCTGTCCACCGAACTGAGCTTTACCACCCAGAGGCTGCTGTGTTACCAAAGAGTAAGGACCTGTGGAACGTGCGTGGATCTTATCGTCTACCAAGTGGTGGAGTTTGAGGTAGTGCATGAAACCAATGGTTACCTCTC
Source organism: Eubacterium sp. (assembly GCA_045578325.1). GTDB lineage: Bacteria > Bacillota > Clostridia > Lachnospirales > Lachnospiraceae > Eubacterium_F. The sequence goes on from JAZNJZ010000031.1 coordinate 42,138, forward strand.
CATCAAAGTACTCACCGGTACGTCCATCACGAAGGTGAACCTTACCATCCTCTTTGATTGGCACTCCTGCCCATTCTTTACGGTAATCCTCGTTCTCCAAAAGATATTTCATTACTTCTGGATCAAGAACATCTTTGTATTTTGCTTCAAACTCATCCAGTGGCGTGTTGACATAGTCATTTGCCAATTTCAGAGTATCCATAATATCAATCTCGTTTGCACCATCAAATACTGGTGTTGCTACGTTGAAGCCAAGTGCTTTCGCAGCCAGACTCAGGTGAATCTCAAGTACCTGTCCGATGTTCATACGGGAAGGTACGCCCAGAGGGTTCAATACGATGTCCAGTGGACGACCGTTTGGAAGGAATGGCATATCCTCTACTGGAAGCACGCGGGAAACGACACCCTTGTTACCATGACGACCAGCCATCTTATCTCCAACCTGAATCTTTCTCTTCTGTGCAATGTAAATACGAACAGTCTTATTTACACCAGGAGCCAACTCGTCTCCATTCTCTCTTGTAAATACTTTCGCATCTACGATGATACCAAACTCACCATGTGGTACACGGAGAGAAGTATCTCTTACCTCACGTGCTTTCTCACCAAAGATTGCACGAAGAAGTCTTTCCTCTGCTGTCAGCTCAGTCTCACCCTTTGGTGTAACTTTACCAACCAAAATATCTCCAGCACGAACCTCTGCACCGATACGGATGATACCCTGCTCATTCAAATCTTTCAGTGCGTCGTCGCCGACACCTGGTACATCACGTGTGATTTCTTCTGGTCCGAGCTTTGTATCTCTCGCCTCTGTCTCATATTCTGTAATATGAACGGATGTGTAAACGTCTTCCTGAACAAGACGCTCGCTCAGAAGTACCGCATCCTCGTAGTTGTAACCTTCCCAAGTCATGAATCCGATGAGTGGGTTCTTACCAAGAGCGATCTCACCACCGGAAGTAGAAGGTCCGTCTGCGATAACCTGTCCTGCCACAACCTTCTCGCCTTTTTCTACGATTGGTCTCTGGTTCATACAGGTTCCCTGGTTGCTTCGTACAAACTTCGCTAATTTATATTCATCGTAATTGCCATCTTCTTTTTTGATTATGATGCGGTTAGACTCTGCACGCTCTACGGTACCACCTTCGGTTGCTACCACACAGTTACCGGAGTCAACTGCCGCTTTCATTTCCATACCTGTTCCAACTGCTGGAGCCTCTGTCACAAGAAGAGGTACTGCCTGACGCTGCATGTTGGATCCCATGAGGGCACGGTTCGCGTCGTCGTTCTCCAAGAATGGAATCATGGCTGTCGCCACGGAGAATACCATCTTAGGAGATACGTCCATGTAATCGATTTTATTTCTCTGGAACTCGGAAGTCTCCTCACGATAACGACCGGAAATGTTCTTACGTACAAAGTGTCCGTCCTCATCCAGTGTTTCATTCGCCTGCGCTACATGATAACGATCTTCTTCGTCTGCTGTCATGTATACAACTTCGTCGGTAACACGTGGATTTTCTGGGTCGCTCTTGTCCACCTTACGGTATGGAGCTTCTACAAATCCATAATCATTAATTCTCGCATAAGATGCAAGAGAGTTGATCAGACCGATGTTTGGACCCTCGGGAGTCTCGATTGGACACATTCTTCCGTAGTGGGAATAGTGAACGTCTCGTACTTCGAATCCGGCACGATCTCGGGAAAGACCACCAGGACCAAGAGCGGAAAGACGTCTCTTATGTGTCAACTCGGACAATGGGTTGTTCTGATCCATAAACTGTGACAACTGGGAACTTCCGAAGAATTCCTTCACAGCTGCAGTAACTGGTTTGATGTTGATCAATGACTGTGCAGAAATCGTAGCCACATCCTGTGTTGTCATACGCTCACGAACCACACGCTCCATACGGGACAAACCGATGCGGTACTGGTTTTGAAGCAATTCTCCAACAGCACGGATACGACGGTTACCCAAGTGGTCGATATCGTCGTCGTTTCCAACACCATACTCCAGATGCATGTTATAGTTAATCGAAGCAAAGATGTCTTCCTTTGTAATATGTTTCGGAATCAAATCTGCTATGTTCTTTTCAATTGCTTCGTATCTTTCCTCATCAGAAGAATATTCTTCCATGATCTCTTTCAGAACTGGATAGTAAACTTCTTCCGTTACACCCAACGCCTCTTTATCTGCATTTGGTAAAAATGCATGTAAATCAACCATCATATTGGAGAGTACTTTTGTCACGCGCTCCTCTGTCTGAATCATGACAAATGGAACCGCTGTGTTCTGGATTTCGTCCGCTTTCTCTTCGGAAACCACAGTTCCAGCCTCCGCAACCACCTCACCTGTTATCATATCTACAACATCCTCAGCCAAGGCAAAACCAGTAATACGGTTACGGAATGCAAGTTTTTTATTAAATTTATAACGTCCAACTTTAGCAAGATCGTATCTTCTTACATCAAAGAACATACTATTGATCAAGCTCTCAGCACTGTCTACTGACAATGGCTCGCCTGGACGAAGTTTCTTGTACAGCTCAAGAAGACCATCCTGATAATTCTCGGATGCATCTTTTGCAAAACTAGCCATAATCTTTGGCTCTTCGCCGAACAAATCAATGATTTCCTGATTGGTTCCAACACCAAGAGCACGAATCAGCACGGTGATAGGCACCTTACGGTTACGATCCACACGCACATAGAAAATATCATTGGAATCGGTCTCGTACTCCAACCATGCACCACGGTTCGGGATTACAGTGGAAGAGAACAACTCCTTACCGATTTTATCATGAGCAATTCCGTAATAAATACCAGGAGAACGAACCAACTGACTTACGATAACACGCTCAGCACCATTGATTACAAAGGTACCGGTTGCTGTCATCAGTGGCAAATCACCCATGAAAATATCATGCTCACTGATTTCTTCTGTTTCTTTATTATGAAGTCTTACCTTCACTTTCAGCGGTGCGGCATAAGTCGCATCACGCTCTTTACAGGCTTCTATCGAATATTTCACGTCATCCTTGCACAGCTCGAAGCTTACAAATTCAAGGCTAAGATTACCATTGTAATCCGAAATCGGGGAAATATCACGAAAGACTTCGTTCAACCCTTCTTCCAGGAACCACTGGTAGGAATCTGTCTGAACCGCAATCAGGTTAGGCATTTCCAATACTTCCTTCTGCTTTGAGTAACTCATTCTGACGCCTTTGCCCACACTGACAGGACGTATTCTGTTTTTCTCCATCGATGATTTCACTCCTTGTCTTTTTTACAGAACTGTGTTATAATACATTTAGATAGGGGCTATTAGCCCTAATTTACCACAATACTGTATATTCCATCTTACCACAGTTGTAGAGTGGTGTCAATACATAATTGGTAGGTTTTTCATATTTATTTTTGCAATTTTAAAGACCTGGTTCATACGAGCCAGGTCTTTTTGATTGTATCTTCTGCATAAGACACAAAATCCAGTGTTATTCCTTCTTCGCCATGTTCTGCTTCAACATTTCCTTTGCTTGCTCCAGTTCTGCCAAACACGTTTGCTGATATTCTTCATTTATATCTGCAAATTTACAATATTGTATCGACAACTCCAACATATCCAACGCAGTGCCACCATCCGAATTCTTCTTGGATGAATCCGCGCCGTTTTCCAGCAGCAGACTTACGCACCGCGACACTGTCCGATAGCATTCCTTTTCTTTCTCAAAGTCTTCTGCATCAATACTACACAACGCCATCAACGGCGTAATATTATAATCCTCTTCCACCGAAACATTGACATCTGCCCCGTGTTCAATCAAGACTTCCAACATCTCGTATCTGAATGGACTCTGGCCTTTGCAAACACCAAGAACGGCATAGTGAGGATATTCTTCTGCATAATCATTTACATCTGAATCCTTGTATTCCAGACGTTCTATTAACCGTTGCAATATTTCTTCGGCATACTCGTCGTTGTTACGTGTGAAAGCAACAACTGGTTCCTCCATGTCTTGCCCCAAATACCTTTCATACATCTCGCGATTCTGCTGAAATTCTTGTTTAACATCCAAAACAGGAGATAAAACAAAGAACAACAACGCGCATACTACCGGAATGATTCCCAATATTGTTCCTACTATATTTCTTACTTGCCATTTATCAACTCTTTTTCGGTGCCCAAGAAATAGCACCAAGAAATCGATTACTACACACGGAAGCAACCATAGCATAACCGACGATATTCGTTGGCTTTTCCATACAAACCACGGAAATTTTGATAACAGAAAGTAAGCAATTCCCAGAAGAACAATCCCCACATGACAAGGAATCAATACTTTTTTGTGCCGATTCCCGGTTATTTTCGAGAAGATACCATCTAAGTTAATTGCCATAACAATATAACCAATATAAAACCATATTGCCAAAAGAACTAAGCCCACAACTAGCATTAACATATGTTTCCCTCCATTTCTCAGTCTCCCTCGCATACAACAGGCAGATATAGACCGAAGATAACAGGGTTACTTCTTGAATAGCTACTCCTAATCCAAGCTCTTTCTTCCCACAACTTTTACATAGGTAGGAAGGCCTTTGGAACGTAATGCTTTTTCGTACTGCTTTTTCTTGCTCTTCGGCACATGGATGACAAGCTCCTTGTGTGCATCCGCAAAAATATCTTTTCCCCATTTTTTGATTTTCTTTGATTTGATGGTAACCTTTTTGAGTGTTGCTTCTTCTGGCGAGACTTGTGCAAATGCTGCATTTCCAATTTCCTTAACATTTTTAGGTATGACCACCTTTTCTAACGCGGTTGTACAAAAAGAAACTCCCATCAACTTGGTAATTGAATTTGGCAACACAACTTTTCTCAACTTATTGCAATCCCAAAACGCCCCCATACCAACTACCTCGACACCCTCCTGTACAATTGCTGTTTTCAGATTGTAACAACTACTAAAAGCTTGACAACCAATCTTTTTTACTTGCGTAGGGATTGTCACCTGTCGTAACCCTGTTCCCTCAAAGGCACTTGCTTTTATTTTTCTTAAGCCAACTGGTAACTTTACACTTTTTAACTTTCGTGCATTCCAGAATGAATTAGATTCAATCACTTTGAGGTTATTAGAAAGTTTCAAGCTAGTCATATTGGAAAATCCACCCGCCCCAGCCAAAAATGGGCTTGTATGTGTTATCTTTCCCTCTACCCTCACACTCTTAACTTTATGTGCAAACAATTCCCATTTAGGGAAATCTGGATACTTGTCATCCCTACTAACTGCTTCCGCAATGACACCACTTCCTGTCAACACTAACTCCTTTTTCTTCGTATCATATGTCCAAGAAATATTTTTCTTCCACTTTCCACTCTTTATCTTTGCTTGTGCATCCGTGCCAGCACATAAGCTGGCACAGATACACAGGGCAACTAAACACAACACAAGTTTTACATATTTCTGCATATCCTTACCTCCACTTCAAAAAATTATGGTTCATATCCAAAGGCATTATCACTTATCTGCCCTACTTTGTATAAGCTATTACAAATCTTACCATACGCAAAAAACAGTGTCAAACTTATAGAAAGTCAGGCATTAGCAATGCTAAATACCCGACTTTCTGAAACATTTCAGTTATAAAATTAATCTAATTTTTTCTCCCCCACAACTTTTACATAGGCGGGAAGGCCTTTGGAACGTAATGCTGTTTCGTACTCGATCTTCTTACTTAGCGGGACATAGATGACAAGTTCCTTGCTTGCGCCATTGAAGATATTTTTTCCCCATGTAGTAATTTTTTTCGACTTAATTGTAACCTTTTTCAAAGTTACTTTTTTCACCCATTTTTGATCAAATGCTCCGTCTCCTATCTCTACCACATTCTTAGGTATTGTTATTTCTTTTAACGCTGTTGTATTAAATGCGTTGGCTTCTATTTTCTCTAGCGATTTCGGAAATTTTACTTTTTCAAGTTTTTTGCAGTAATAAAAAGTTGCTATTCCAGTGCTTTTCACGCCTTGTTGTAACGTGACTTTTTTTAGGTTGTTGCTATAAGAAAATGCTTTTTTACCAATTTTTTTTACTCGGCCAGGAATTGTAACTTTTTTCAATCCCGAATGGCAAAACGCCTCTTCATTTATTTTTGCTAATCCTTTGGGCAAACTTACTTTTTCTAATTTTGTCGTGTACCAAAATGCAGAATTTCCTATCCTAGTTATACAATTAGTTAATTCTAGCGTTCTTAAATTTCTAAAACCTGAAACGCCCGAAAAATAATTACTTATATTTTTTATCCCTCCCTTAATTCTCACACATTTTACTTTGCTAGCAAACAATTCCCACTCGGGATAATTAGGATATTCGTCATTCCTGTTCATTGCTTCCGCAATCGCACCACTTCCTGTCAGCACTAACTCCTTTTTCTTCGTATCATATGTCCACGAAATATTATTCTTCCACTTCCCTTTCTTTATCTTCGCCTGTGCCTCCGTGCCAGCACATAAGCTGACACCCAGACACAAGGTAACTAAAAACAACAAAAGTTTTACATATTTCTGCATATCCTTACCTCCACTTCAAAAAAATTATGGTTCATATCCAAAGGCATTATCACTTATATCATCTACAGGAACAATATAGCCACCATTTCCCAATATACAAAATGCGTTCCAACAATACCCTTCTCCCTTTGGAACCGTACATGTATACACTGGCGTCGTTTCATTTCCAGAGTACACTTTTACCGTGGCTCCTGAAAGTGACAGCTCTTCCTTGTCATTTTTCGAGTGATTATAAACCATAAAATAATAGTATCCGTCTGCTTCCAAATCGTATATCTTAGTGGTTTCCGACTCACTTCCATCCTTGACATCCTTCACAATCTCTGCCCGGTCATCTTTCTGAAATACATCTGCCAATTCCGGATGATATGTCTTTTCAACAAAATATGTCAGTGCTGGCGCAGATACATAGAATAAATACAAAGAACATCACTTTCTCTCAATTTATCATGTATTTTACCTCCGTATTCGATACAATCCAAAGGCAATTAATCCAAACTCGTCTCCCCAACAATCTTTACATATGTTGGAAGTCCTTTGGCACGCAGAGCAAGTTCATATTGCAATTTTTTGCTTGCTGGAACGTAGATGACAAGGTCTCTACTGGCACCATTAAAAATATCTTTACCCCATTTTGTCATTTTCTTGGATTTAATGGTAACTTTTTTCAATGTTTTTTTCTTGACCCATTTTTGGTCAAATGCGCCATCTCCTATTTCCACCACATTTTCTGGGATTGTTACTTCCCTTAATGCTGTTGTATTAAATGCATTAGCTTCTATTTTTTCCAAAGACTTAGGAAGTTTGACACTTTCTAGTTTATTACAACAATAGAACGACGCTATACCTGTACTTTTTACACCTTGTTTTACCGTCACACATCGTAAGCTTTTGCTATAAGAAAATGCTCTTTTTCCTATCTTTTCTACTCTTTTTGGAATTACAACTTTTCTCAGGCCTGAATGACTAAATGCTTCATTGCCTATTTTTACTAATGATTGAGGAAATGTTATTTTTTCCAATTTCCTTGTAGAACGGAATGCACAATTTCCTATCCCTGTTATGCAATCAGTTAGTTTTAATATTTTTACATTTTGGAAACCAGAAACTCCCGCAAAATAATTACTTATTTTTTTAATTCTTCCTTGTATTTTCACACTTTTAGCATCATATGCATACACTTCCCATTCCGGCACATCCGGATAGTCATCATTTCTGCACATCGCCTCCGCGATGGCACCTTTTCCTGTCAATACCAACTCTTTCTTATTCGTATCATAACTCCAAGAAATATTATCCTTCCATTTTCCACGCTTTATCTTCGCCTGTGCTTCTGTGCCAGCACATAGGCTGGCACCCAGACACAAGGTAACTAAACACAACACAAGTTTTACATATTTCTGCATACCCTTACCTCCGCTTCAAATAAGTTATATAAGAACCATCTCTTAATATATGATTTTTCAAACCAGCTATTATAAATCTTACCATACGCAAAAAACAGTGTCAAACTTATAGAAAGCCAGGCATTAGCAATGCTAAATACCCGACTTTCTGAAACATTTCAATTATAAAGTTAATCTAATTTCTTCTCCCCTACAACTTTCACATAGGTAGGAAGGCCTTTGGAACGTAA
>JAZNJZ010000032.1:0-3065 GCA_045578325.1 Eubacterium sp.
GGTATTCTTGAGGGTTGTCGTCACCATCCAGTTCAAAACTATCGTGCGTATATGATTTCCCGACAATGCTGCTTGTGGAGCTTCCGCCACCACCATTCTCTTCATCGTCGTCATCACTACAAGCCACAAAGGCTACACTGCTAATCATGAGCATCAGCAGGACGCTCAAATATTTGGATATCTGTTTCATCTGAATATCTATTTATAATTAAATACTTTTATCTACGGTTTTTTGAACGCAAACCAAACATATACCCCTTCTTACGAGGCTTTTCTGCACGAGTTACTTTAGCTTGATATTCTTCGATTTCTCCCTGTTCTGCGATGGTTCCATACGAAAAATAAGTATAGCCTGCTCGATGCAGGGTTCCATCTTCATTGAATTCATAGGCAAACGATTCCGTATATGTTTCTGAATCTTTGTAATCATCATATTCTTCTACCCAAGTATATTCCGAACTCACTGGCAAATAATCAGGTCCATTGCCATACAATCCTAAATAGAATCCATAATCACCACCTACAATATCTGCATATTGTTTATATTTGTTCCAATTCTTTCCGTCTTCATATTTATATGTAATTATACTTTTTTCGCTTCCATCTTCCCATTTATTTACAGATTCATACTTCGTCAGAAGACCATTTTCCCAAGTTAGAGTCACAGTTCCTGTTCCACTTTCTTTGTATGATTCTCCATCTTCAACACCTTGTTCAAGGAAAGTGCTAGTCACTTTCACCAAATGTCCTTCGCCATCATAAGAAAGAGTAGATGTGGAAGAATCATTCCAACTTCCATACTCGTCAGAGCCTGTCTCTGTAAAGTGCATTTTGGAAATATATCCATCTCCATTATACGAAACAGTATAAACCTCTTTGTCTTCAAAGTCTTCGTTATATGCATAATCGCAAATAATTTGGTTTGGAGAGTAGGTGAATTCATATCTCATATAGTCATCAACCTTTATAGTCTTAATCTTTCCATCTACAGAATAATAAAACTTATATTCTCCAGCAGACAAAAGTTTTTTGCCGCTTCCTGGAACCACTTCGCCAACAGTAGTCGAAGAGGTACCTCCTCCGCCACCACCATTGTCATCGTCATCTTCACTACAAGCCTGCAAGGCACACATTGAAACTCCCATGAAAAGGAAGAATAAGATTTTTTGTAAATACTTAAAGTTTGCCATAACTTAAAATTTTTAATATTAATAAATTAGTTAATTGAATGTATCATGATTTAATCACAAACGGGACGAACTGTAAAGCCAAAACATCGGCCACCATTACGAAAGTCTTTGTGAGTATCAAAAAAATCGAGAGCATGCACACTATAATTATATTCCTCATTTGGTGTAACTGTCCAGTAATCTCCGTATTTCCCCCGATTATCAAGATTTTCTCCCATGCGAGTACCTGATGCAGGTAAAAAAATACTTTTACCATTGGGTCCCGTTACCATTTGTCCTTTTATTCCGTTGTATGTAGTCCATTTCCATGTACACCGATTAAATAGTTCTGTGAATTCAGAATATGTTGGCATTCGCCAATCACCTCCCCACTTGACATGGGCTACATCATCAGAGAGTTCCAATACAGTTTTATTATCAACTGTTCCGTATTTATTATCTATGCAATATTTGGTAAGAGTACTATTTGAACCGTTGCACCATTTATATGTACTCCAGTCATATACTTTCTTTTCTTCCGTCTCGCCCCAAGCATAATAACCACCGTATCCTTCGGGAGAAGTCGCTCCTACATTATGACTTGCCCATTTAACTGAAAGACCAAGGTCGATAGCTTCTGCTATGGCAACATTTTCATTTTCTGATGGAATATCTACAGAAGGTTTCTCTCCAGTTTTGACAGGACGGACGGTGCGGCCAAGGTCGCTACCCCAATAGTCCCAGGCGCTACCGCTGCTACTAAAGTATAGGCCGTTCGCGCCGTCACCGTAGCTCTCGTACGACGTAGCGGACCAGTAGCCACCCGAGCCACTGCCATAGGAGTCCGTACCGTCTCGGTAGCCCGCAGCGGGCAAGAAGATGCTGTTACTGTTAGGGCCAGTGACAAGCTGGCCGTTTATGTTATTATAGGTTGTCCACTTCCAAGTACAATGGTTTACGAGTTCCTTTATCTCATCACGGGTGGGCATACGCCAACTTCCACCCCATTTCATGTGAGCTACATCATATTGAGTATCACTGATGTTGGAACCGATATCGACATATTCGTTAGAATCAAAATTATCTCCGTCACCATCCAAATCACCTAAATAATACTTATAAGTATCCAAATCGTAGTCCTCTTTTTCTTCCGTTTCCCCCCAAGCATAGTACCCACCGTATTCTTCGGGAGAAGAAGCACCAACATTGCACGTTGCCCACAATGTTCCACTAGGTAGGCCGAGGTCAACGGCTTCCATGGTATCAGAAGGTTTGTCACTTGGTTTTTCCTCATCCTTTCCATCATCGGGCTTGACGGTTTCTTCTTCATTGGGCTTTTGAACAGGTTCGTCCTTTTCATCGTCACCACATGCTTGTAAAGTGCATAATGCACCTCCCATCATTAACAGAAAAAATAGTTTCTGCAAATACTTACTGATTATCATTTTGAAGAGTTTTAGAGAAACAAAAAAGGCGCAAACTATCCGTTACTCGCCTAAATTCGGGTTACCGCCAAGTGACCTGCACGCATAACAAGCACGAATAGTCCACACCTTAGTGGTGTGAACCTTCCTCTGCTTGTTCTCATGCGTTGAATGTTTGGCGGTATTCGAATTTAGAGAACAAGAGCCAAAAGCTCAAAATCCATATTTCAAGTATCGGACAGAGACGCTTCTCCTGTCTCGGGTTAATACTGTTTTTATTTGTGGGCAAAAGTACAAAAATAAATGAAGAGTGAAGAACGAAAAGGGAATAATTTTACGATTTTATGTTGAAGAACAGGATTTTTGAGTGATGAGTTATGAGTCTTGAGTCTTGAGTGATGAGTTATGAGTTGCCATGCAGTGTGTCTTAGGCATAAAAAAAAGGTAAGTGCACTGACTTAGGCAAGTTAGT
>JAZNJZ010000033.1:0-121637 GCA_045578325.1 Eubacterium sp.
GCCGGCAGCGGAAGATTTCCGTATTTATTGGGATAATGCCTATGTCATTCATCACCTTTACGAAGACAATCAGGTAGAGATTCTTGATATCATCGGTGAATGTGAGAAGGCGGGAAACCCTGACATGGTATATGAATTTGCCTCTACTTCAAAGGTAAGTTTCCCAGGTTCCGGTATCGGTGCCCTTGCATCTTCTCCAGCAAACCTTACAGATGTAAAAAAACACATGACAATCCAGACCATCGGTCACGATAAGATTAATCAGCTTCGTCATGTGAAATATTTCAAAAACCTTGACGGTTTAAAAGCTCACATGATGAAACATGCTGATGAAATGCGTCCAAAATTCGAGGCTGCTTTGGAAGTCCTTGACAAAGAACTTTCTGGTGCAGGCATCGGTAGCTGGAAAAAACCACTTGGTGGCTATTTCATCTCCTTCGAGGCAATGGAAGGTTGCGCTAAGAAAATCGTTGCAAAATGTAAAGAAGCTGGTGTTGTTCTGACAAATGCCGGAGCAACTTACCCATACGGAAAGGATCCAAAGGATTCCAACATCCGTATTGCTCCTTCCTTCCCAACACCAGAGGAAATGGCACAGGCAACGGATTTGTTTGTCCTTTGTGTGAAGTTGGTAAGTGTGGAGAAATTGTTGGAAGAGAAATAATACCAAAAAATATAACGAATCCCCTTGTCTCATATCACCAGAAACGTACTCTCGTTCAACAAAGAACGCAACGGTATCGAATTGTAAACTACACAATTCTGATACCGGCGTCTTTGTAAGGTTTCTTTGTGATATGAGACAAGGGGATTCTTTTATTATATTTTCAGTTACTTTCTCTTCCAATAATTTGTGTGTTGAATTCTACGTCTTTATCAATCTCCATCGCGAATCCTGCAAACGAAAAAAAGTCCCTCTGGACTTTTCTGTTTTCTCCCCTTTGCAGTTACAAAAAGCTTTGATATTATCACGAAGAAACATAGGAAGCCGCTGGTATCTGTATGGCGTATTTTGCCATACGATACCACTGCGTGATTCCTCTAGCGAGAGCGCGTTTCTCTCGTGATAATATCAAAGCGACTAAGCCAATGCTGCTGTAATAATCGCCATAGAATATACTTCCATCGCGTTACAACCTCTGGAAAGGTCGTTGATTGGTGCATTCAGTCCCATAAGAATTGGGCCGTATGCTTCAAAATTACCAAGACGCTGTGCAATCTTGTAACCGATGTTTCCTGCACTAATATCAGGGAAAATAAATGTATTGGCATGACCTGCCACTTCGCACTCTGGACATTTTGTACGAGCTACACGTGGGGATACTGCTGCGTCAAACTGAAGCTCACCTGCGATTGGAAGATCTGGTGCTGCTTTCTTTGCTTTCTCAGCTGCATTTCTCATCTTATCTACATCTTCACCTGCACCAGAACCAAATGTTGAATAGCTAAGGAAAGCAACCTTTGGATCTACTCCAAAGAGTTTTGCACACTCAGCAGACTCCAATGCAATTTCAACCAACTCATCTTCGGTTGGCTTGATGTTGATGGCACAGTCTCCCATAGCAAGTACTTCGTTTTCACCAGTAGCCGCTGGACGAACCATGATAAAACAAGAAGACACGATGGAGTTACCCGGTTTGGTCTTAATAATCTGCAATGCCGGACGTACTGTGTCCGCTGTAGAGTATGTGGCACCTCCAAGAAGTGCATCTGCCTTACCCATTTTTACAAGCATTGTTCCAAAGTAGTTTGCCTGTGAACAGATTTCACGAGCCTTTTCTGGTGTCATACCTTTGTTCTTACGAAGCTCGCAAAGAAGATCTACCATCTCATCCATTTCTTCATAATTCGCTGGATCAATAATCTCAGCTCCACGGATGTTATAACCACAGTCTTCTGCAGCCTTTGCAATTTCTTCTGGATCACCGATCAAAACCGGAGCAAGGAATGTACTTGCCAGAAGTCGTGATGAAGCCTCCAAGATACGAGAATCGCTTCCCTCTGTAAATACAATTTTCTTTGGGTTCTTTTTCAAGATGTCAATCATCTGACCAAACATAATGTAATGCCTCCTAAATATATTAATTATTATTTTTTGCCTCTATATCTATCATAACAACTTTTGTCCAAAATACAAGTGGAAATTTGCCATTTTCTCAAGAAAAAATCGTTATTTTTTTAACGTTTTCGTTTCGCAAGCATTTCCTTATCTTCTTTACTAACACGATAGGACTCACGGATTTTCTGAATGCTTTTGTTATAAGTAAAATCATCCAAATTACACTGCTCCAAATACGCCAATGTCTCCTGTCGAAAATGCACAAAACACATGGAAATTCCCCATGCCACCGCCATTTTCACATAATACCCTTCATGCTGAATGCCATCGTAGATGCGAAGAACATCTTGTATGTATTCCTCGGTCAAATAGTACTGCATCAATATTACTATAGCAAATCGCAGTTCATATTCTTCCGTGGATTTCAAATATGGATGGAGAAACTCAAACATCTCCTGTCGATGTTTCTTTACGGCTTTCAAATCGCCGCAGACAATGTCGCACACCGCCCAGTTATTGATGCATGGGATGAATGTTTCCACATAGGTAAGCTTCTCTTTGAAATCGCATTTTGCCAACGCTGTCACCATGCCACACAACATGTTCATCTCATATACATGGGAGTCCTTCACTGCGTCCACAAAACCTCGCCAATCTTCCTTGCAAATTTCCTTTGCGATCTTTCGCAATTCGGGAACTCGCACTCCAAGAAACTCTGACTCCACACCCGGAATTAACTTGGCATGAAACTGGCGATATCTCTCATCCGCTTTTTCCTGTATCTGTTGCTCTGCCCAAGCAACTAACTCTTCGGCTTGTTTCATCTCGCTCTACCTTTCAACGCCCTTCATTCATCTGTATTTTATCTAACAAGTTTCGCAATGACTGTTCATACCGCTCATCATCTTCCGGCGTCCGTTTTCGCGGTCCTTTTACATGTTTTCCCTTGCCTCGCTTCGCCTGCTGCCTGGCAGTCTTCGCCATATGCCGCTCCATCAACATCTGATCGATATTTTCGTCGGTGTACCATTTTCCACTTTGATGAATGGAATACGCTTTTTTCCCCAACGCCATGGCCGCCACACCATAGTCCTGCGTTACCACCACGTCTCCCCCCTGACAATATCGAATCAGTGCAAAATCCACCGCGTCCGCTCCGGCATCGATGACTTTTACGTCACTATAGTCCGACTGTAAGATATGATTGGTGTCACACAGCAACGTCACAGGGACGCCGTATTCTTGCGCCACCTGCTCTGTTAAGCGCACCACAGGACACGCGTCGGCATCAATTAAAATCTGCATCTTTTTTCTCCCTCTCGATCTGCGTCATAATGTATTCCACAAAGCCGTCTCTTGCCGCTGCGGATTGTTCCTTCGAATATGTATGAAGAATCCTGTCGCTTTTTGCATCATTTTCTTCAAAAAGCGGAAAACGATTCCCCAGAAATGTTTCCTTTGTAAATATCTCCACTCGTTCTTCGATTTCTTTTTGGCTACGATACTCTGTAAATGTTGTAAATCTTGTTTGATATCCCGTTTCATAATAATCCGAAAAGGCTTGCGCCAATGTTCCCTGCTCCGCCAGCACATAGATGTTATAGGCATCTACATCTGCATACATATCTTCCAGACTAAAGCAAGTCCCTGGCATAGCAAGTTTGCTTTGAAATACACGACGAAATTCATCATAGGTTTCATGCGCCTCGGGCGAATTATCCACCTCGTTCATCAACGTCTGCAAATCCCCTGCCCATCCCGCCATATCGTCAAGATATGCTTCGGGCATGAACTGATAACCGATCATTCGCTTCAGCTGAGTGAATTCGCCATCCAGCGCATCCGTTTTATAAAAAAGAGCACTCATGGTAGCCGCCATATGATAGAGATCCACTTTCTCACCCTGTGGATTGGCGTCAATGTGCGTTGTCTCGGCAAAATAGTCATACAACTCCCTTGCCTCTTTTTTTACCGTCTTTACAAAAGTCCGATCCACCTCACCACCAACTGCTATCCATTCTCCCTTTCGATAGGGTTTGTGGAAACGGCGAATGAACATGGCTACACGCCACTTTACATCTTGTTCTGAATATTGGCGAGCGAGGTTCTCTAACTCCGCTATTTTTTCAATAAAGTGTTTGTTTTTTGTGATCATTACCTCTCCTACGTTATTTCTTTTCTGGTAAAATTCCCTTGGCTGCGGTGCATTTCTTTTTTATAGTATCATACCCTCCCTTGCATGACAAGAAAAAGAGCGATTGTGTAGCAATCACAATCGCTCGCTTCAGATAACCACAAAATAATGTGTCCTATTATCCTATTTATTTGGCTCTAAAATGATATTAATACGGTATTTTCCTATTGCTAGGCCGATAAAAACGAAATATCTTTCTTTTTTATCCTAGATTTTTGCATATTCCACACACCATATCGTAATTTTACTCGACATTTATCAGACTATTTTGATAATATTCCACTTCTTATCGGAAGATGACCTTTCATCGAATAGTTTTTACGTCAATGAACATACATATTCTAGGATAAAATCTGAAATTCTGAGCTTCTTATCCTACACGTATACTTTTAGAGCGATAACGGAAGGAAGAGACCACATTCTCCCCTTAATCCAACTCCACAGCTCCTGTATACAACTGATAATACCGTCCTTTCTGCTCCAACAACTGTTTGTGGGTTCCTCGCTCGATGATCTCACCTTGCTCCAAAACCATGATACAATCTGCATTTCGTACGGTAGAAAGACGATGAGCGATAACAAATGTGGTACGGTTTTTCATCAGTCGCTCCATACCATGATCGATGTGCATTTCCGTTCTGGTATCCACGGAACTTGTCGCCTCATCAAGAACAAGGATTGGTGCCTTGGACACGGCGGCTCTCGCAATATTCAAAAGCTGACGCTGCCCCTGACTCAAGTTGACTCCATCACCTTCCAGCATGGTGTCATACCCCTCCTCCAAACGCATGATAAAGGAATGAGCGCTGGCGGTCTTTGCTGCCTGCTCCACCTCTTCATCCGTAGCATCCGGACGGCCATAGCGGATATTTTCTCGCACGGTTCCCGTGAACAAATGAGTATCCTGAAGTACCATGGCAATGTTGCTACGAAGACTCTTTCTCTCATAACTCTTGATGTCTTTACCATCGATGGTAATGGTTCCCTCTTGGATATCGTAGAAACGATTCAACAAGTTGGTAATGGTAGTCTTTCCTGCTCCTGTGGAACCAACAAATGCCACTTTCTGTCCTGCATGAGCATAGAGGTCAATATTCTTCAAAATTACCTTATCTGGGTTGTAGCCGAATGTCACATTTTCCATGATAACTTCGCCTTTTATATCGCCCATTGGCACCGCATCTTTGGCATCTGCCTCTTCTGGCGCCTCATCCATTACTTTAAACACACGCTCTGCACCAGCAAGGGCAGAGAAAATAATATTTACCTGCATGGAAATCTCATTGATCGGACGGCTGAACTGACGGGAAAAGTTTACAAACGCACTCAGTTCACCTACGGAAAGTCGTCCGGCAAAACACAAAAGACCACCCACACATGCGGTCAAGCTGTAACTCACCTGACTGATATTTCCCATAACCGGTCCCATGATTCCACCAAAGAACTGAGCCTTGATCTGCTTTCCTTTCAGATCGTCATTCAGCTCTGAGAATTCATTAATTGCCCGATTCTCATGACAAAATACTTTAACTACTTTCTGTCCGGTTACCGTTTCTTCGATGTAACCATTCAATTTGCCAAGTGCCTCCTGCTGCGCACGGTAGTATTTGGAACTTCGCTTCGCAATGGAACCACAAACTTTAATCATCAACGGTACAAGAAGTATAATCAACAATGCCAACAATGGATTCATATAGAACATAATAACAATGGTTCCGGTAACACTAATAAATCCAGAAAGAAGTTGAACTACTGTGTTATTTAGCATCTCTCCAATGGCATCCACGTCATTGGTAAAACGACTCATGACATCTCCGGTTGCATTGGTATCAAAGTATCTAACTGGCAATGTCTGCAAGTGATCAAACAAGTCCTTACGAAGATTTTTCAGCGCTCGCTGAGACACACCAATCATGATTTTCTGCTGCAGATACGAAGCAATTACACCTACCATGTATACACAGAACATAGTAAACACACCAAGTAATAGACTCTTAATTCCCGCGCTGATGATTGCCTCCGCATCGGCTCCTGTCTTGCTTGCCTCTTTTGCAAATTCGCCCACACTATCTATAATCGGTGCCAACAGATATGTGCCTACCAGTGAAGTCATACTCGTTGAAATCGCACAAATCAATGCGACAACTACTTTTCCTTTGTCATTACCAAGATAGCCAAGCAAACGTCCGATGGTCTTCTTTGTATTCTTTGGCTTTCCACCTGCCATCGCTCTCGCTCGTGCACCCGGGCCTCCTCCTGGACCTCCAGGGCCGCCTGGACCTTTCATCGGCGGTCCGCCCTGTGGACCTCTTGCGCCTCCACTCATGCTGACACCTCCTCTTCTTTATCTTTCTGGGAATAATAAATTTCCTGATATTCTTCACAATTTTTCAGAAGTTCCTCATGGGTTCCCTGACCCACAATTTCTCCTTCTTCCATAACCAAAATTCGATCGGCACTTTCCACCGAAGAGATACGCTGCGCAATGATCAGCTTCGTAGTATCTTTCAAGGATGTGGTGAAACTCTTACGAATCTCCGCTTCCGTCGCCGTATCCACCGCACTTGTACTGTCATCCAAAATAAGAATTTTCGGCTTCTTCAACAGTGCTCGCGCGATACAGAGACGCTGCTTCTGACCACCGGATACATTAACACCGCCCTGACCAAGCTCTGTGTCGTACCCTTCGGTAAAGGAGGTTACGAAACCATCTGCCTGTGCATAACGCGCCATCTCAAACACCTCTTCGTCGGTGGCATTTTCATCACCCCAACGAAGGTTATCCATAATCGTACCAGAAAACAATGTATTTTTCTGAAGTACCATTGCTACGCCTTCGCGAAGATTTTTCAACGAATACTCTTTCACATCCACGCCATCTACCAATATTTGTCCCTCATCCGCATCATACAATCGTGGAATCATCTGCACTAACGAAGTCTTTCCTGAGCCTGTGGAACCGATAATTCCAATGGTCTCTCCTGGATTTGCGGTAAATGAAATATTCTTCAACACATTGTTTTTATGCTTCTTATAATAACGGAAGCACACATTCTTAAACTCGATACGTCCACTCTGTACGATGTGGTCTTTCTCTGTGGCCATATCGTCGTTCAAGTCGATCTTTGCCTCCAACACTTCCTTGATACGCTTGGAAGATGCCAGCGCACGGGAACCCTGGATCATGATCATTCCCATCATCATCAGAGACATCAGAATCTGTACAATATATGTAGTGAATGCCGTCAAATCACCCACCGGCATATCTCCTACGATAATCTGCTTTCCACCAAACCATACAACCGCCAAGGTGGTAATGTTCATGGCCAACGTCATAATTGGCATGTTGAGAATAACTACGTTCAATGCACGCAAACTCTTATCCATAAGTTCTTCATTGGCATCGCTAAATGTCTCTTTTTCAAAATCATCTCGCACAAAAGATTTGACCACTCGCACATTGGTAATATTTTCCTGAATGCGGGAGTTCAAGCTATCAATCCTTTTCTGCATCACATCAAATCGTGGAAAAGCGGCCTTCATTACCAGCACCAGTGCCGTAACCAAAAGCGGAATTACGATACCGAGAATGAGCGCCAAACTTGCATTTAAGCGAAACGCCATGATCAAACCACCGATCAACATTCCTGGGGAACGCATCATCAGTCGCAAGATCATCATCACCACATTTTGCATGTTGGTAATGTCATTGGTTAATCGGGTCACGAGAGATCCCGTAGAAAATTTTTCAATGTTAGCAAAGGAGAACTGCTGTACTTTTGTAAATACATCCTTGCGCAGTCCTGCGGCAAAATTTACCGATGCCTTCGTTGCAAAGTAAGCACCTAACACACCACCTAACATCATAGTAAGGGCAAGCCCCACCATCATAATTCCTCTGGATATGATAAAACCATTCCCAGCACCACCATTAACTCCTTCATTAATAATGGAAGCCATCAAGGTTGGCATAAGCACCTCACCTAACACTTCCACAATCATGAAGATTGGGCCAAGAATAAATGCCGATAAGTACGGCATAATATACTTCTTGTAAGTCTTCATCTTACTTTCCATTCCTTTCTTTTTATATATCTGACAAGTTTTCGTAAATGCGCTTTAAAAACTTACGCAAAAGGATTAATTCATCCTCCGAAAACCCGTTGATTGCCTCTCTGTCAACGCATTCAAAGATGTCCCTGCTCTTTTCCACAACTTCTTTTCCCTTTGGCGTCAAAGTCACGAATTTTGCCCGACTGTCATCTTCTTTTGCGGTCTTCTGAATATAGCCTTCCCGTTCCAACTTTTTCAGCGAAACTGCTAGCGTTGCCGTAGATACTTCCAACGCTTTCGCTAACTCCACCTGAGATTGGTACACATTTCTTGACAACACCATTAGCGTTCGATGCTGCGCACGGTGAAGTTCTGTCCCTTCCAAGACTTTTTCCATTTTTGCCCGATGAACACGGTTAACGGAAACCATAGCTTTCATCGGATTGGCTTGCTGGAGATACTCTTCTTCCTTCATCTCCCAACAACTTTCTGGTCCGTATTTCATTTGCTTTTCCTTTCCTTCATACCTCTCCCCGCTTCGCTGGGGGCGTAGACACAAAACAATTAGCATACTAATAATTAGCATGCTAATTAACTATTATACTCTTTATTTTTATGTTGTCAAGATAACTTTTATGTTGCGATTGAATAAAAAAAACACCGAAATCACCACATTGCCATATTGTTATCATATGTGAACAACGCTTTAACAAATCGTTCACAATTTTTCGTCAAATTGAACATTCTTTATTCACATTTTTATTTTATACTAAGTACATAAGTTAAGACAAAACAAATTAGCCACTTAACTTATATCCCATAAGACTTTTGGCAATTTTCTTATTTTTGATATTTTTTCATAAAACTCCTCTTTCAGATAAAGGACTGCGACGGCGGTCCTTTATCGTATTGTACGGAGAAACTTTGGGAGGCAGCAACCATGAAACACGAGAGCAAACTCTTTGAACAAATCAATATCAATACAGACACAACATATCCCTGTGATAAAACACCGGGGAAATACCCTTCCGATGACAACAAGGAAATCACATACGTTACCGCAGGAAGCCAACTTCTCCTTACATCAAAAGAAGGCACCCAGAACGTATGGGCACCTTCCCTGTATCAAAGTTGTATGAACTTGGAGCAAAAAGAAATTCGAACACTGACGATAACGCTGCGAGGGGATGAACTTCGCTTGCAGACACGCTATCGTGATTGTTCTGTCAATCTTGCAGAAGTGTCGGTGCAAATCACATCGTGGGCTCCTGTCCAAAAGAAAAGCGACTGCAGACAGTGCACCAATTGTGGGCGATGTAGCTGGTAACTTTTACTCCATTTTTCTAGATTTTGCTACACCAAGGATCCAGAATATGAGACCGGCTAGGATGAATTTGAAGTAGCTTGAGTAATTTTCATCATACGGCGCCTCTTGCAATACAGTGAACTGTAACGGCGTAAATAATTTCACAAATCTCTCATCCTTAAATGTGTAATTGGAAATGGTACTGTAAAGCATTACAAGTAGCATGGATACCGTGACACTTTTTGTATAGTAATTTAGAAAATAACAAAATCCTCCCATAAAGAAAGCGATAATCACTAATTGTGTATATAAATCATATCGCTCACTTGCCCAAAAATCTTCCACATCTAAAAATAGAATTGGTATATAGCATATCGCATTTATGATCCAAAACAGTATCGCGCTGAAAAACGTATTTTTCCCCAGCAGCAATACCTCTCTTCCGTCCCCTTCGATATACTCTTTTAAGATTAAGTAAATCCACCATGTTGATAAAAACGGAACCAGAAAATAGCACATCTCCGTCACACTGCCCAATAAATGGAATTCCGGACTATGAGACTTCGCCCACACGTACAATGGAATGATACCATAATACCCGATAAAAGGAACCAAAAATAACGTTCGCATTCCTTTTATCTGAAGCCACAATCTTTCAAAAAACTGAATCATTTCGCACCCCCTACAACCCTTTTATCGTCATCATATAACCATCTTCGATGGTAGGTTCCATGTACGAAAAGTCCATTTCATTCTGCTCCCCAGATACCAATACGCGATAAAAAATTTGCCCTTGCTCTTCGTATTGCTTTTCGATGTAAAAGTCTCCAGAGATTTTCGATTCCTCTCCCTTTTTACAAGAAATAACATGTTTTCTAGCAAGTTCCTTTAACTCTTCGCAGGTTTTAATACAACATATCTTCCCATTGTTCATAACAATTACTTTCTCACAACAAGCCTCGATATCTTCCACAATATGAGTAGATATGATAACCACTTCATTAGTTCCAAATCCCGAAATAACATTCTTAAATCGCATACGCTCTTCCGGGTCAAGACCAGCAGTTGGCTCATCAAACAATATCACATCCGGTTGATTCAATAACGCCTGCGCCACACCGATTCGTCGCATCATGCCGCCGGAGAGCTTCCCACAGGCTTTCTTTGCGTTTTCCTCCATGTTGACGGCCTTTAAAGATCTTGTAATCTCTTCTTTTCTCTGTGCTCTCGGCACATCCTTCAAATTACAAAAATATTTCATAGCATCATATACCGTTAACTCTTTGAATAACCCAAAGGATTGTGGCAAATATCCCACATTGACTTTCCTATTTTTTTTAATCGGAATTCCATTAATCCGTATCTCTCCACTTGTAAGGGAATATAAATTTGTTATGCAACGCATTAATGTCGTTTTTCCTGCTCCATTTGGACCTAACAATCCATAAATTCCATGATTGATTTCACAATCTATGTTTTTTAATATTTGCTTCTTGCCAAATTTTTTACTTACATTTTTTAATTCAATCAACTTCTTCATCCTCACTTTCTAAACCATCGTCCATTTCCATATAATTTGGGGTATATCCGTTTTCCAAATAAAACTCCCCCAATTCTGGTTCAAAATCGATGGTATGATCACTCGCCACGTACCATACCAAATCTCCATCTCCCATACACGCCATATCGAAAATTTTCAAACCTTCTCCCCACATGGAAATCTTAGCATTTACGAGTTTTCTCTCCCATTCCGCAAATGTTTGTTCTTTATTTTGTGCATAATACTGAGCATCTAACATGGAATAATATAACGTTCCATTCTTCAACTTATGTTCTCTCATAAACTTCGAATATACAAAGGTTGCTCCTTGGGATTTACCCACAAATCTAGAAGGGGATATTTCATTTAGATTCGAAAGAATTTCCTTCTCGGTATCAAAGAAAATATCATACTCCGTTTCGTAGGGAAGACCACGCAAATTATATGATCCTGTGTCAAACACATCATCCACCGGTTCCGGCTTATACTCCATCCAGCCTGGATATGGTAAATATGGAAAATTACCAGCCAGAAAAATCGCTTGATTGGTGGCTACATATTTTCTCGAATAGCCTGCATATTCAAAATGAATTTTCTCAATCTTAGACTTCGAAGGATTTTTTATCAACACATGGTCCACATCTTGCTCAAAAGGAAGATGATTTCCATCTTGATCCGTAATTTTCTTTATGTCATAGCCATGATATAATGTAAAGCAATACTCATCCAGATTGTCTTTATCAATCACCACATCAATAGATGCTTTCAAAAGACGTTTGGCAGAAAGTTCTCCAGTATAACTTTGAATCTGGAAATCCGCATCCTTATATTTACGACCGATCCCCTCATAATTTTCAGCATCTTCATAGCCAACCTGCACGCCTGAATAAAATAATTGAGAATAATAATGTTGATCGGCCATATATACTCCCCAGTCTCCGCTAATGTATCGTTCTCCAGAAGGTTGAATATATAGGACAAACATAACAATTGTAGCTAACAGTGTTCCAATGGTAACTACATTGATTTTCTTACGACTCATGCTCAACGCAAGCAAGAATGTGGTCAACAGTATCCACACCATAATCCGCTGAATATTTACTGCCTCTGTGGAATAATTGTAAAACAAATCTAGAAATGCCCCAAAACTTCGATTCATAATCCCTAACACATCGAAAATATGGGTCAACCGATCACTAAAATTAACAAACTGCATAATGATAGGCAACATAACACGCGAAAACACAGAAAACACACCGAGTAAAAAAGTAAATCCACGAAGCCGGGACTGTATCATGGACGCTAACATTCCTACTAAAATAGCGAACAAATATAGTAAAAAGTGATTCACAAAACAGACTTGTAACAGCATAACATTCCAGTCTTTATTCACTTCACCGATTACGCACTGAAATCCCCAAACGGATATCGCAAAATATATGATACACAAAACCAAATCAAACAAGACAAATAGAAGTAAACCATACATTTTTTCTTTCCATTCTCCTAATTTTGAAACAGAAATAATTTCATTCATTTTGTGAAGTCTCGTCTGATAAAAGAATTCATAAGATAGTATCATAAAAAACAGAAACGAGAATGTCTGTGTTACTAATGCACTGTTGGATACATCTTCAATTGCTGTAGGCGTCTGTATTGATACCATCGTGTACAACATAACGACATAACAAATACTGGCCACCAAAAACACAGGGGATTTTATAAATCGTTTTATATTAAGTAAGAACATTTTATCCCTCCATTACTGAACAAATAAAAAGTTGCCCACACAAAATATGTTTTGTGTGGGCAACTTTTTTTGTATCTACTACTTATTACTACTTACCACTTTGCTAGTTCCATAACATCCTGTTTTCTGATTATCACAGTGATTTCCGTACATACGAACTCCAAACTTATTCGCATAGCTTTTACTTCCCCAATGGCTTTGTGCAAAACTGCCCACGTTATACTTTCCTGTAGTACTATGCCCTATTGCGCACTTTTGCGCTGGATACATAAGCCAAACCTTAGCCTCACCATCTGCCTTTTGGCCTATAATAACTGCCATTGTTCCACATTTACTGCCAGAAGTACATTTTTGTGTAAGAGTACCATAATCTCCTGTAGTCCACTCGGTTGATGAGGTAACACATTTTTTACCATCTAACGAACATGATCTCTGCACTGCTGCCATCGCATTTACCGAACCAAAAACAAGTCCAACAATAGCACATGTGGCAATCGCTTTTCTAAACTTGTACATCTTTTGCATCTCCTTTGATTTTTATTACGTCTATCTAAATGCGCACTCAAAATCAACACAAACTTCATTATATATATATATACATTAAATGTCAAGTAATTTTTAACCAATTATTCATCCGAAAAACCTCTTGGATTATCGCCAATTCCTAAAACGGAACAAACCACATTGCTGCAGATTCCCACACCCCAGTCATCTTAAATATAACTAGCGCAATCCCCACTACCAACCACAAAAACGCCTTACCCATTCGTTCTTTTTGCAAAGCCATGGCCGCTAAAATAAAACAAATTATTGCACCTACCACCATCATCTTTTCTCTACTCCTTCACAATCAAATACTTCTTCTCCATTAACGCCGTCTCGATCAAATCCAGCGTCTCCTCCGAATCCGCCGATACCGTATGATAATGATAGTCCGAAGTAATATTTTTCAAAGGGGTGGACTTTCCGCTCTTGATGCCATGGACAAACTCCGTTACGTCCCGGCTGGTACGGATGTTTAAATCCACCTGCACCCTTCCATATACTTTATGATTAACGAAATCATTTTCCACCACGCCACCGTAATATACGATGGTATTCAATGCATCTTCTGTCTGCTCATCGGTGTTACACATCTTAAAAATACGAACAGCATTTCCACCTGCCCCACCGTTCAATATGTACCCACGGTTCGTGGACAGGATATCCATATGGGCAGCACGAAGAATGGCGATATCTTGCACAATCACCTGTCGGCTCACGCTATATTCTTCTGCCAGCTTTGTACCTGATAGTGGTTTTTTCGACTGGCGCAATCGGCGCAAAATCGAATCCCGGCGTTCATTACCGCTCATATCCACCTTTCCTTTCTATCAAACTCTCTCATGTTCACTAACGATTCAGAGCCACGCCTCGTTACTCGATTGGACGAAGATTTTTCAACGAAATGTCCAAAATCGGGGCAGAATGTGTCAATGCACCACTGGAGATATAATCCACTCCGATGTCGATGAGACGCTCCACATTTTCTCTCGTCACATTTCCGGAGCACTCAGTCTCCGCTCTTCCGTCGATGATACGGATGGCTTCCTTCATCTCGTCCGTAGACATGTTATCGAGCATAATAATGTCTGCTCCCGCATCGGCAGCCTCTTTTACCATGTCAAGGTTCTCCACCTCAACCTCGATCTTACGAACAAATGGTGCGTATTCTTTCGCCATCTGGATGGCTTCCTTTACGCCACCTGCTGCCCCGATGTGATTGTCTTTCAAAAGTACACCATCGGACAGATTGTAACGATGATTGTAACCACCGCCAACCTTTACGGCATATTTTTCAAACACACGCATATTCGGTGTGGTCTTTCTCGTATCCAAAAGTTTTGTCTTAGAATTCTCAAATAAAGAAGCAATGGAATTGGTATAAGTAGCTATTCCACTCATGCGTTGCAGATAATTCAACGCCACACGCTCTCCCGAAAGAAGTACCCGAATGTCACCTGTCAGCACTGCCATCAGCTGGCCATTGGTTACTTTGTCGCCATCCTTACAGTTGAACTGGATTTCCACAGAAGGATCCAGCAAATGGAATGTTCTTGCAAATACATCCAGTCCGGCGATGATACCGTCCTGTTTGCAAATCAGCTCTACTCGCCCCTGCTTCGCCTCGGGCATAACCGCATTGGTAGTAATGTCTTCACTTGTAATATCTTCCTGCAACGCCTGAAGAATCAGGGCGTCTGCGTTACATTTCATCGTAATTTCATTCATTTTCGGTACGTTCCTTTCTCTTCTCACTCATTCGCTCAATCTCCTGAAGGACGATGTCACGATACTCTTTTTGCAATGTCTCCATATCCGGATACTGCGTCAGATCCACATGTGGTTCATGGGAAATATGCTGATAACTATCACAAATTTTCTTAGCCGCTCGCTTAGCAAATACAAGGCTTTCCAGCAGGGAATTGCTGGCAAGGCGATTGGCTCCATGCACGCCATTGCAGCTTGTCTCACCAATGGCAAACAACTGATTCATCGATGTTTTACTGTCGGAATCCACCCAGACTCCACCCATGAAATAATGCTGCGCTGGTACCACTGGAATCGGCTCCTTGGTTACATCATAGCCCTCATCCAGACAGCGTTTATATATATTGGGAAAATGTCCCCGTATCTCTTCTTCGTCAATCGGCGCCAGACTCAGACGCACATATGGCATCTGGTCTTTTTCCATTTGCTCATATACTTTCTTTGTCAATACATCTCGTGGCAAAAGCTCATCCACAAATCGCTCGCCATCTTTATTAAGCAGAATCGCTCCTTCTCCTCGCACGGACTCGGAGATCAAGAATCGACGTCCTGGTTTCGTAGAATATAACGTGGTCGGATGAATCTGCACATAATCCACATTTTCCAACTCGATGTCGTGCTTTAAAGCAATTGCCAACGCGTCTCCCGTAATATGACGATAGTTGGTGGAATGTTCATACAGACCGCCCAATCCGCCGCAGGCAAGCACGGTATAGTCTGCCCGGATGGTGGTAAGTGCACCTTCCGGATCTGCCACCACGGCACCAAAACAAGTATTTCCTTCGGTAATCAAGTCCACCATGGTGGTGTATTCATATATCGTTACATTTTCTAACTTCTGAACTTGTTCTAAGAGTTTACTCGTGATTTCTTTTCCTGTGGCGTCCTCGTGGAACAATATACGTGGCGTCGAATGCCCACCTTCTCGCGTAAAAATAAAGCTTCCACGGTCATTTTCAAAATCCACGCCATACAACACAAGGTCGTCAATAATCTTATGGGATGAGCGAATCATGATATCCACCGATTCTTTGCGGTTCTCATAATGTCCCGCCTTCATGGTATCCTCATAATACGTATCGTAATCATCCTCCGTCTTTAGCACACAGATACCACCTTGTGCCAAAAAGGAGTCGCTTCCTTCCACATCATCCTTGGTAATCAACACGATTTTTTTATCCTTGGGAAGATTTAACGCACAGTACAATCCTGCAGCTCCACTTCCTACGATCAAAATATCCGTTTTCTTTTTCACAGTCTTCACCCCCGAGGCTTTATTTGCCGAGTTCCAACATATTTAACAAAGGGGCATTGGCACGAGCTCGAAGCTCATCGCTTACCAACACTTCATTTTCCTTTGTTTGCAATACATGTATAATCTTTTCCAATGTGATTTTTTTCATATCTGGACAAATCTGCTGCTCCATAATCGGATAGAAGGTCTTGCCCGGATTTTTATTTACCAATTCATAAAACACACCAACTTCGGTACAGACGATAAACTCTTTTTTATCGCTTGCTTCCGCATAGTCGATGATTCCCGATGTACTTCCGATGTAATCCGAAAGGGCGATGACCTCTTCCGTACACTCTGGGTGTGTCAACACCTCTGCCTCCGGATGCGCTTCTTTCGCTTTCCTTACCGCATCCGCTGTCATCTTCGCATGTACAGGACAATACCCTGTATTCAAAAGAACGTTTTTCTCTGGCACCTGCTCCGCCACGTAGCGTCCCAAGTTCCCGTCTGGAATAAAGAAAATGTTCTGATTTGGAAGAGCTCGTACAATCTTCACCGCATTGGATGAGGTCACACATACGTCAGAAAGTTTTTTCAGCTCCGCCGTGGAGTTGATGTAACAAACCACCGCTAAGTCCTCGTATTTTTCTCTCATCTGACGAATCTTCTCTTCTTCTGCCATGTGCGCCATAGGACAATCCGCTGTGGCATCTGGCATCAAAACGGTTTTCTCCGGATTCAAGATCTTCGCACTTTCGCCCATGAAGGAAACACCACAGAACACGATGGTATCTGCCTCTACCTTCGTAGCAACCTGGCTCAGATAAAAGGAATCCCCTATATAATCAGCGATATCCTGAATGTCATCCTCCACATAATAGTGGGCAAGAATCACTGCATTTTTTTCTTCTTTTAATTGTCGAATCGTATTTTTGAGTTCACTCACGATAATCCTCATTTCTGCGCTTTCTCTTTTGCGCATGTAGTTTTCACCTATCTTAACACAAAACTTTACAACTGACAAGACAGAAAAAGAAAAAAATGCCACATCCCTCTGTCCGAAAGATATGGCATTTTCATAATTGATATGATTTATTGCTGTTTCGCTACTTCCAAAATACTTGCGTAACATGGCTTCTCTTCATAATCATCATTGTAAAGAAGTGGATAACTGGTCTCGCCCTTAAATCCACTGAGCCAAGATGCTCCGTCTGTTACACCCCAGAAAGTTACGTTCGTAATGTTAGCTTTTCCTGTACGGTCTGCTTCTGTAATGATTTCAAAGAATTCTTTATATCGGTCTGCCTGTGCCTGCAAGCCTTCCTCTGATTTATCAGTGTTGTGCATGTCAATCTCTGTGAACTGGATTTCCAAGCCCTCGATCTCGCCATACAACTCAAGAGAACTCTGTAACATAGTTGCCGAAGGGAACTCCATATCCCAGTGGCTCTGCATTCCCATACCATCCACAAGGCCTTTCTCGCGCAAGCCTTTCAGCAAATGAATAATCAATTCACGCTTTGCCGGTACATATTCGTTGTAATCGTTATAGAACAATTTCACATCTTTACCAGCATATTTTCTAGCAAATGTAAACGCATCGGTAATGTAGCTTTCATCTCCATAGGTCTCATACCAGAAACTCTCCGTACGATACCAACCGTCGTCGCCCATTGCCTCATTCACAACATCCCATGCATATACAACACCAGGATATTTTTCCTCACAAAATGTAAGTACTTTCTGAATATACGCTTCCATACGCTTTTTCATAACTTTTTTGCCAACTTTACCCTTACCAGGATCATAGTCTTTGCAGAAGAACCATTCTGGCGTCTGACTATACCACACAAGACAATGTCCTCGAAGTGGGATTCCCGCCTCTTTTGCAGCCTTCAAGTTTTTCTCCAACTCTGCTTCGTTGATTGCCGGCATACCATCCTTGCTCTTCTCCGAACCTTTCCAATCAAGAAGACTTTCTGGTTTCATCGCATTTTCCATCGTAACACTACTGCTTTGCTTTTGCAGCAAAGGGAGCGTCTCAGCATCGGTGAGGGCTCCTGCCGATGTACAAAAACCAACGGTAAAGTCGTTAACAAATCCATCTTTTAATGTAGTAGCTCCTTGTACATCATTTGGTGCTGGTGTCGCTGAACTCTCTTCTTGTACTGCAGCCGGTGATACGGTCCCATTCTCTTTTGCCTTCTCACCACAACCGAACATAGTTATCGCTGTCAACAGTGTAACGCCACCAATCAATAAATTTCTTTTCAATTTCATTTCTTCTTATACCTCCATAAACACGAAATATCCTCCCCATTATATCATACCTTTCTCGAAAAAGAAACCTCCCACCCGATTAATAAATCTTACATTGACTTTTCCGCCAAAAAAATATAAAATTATGAGTGATTGTATTTTATATATGAAAGGAATATTGATCCACTATGAAGAAAATTATTTTGACCGGTGACAGACCTACCGGAAGACTTCACGTAGGACACTATGTGGGATCTTTGAGAAGACGTGTCGAATTGCAAAACTCAGGTGAGTTTGATGATATTTACATTATGATTGCGGATGCTCAGGCATTGACAGACAACTTTGATAATCCAGAAAAAGTGCGCAGCAACATTTCTGAGGTTGCTCTGGACTATATGTCTTGTGGCTTGGATCCAACGAAATCTACTTTGTTTGTTCAGTCCTATATCTCTGAACTGACAGAGCTTACATTTTATTATATGAATCTGGTAACGGTTTCCCGTCTGAAAAGAAATCCTACCGTAAAGACTGAGATTAACATGCGTGGTTTCAACACTAGCATTCCAGTAGGATTTTTTGCTTATCCAATTAGCCAGGCTGCTGACATCACTGCATTTAAAGCAACAACTGTGCCAGTTGGTGAGGACCAGCTCCCTATGATCGAGCAGACAAGAGAGATTGTTCGTAGTTTCAACTCTACATACGATGAAGTTTTGGTGGAGCCTAAAGTTCTTCTTCCAGACAACGAAGCATGCCTTCGTCTGCCAGGAACGGACGGAAAAGCAAAGATGAGTAAGTCTCTTGGAAACTGCATTTACCTTTCCGACACACCTGAGGATATTCGCAAGAAGATCATGAGTATGTATACCGATCCAGACCACATCCGTGTGGAAGATCCAGGAAAATTGGAAGGAAACACTGTATTTACTTACTTGGATGCCTTCTGTCGCGATGAGCATTTTGAGCATCACCTTCCAGAATATGCTTGTTTGGATGAGTTAAAAGGTCACTATACCAAAGGTGGTTTGGGTGATGTAAAAGTGAAGAAGTTCTTGTACGCAGTACTGATGGAAGAGCTTGAACCAATCCAAGCTCGCCGCCATGAACTTGAGAAAGACATCCCTGCTGTTATGGAAATTCTCCGTGAGGGAAGTATCAAAGCAAGAGAAACCGCTGCTCAGACATTAGCAGAAGTAAAACACGCAATGAAAATTGACTATTTTGATTAATTGTGTAATTATTCAGAGCCACTATGATGTAACAGACAAATTCGTCGCATTTATGCGTTACTGAGTTATTACCATTGATTAGCAAGGAGGAACCCATGAAGAAATCATTAATTGGAGCACGAATTGGAATTGTATTAGAATTAGTTGCCGGCATGATTATGCTTTGTTTCGGGTCGTCTGGAAAACCCGTTCCTGATTTTACGATGTGGCTTTTCGTCTTTGGATTGCTTGTTTCTGTGGTTTGTTCCGTGTTGACGTTTTTTGAAAAAGAGGAATAATATTATCTAGATAAATAGAAGTCACTTTATTTTGCTATTTCGGACACACTCGCGTTCGAAAAACAACGTAGCAGTACTAAATTCGTGTTTTCAACACTCATTAAGTGCTGACGTTGTTTAACGGTCCTTACAAGCAAAATAAAGTGACTTCTATATTTATTCTAGATAATTTTTTAATTCAGTTACAACAACTACGGTTCGACTCTGCGTCTTTATAACATCGAAATTTATCTAAAGCCTCTGCTAGCAGATACTCCGCCTGCTGTTCAGAGGCTTCTTTCATCAGTTTTTTGAGCGGAATGAGTCGCCCCTACAAATGCTTCTCCACCGCTGCCAACAATTCCGCTTTTGGCATCGCTCCCATAAGGCGCTCTACCACTTCTCCATTTTTAAATACAAGAAATGCTGGGATACCAGTGATGCTATATTGCTGTGCCAATTCCATATTCTCATCGCAGTTTACTTTTCCCACTACGATAGAGTCCGCTTTCTCTTCTGCAATCTCCTCAACTGCAGGTGACATCAAGCTACATGGTCCGCACCATACGGCCCAAAAATCCACCAGTACTGGCTTGTCAGATTTTAATACAAGTTCCTCAAAATTGTCTTTGTTTAACTCAATTGCTGCCATCGTTTTTCCTCCCTTTTCGTTATTGATCTTTCTCTTTGTAATACAACATACAGTGGCAGTACCCCTCAAAATCCGGATCTGCGATCTGGTCTCTAAATTCTTTACACATGCATTTGGTATCTTCATTTACCTGAAGCACACAAGGACAATGTCCATTTTTCGCCTTTAATCCTTGACGCACTCGCTCTACAACACTTGCGTCTTCATTCAATCGTACTGCCATAATTCCCTCATTTCTGCGCTCTAAGCTGCGCCATTAATCCAACTCAATTTCACCCTGGAACACTTCGGTAGCTGGGCCCTTCATAAGCACCTCACCATTTTCCAGGTATGTATCATACAATGAGCCACCACGAATCTGCACTTCCACTTCTTCACCACGGTCACAATGTCCATTTAAAACAGCCGCTACAACCGTTGCACAAGTTCCTGTTCCGCAGGAAATCGTCTCACCAGATCCACGCTCCCACACGCGCATTTTCAATGTGTGTCGGTCAATGACTTCCACAAACTCCGTATTGATACGGTCTGGGAACAATTCATGTTTCTCAAAGTATGGTCCGATTTTCTCCAAATCCAATTCATCGATACCTGTTGTAAATATAACACAGTGCGGATTTCCCATAGACACGCAAGTTACGGTATATTCTTTGCCGTCCACCTCAATGGTGCGAGCAATGAAATCCTCTCCCTCTGCTTTTACCGGAATGTCGGCTGGTTTCAATATCGCCTGTCCCATGTTTACTTTCACATAGACAACTTTACCATTCTCAACCGTAAGATCCAACTGCTTGATACCGCTCTTGGTCTCCACTGTAATCTGCTCTTTGTCCACGATTCCGTGATCGTATGCATACTTTGCCACACAACGGATTCCATTTCCACACATAGCACCTTCGGAACCGTCGGCATTAAACATGAGCATACGGCAATCTGCCACCTCGGATGGCGCCACACAGATCAAACCGTCCGAACCGATACCAAAATGACGATCGCTGACCTTAATGGAAGCCGCATTCAGATCTTCTACCTTTTCTTCAAACAAGTTAACGTATACATAATCATTTCCTGTTCCATGCATTTTTGTAAATTTCATCTTTTTATCCTCGCTCAACCTTTATTTCCAATTCACCCTAATATCTACGTTGCAATCCGACATGTGGGAGGCATTTACTTCCAACGCGTATTCCAGAAGAATCTGAAATCCGTTCTCCAACTCCACACGCTCCAGACGTTGGGTGTGAATCACTACTTCCAACTCACCAAAAGGCGTAGAATAATAGGACATGGTATCCTTTCCTTCCACAAATATCATGTGCGTCTCTGCCGGACCTTTCTTAATGATCTCCACTTGCTCCGGCTTCACTTTCATGAGACTTTTGACAATCTGGCAATCTTCTCCCTCGTCAGAGGCTTCTTCGTAACTCACGCATATATTTCCATCTTTTTCCAGCATATCACCCATGGAAACTACTTCAACCGAATCATCGCCACCGCTACTGTGAATTCCGCGAATGGAAACTGTAACTTCTCTCTTCATCCGTTTACCTCAAATCTTTACTATTATGCCCTGCTCTTGTTCCTTTATGTGTCAGAGTTTTCTAACGCTCATAAGCAGTCTGTACCAACCGATCAATCAGCTCTTCGGTGGACAATCCCATGTCATTCCAAAGCATTGGATACATACTGATATTCGTAAATCCTGGTAGAGTATTGATTTCATTAAATACCACATCATTGGTTTCATTTTCGATAAAGAAATCCACGCGGGAAAGGCCAAATCCACTTACTGCTTTGAAAATCTTTACTGCGGATTCACGCACACGTTCTTTGGATTCTGTTGGAATCTCCTCTGGATCGATAACCGTTTTTGAATCCGCGTTGTGGTATTTTGCTTCATAATCATAAAACTCTGCCGCTGCCACAACTTCTCCGACACGAGAAGCCTCTACTTTATCGCCACCCAAAACAGCACATTCCACTTCGTGACCAACGATCATTTCCTCGATGAGAACACGAGTGTCATGCTCCTTTGCCAAGGCAATTGCTTCCTTTAACTGGTCGCGGTTGCTGGCTTTGCTGACACCACAGGAAGAACCTGCATTGGAAGGTTTTACAAACACAGGATAGCCAAGCTTTTCCTCCACCTGTTTTACCGTTTCTTCCATTTCACTCAAGTCACGAGCGATGTCTACTACAAAATTTGCCTGGCGAACCCCAAGCTGATCCACGAAAATCTTCGTGGAAATCTTATCCATGCTGGCTGCGGAACTTAGCACGCCACATCCCACATAAGGAATACCGGACATTTCAAAAAGTCCCTGAATGGTACCATCTTCACCGTATTTTCCATGAAGCACAGGGAAAATAACATCTATATTTTTGTGCTCATAGGCACCGTCTTTCAAAATAAGGATTCCCTGCTTGCCTTGATCTGGTGAAATCACCGCTGTGGTTGTTCCTTCTTTCCAGCTACCATCTTCGATGTTTGCCAAAGAATCGGTCAAGAGCCATTTGCCTTCCTTCGTGATACCAATCAATGTTACCTCATATTTATCTTTATTAAATCCTTTTACTACATTAACGACGGACACACAGGACACGTCATGCTCAGAGGACTTTCCTCCAAAGATTACTGCTACTTGCTTTTTCACAATTCTACACCAAGCCTTTCTACTTCGTTATAATTCCTATGAAACATTCTACTATGAAACGTTAGATATCACAAGGTTTTTCCGCAACAATTTTTCTTCCTTCTCTATACGTTTTATCACATCTGGCACAGGTGTGTACCCCGCATAGCCGTTTCCACACAACTCACTAATGCTAACCGTTCGTTCCATAACCCGCCCCGTAGCCCTAGTACTATCAATAATATGTACCTTAGCATGGTCTTGAAATTCTACAAAAATCATGACGTGAGACCCTGGCAACAATAATATGTCACCTTTACGAAGTTCAGAAAACGCTGTTAACTTATGAGATATATTTTCAAATTCTCTTGTGGACAGTTTCTTAGGCAAACACCAACAGTTGGACACAAGACCAGAACAGTCCACCCCTACGCATTGTTTGGATACCCCATTCTTCCGAGAATCGGGTACATTTCCTGCATATTTCCCTTCTGCAATTCCTGTTGCAAATTGTTCCACCGTAGAGGCACCACCCCAGTTATAGGCCACGCCTTGATTACTTTCACCATCCTTCCACCATGCGCAATCCCACACCTTACTTGCAAAACTACTATCTGGCGTATTCACTTGCACACCATTTTCATCTATCCCATGAAATACATTGTGCTGAGTGGGTGTCCAGGTTACTTTCACGTATTCACTTGCATTTGCGATTACCTGCTCTCTCCATTTCCTTTCTGACATCGCGATACCTCCATTTTTCACATTGTTACACTATCATACTGCACATTATATTGAATGTATTTTACCTTTGTGCTATATTTATTAAATATAGTGCTATGATTTACTTAGGAGGTAATACAGATGGAACATACATATCCCAAAACAGGTTATCTAAAAAACGACTTTAAACTATTTTACCTTACCGATAATACAGCTTCCGACATTGAGTTTCATTACCATGATTTTCACAAACTCCTGATTTTTTTACAGGGAAACATCAGCTATTCGGTGGAAGGACGCCTATATCCCCTTCACCCTGGCGATATTATTTTTGTTCATGCTGGTGAATTTCACAAACCCTTCATCCATGATACGTCCTCATACGAACGATTGATTGTCTACATCTCACCTGATTTCTTTGTCTCCCTTGCAGAAGAAAATAATGATCTCTTTTCTAGTTTTCGGCAAATGAAAAGGCAAGAAACAAGTCTTCTTCGCTTTTCGGGAAATGACACCAGCACTCTCACCCCGCTTACTCAAGAACTTATATCATCGATTTCCGATACTCAATTCGCCGCCTCATTGTGGCAACGCACAAAATTCACCGAGTATCTGATTCAGATAAACCGCCTTATGTTGGATAATGATCGTTCCATTGTCACAGAAGTTTCCACTCATCCTGTGGTTCGAAAAATTCTCCACTATATCAATGAACATCTTACAGATGATCTTACCATTGATCACATTGCAAAGCAGGTTTTCTTAAACCGCTCCTACATCATGCATTTATTTAAGGATGAAACGGGTTCTTCCATTGGAAAATACATTACAGAAAAGCGACTATTTCTTGCCAAACAGTACATTGCAGCGGGAAATTCCATTACAGAAGCATGTTTTAAAAGTGGTTTTAATAATTACCCTTCTTTCTATCATGCTTATAAGACGAAGTACGGTTCTTCCCCAAAAACAGCTGTTTCCGACACTTTACCAACGCATATACTGCCGGAATAAGAATGAATATATTGATGAAATCCGTCAGTTCCCACACCACTCCCATGGGCATCACGGCTCCGACAAAAATCATACACACGTACACATACTGGTAGGACTTAACCAATTTACTTCCTCCCATATATTCTGCCGCCACTTGCCCAAAGTACGACCAGCCAATCAGTGTGGCTATGGCAAAGCAAATGGTAGCAATGGCAATCATTTCCTCGCCCCACAATGGAAGTGTCTCAAAGGCTCCTTTCACAAGAAGCCCCGGTGAGAGTTCCACCAACGCCCTCTCGTTTTGTATCACAAACATCACCGCCACCATTCCTGTAATGGCACACATGACAACGGTATCCCAAAATGTGGCCGTCATGGATATCAAGCCTTGTTTTTCCGGCGTTATGTGTTCCGAGCCAGAGGCAGCAGCGATTCCCGATGTACCAAGCCCCGCTTCATTGGTAAACAGCCCGCGAGCAATTCCATAGCGAATGGCCTTCCCCACAGCAAAGCCAACGGTCCCCCCGAGAAAGGCGGTTCCATTAAATGCGGATTCAATGGTTAGAATTATCGCCTCTGGTAAATATGCGGCATGAAGAAGGATGTATGCAATACACCCTCCCAGAAAGAGAAATGCCATAGCTGGCACCAGCGCCATGCACACTTGCTCTATCCACTTTGCCCCTTGCAAGATAACCAGTCCAACCGGCAAAGCAACGATTCCGCCAACAATCCACTTGGGGATTCCCCACACATCCAGACAGGTTTCTGAAATGGCGTTGGACTGTGTGGTACAACCTGTAAAGAAAGCAGACAAACAGACAAAAAAACTGTACATATGTGCCAGCCCCCGTTTCCCCAATCCATGTTCCAGCACATACATCATTCCACCGGTATTTCCGCCACTTTCTGATTTCCTTCGATACAGACAAGATAAATAGGTTTCTGCATAGGTTGTGGCCATTCCGAGAATCCCCGTAATCCAGCACCAAAACACACCACCGGGCCCTCCCAGAAACACAGCGGTGGACACACCAATGATGTTTCCTGTCCCAAGGGTGGCTGCCAATGTAGTTGTCAATGTTCCAAAGGCACTCATACCACCTTCCGAATCCCCCTCAATGGAATATCGCAACGCTTCTCCCAGTTTTCTCTGAACTCCTCTCGTTCGTATCGTAAAATAAATATGTATCCCCAGTAGCAACACTAGTAGCGGGCCTCCCCATAACACGGCATTGATTCCAGATATTGCTTTCATTTTTACATCCTGACTTTTTAACTATATGATACTACATACCAATGAAAAATAGACCTCAAGACCGCTTATGGTTGACTTTTTTCCTTGTATTCATTACAATTAATTAGAAAATGTATGCTTCTTACGAAAGGAATATAAATATGATAAAACAATTGAAAAAAACAATATCGATGTTGTTGTGTCTTGGTATGATAACAGCCCTTTCTACCGAACACGCATCTGCGATTTCTGTATGGGAAGCTCAGCAAAGCGAAGCGCAAGCCACTGCTGCACCTACAACCATCACGGAAAGCACGGACACCTCTAAGGGCGTCCCATATACGATCAATGGTACCACCTATAGTTATCAAGGAGAACAAATCCAGATTGTATATGAGTCAAAAAAACTCAAGCTGACAAAGAATCCTGCGTTAAAAATCAATGGTACGATTATGGTTCCTTTGAAGGAAACATTTGCGAAGCAGGGCATCAAAGTCAGCTACAAATATTATAAGAAACTAAAAAAAATCGTCATTTCTAAGAACGACAAATACATCGTTATGTATCTGAATCAACCTAGTATTACCGTGAACCAGAATACATCCGCACTGCCAATGGCACCACTTTCGGTTACCTATAAGAAATCCAAAGTGAAGACGATTCTTGTTCCATTTAAAGAAGTGACGGAAGCACTTGGTATCAATTATCTTTGGGACGACACACTGAATATGGCACAGCTTTCCAAGCCGGTCTTGAACTTCATCGGAAAACGTGTGTTTACTCGTTACAAATGGTCGCTGAACGAGTATGCCAAAATCCAGAAGAGTCGTGCCGGACGTGCTTCTCTTGCGGAGTACAAACGTCTCATTAACTACAAAAAAGACACTTCTTATGGATTCCAATATTTGCGCTTGGACAAGTATCGTCCGGTAAACGAAGAAAAATTTCTATCCACATATAATTACTATATAAAAAATGCTTGTGAGAACATTGGAAAACCAGCAGCCTACAGTGTCCTTTACGGAAAGGGAAAAGTCATGTTGAAAGCAGCTAAGAAATATGGCATTGATCCAATGTATTTTGTGTCTCAGACCTTTTTGGAGTCTGGGCATGGCACAAGCTCTCTGGCAAGAGGAAACCGCATTACTCGTGTCGCACTTCCTTCCTTTGCTCGACGTGGTGGAAAATTCATCACAAAGAAAATAAAAAAATCCACAAAGGTTTACAACCTCTATGGAATTAAAGCTTATGACAGTGATCCAAAAACCGGCGCCACTTCCCATGCTTATTACCAAGGTTGGACCACGGTAGACAAAGCCATTTATGGCGCTGCCAAGTTTATCAAGGAAAACTATTTTAAGGCAACCCCTAAGCAAAACACAATATTTAAATTCCGATACAACCCTTCGAATTTGTATCACCAGTACGCAACAGACCCTTGGTACGCAGAGAAAATCGCACAGCGTATCATGCTCTTTAGTACTTGTTATTCCACAAAGGCGTTGTTTATGTATGATTA
This sequence comes from Eubacterium sp., assembly GCA_045578325.1. Lineage (GTDB taxonomy): Bacteria > Bacillota > Clostridia > Lachnospirales > Lachnospiraceae > Eubacterium_F. The sequence goes on from JAZNJZ010000033.1 coordinate 27,955, forward strand.
TCCGAAGTTTAAATAAAGGGTTATGATATGGCAAAGTTTTGGGGATTTTAATTTGGCGCTACATCGCCATTGGCTCATGGCACGTTATCTCTTACCCTTCCCGAAAAAACTCCACCACGGCTCGCGCTGACGCTTCGTTCATCCCTGGCACTTGTTTTAGTTCTTCCACGTCTGCCTGTTTGATTTCCTCAATGGATTCATAGTATTTCATCAATGCTTTTCGACGGGTGGCTCCGATGGTTGGAATGTCGTCTAAGATGGAATGTACTTGTGTCTTTCCGCGGATCTGGCGATGATACTCGATGGCAAATCGGTGGGTTTCATCTTGAATTCGTGTGATTAGCCGAAAGCCCTGGCCATGGGTATCCATTGGTATTTCTTCGTTTTGGAAATACAAACCTCGGGTGCGGTGATGATCGTCTTTTACCATGCCACACACAGGAATGGAGATTCCGAGCTCTGCCAACACTTTTTCGGCGATGTTTACTTGCCCTTTTCCACCGTCCATGAAAATGACATCGGGGAACAAGCGAAAAGAATCCATTTCTTCCAGATCCTCACGCTGGCCGTGGGTGAATCGCCGGGTCAACAACTCTTCCATGGAATGATAATCGTCGGGACCACTTACCGAACGGATACGGAATTTACGATAGTCATTTTTCTTGGCACGTCCTTTTTCAAACACTACCATGGAGCCCACGGTTTCAAATCCATTGATGTTGGATATATCGTAGGACTCCACACGGTTCAAGCCGGTGAGACCAAGAAGACCTTCGATCTCTTCCATGGCGCCCAAGGTTCGCGCCCGCTCTCGCTTCAGTTTCTCTGCATCCTGGGTCAAAACCATCTGGGCATTTCGCTTGGCAAGATCTAAAAGACGCATCTTCTCCCCACGCTTCGGCTGTTTCAAAAACACCTTATGGCCACGCTTTTTCCCTAGCCATTCTAATATCGCTGGCGCATCTTCCGGCTCGCACTCCGTCCAAAGTTCTCGTGGAATGTACGGAGTCCCGGCATACATTTGCTTGATGAATGCCCCCAGAATATGTTCTTCCCCTTCTTCATTTACACCGGTGAGATAATAATGCTCCCGGCCGATGAGTTTTCCACCACGGATAAAAAACACTTGCACCACTGCCTCGTCACCACTTCGTGCCAACGCAATGATGTCGCGATCCTCGTAGTCATCACTGGTAATCTTCTGTCGCTCTGTCACCTGCTTCACACTATTGATGAGATCCCGGTACACGGCAGCCTCTTCAAACTGCATATTCTGTGCCAGCTCCTCCATCTTCTGCTGAAGCTCCTTCAAAATCTCCTTTGTATTTCCATTAAGAAAAGAAAGTGCCTTAGCAAAATTCTCGCGGTATTCTTCTTTGTCCACATCTCCCTGACAAGGTGCGGGACACTGCCCCATCTGATGATACAGACAAGGACGTTCCTTCCCGATGTCTCGTGGCAACACCTTCCGGCAGTTTCGAAGGTGAAATAACTTATTCAAAAGTTCAATGGTGTCTCGGATAGCACTTCCACTGGTAAACGGTCCAAAGTACTTGGCACCATCCCGCTTCATCTGTCTGGCAAAGACAAATCGTGGATAATCTTCCTGAATCGTTGCTTTCAAAAAAGGATAGCTTTTGCCATCCTTTAACATCGTATTGTATTTGGGATTGTGTTCCTTGATCAGATTGCATTCCAGCACCAGGGCTTCCAGCTCACTGTCTGTTACAATGTACTCAAACCAGGCAATCTGCTCAATCATTCGGGCAATCTTTGGCGATACATTGCGGCTCTTCTGAAAATACTGACGCACGCGATTCTTCAGAACAATCGCCTTGCCCACATAGATAATCTGATCCTCTTTGTCGTGCATAAGATACACTCCCGGTTTTTCTGGGAGTTTTTTCAATTCTTCTTCCACATCAAAGAACATGGTATATCACCTCTCTATGAATCTGTCGATTACATCCACCAGGCCGTCCTCGTCGCAATGCGGTGCCACATAGTCCGCACTGGCACGCACTTCCTCACTGGCATTTGCCATGGCCACACCAAGACCGGCGTATTCAATCATGGAAATGTCATTAAATCCATCTCCACAACAAATCATCTGGTCTCTGTCATACCCCAGACGCTCCAGCAATTTTTCCAATCCATAGGCTTTGTCGATACCAAGAGGCATCATTTCCACATAAAAATCTTCGGAGCGATACACGCTAAGACGCCCTTCGAATGCCTTCGCCGCCTTCGGTTCAACGCCCGCCATAAAGTCTGGATCTCCAGTTAAAAGACATTTGTTTACTGGATACGTGACCTCTTTTCCAAAGTCCTCTACCACATGAATGTCAATATCACACCCTTTGGCATCAATCTGAATATACTGATCGGCATCATTTTCCGCGATGATATCGTTGTTGTGATATGTCATAATGCCGGTCTTTTCCTTCTTGGAAAATTCATAAATTTCCTGCACAATGCCGTCTGGGAGATTGATATTATAGATCACTTCTCCCGTTTGACAATTTGTGATACACGCACCATTATAAGACACAATGTATCCACCAAATTCATCCAAGCGAATCTTGCGCGCCGTAGGCATAATCCCTGCGGTACAGCGCCCGGAGGCAATGGCCACCTTCACTCCCGCTTCTTGTATTCCCACAATCGCATCAATTGTCTTCTGAGATATGGTCTTGTCCGTCCGCATCAGCGTCCCGTCCACATCCAACACTAGCACTTCGTACGCCATCTTCTTCCTCTTTCTCCTGCTCACTTGTGGCATTTTCTGATAACTCTACTACTACTCCCGTTTCTTCTGCTGTTTCTTCCTCCGATGCATCTCCGTCGGATTTTTTCAGCACAATTCCGGTCTCCTCTTCGAAGATTTTCACAAATTCTTTTCCCGTAATGGTCTCACGCTCCACCAGATAAGCAGCCAACTTATGAAGCACTTCTTGATTGTCTTCGATCATCTTATATGCTTTGTCATAACATTCCTGCAAAATCGCCATAACCTCTTCGTCAATCTGACTCTCCGTATGCTCACCGCAGTTCAGCACCGCACGACCATCCAGATAACGGTTCTGAATGGACTCCAGACCAATCAAACCAAACTTCTTACTCATACCATACTGTGTCACCATGGCACGTGCAATATTGGTGGCCTGCTCAATATCATTGGATGCTCCCGTAGTCACATCATCAAATATCACTTCTTCAGCCGCACGTCCCCCATAAAGGGTAACAATCTTTGATATCAACTCCTCTTTTTTACGGAGATATTTTTCCTCCTCCGGCACCTGCATCACATAACCAAGGGCTCCCATGGTACGTGGAACAATGGTAATCTTCTGCACCGGCTCCGCATTTTTCAAAAGGGTAGTCACAAGGGCGTGACCCACTTCGTGGTACGCTACAATCTTCTTCTCTTCTTCTCCGAGGATACGATCTTTCTTTTCCTTTCCCGCAAAGACTACTTCCACTGCTTCAAAGAGATCTTTTTGGCTCACTGCCTTTCTTCCCGCTTTTACTGCCATGATGGCCGCCTCATTTACCATGTTGGCAAGATCGGCACCAGCAGCTCCCGAAGTAGCAAGGGCAATCTCATCCAAGTTCACCGTGTCATCCATCAAAACATCTTTGGAGTGCACCTTCAACACATCCACACGACCTTTGAGATCCGGTTTCTCCACGATAATTCTTCGGTCAAAACGTCCCGGACGAAGCAACGCCTTATCCAATACTTCCGGACGGTTAGTAGCACCAAGAATAACAATTCCTTTGGAAGAATCAAAACCGTCCATCTCCGATAACAGCTGATTCAACGTCTGCTCACGCTCGTCATTGCCACCACCATACTGATTGTCTCGACTCTTACCAATGGCGTCAATCTCGTCAATAAAAATAATACATGGTGCCATGGACTGCGCCTGCTTAAACAAATCACGGACACGAGATGCTCCTACACCAACAAACATTTCCACAAAATCCGAACCGGACAAAGAGAAAAATGGAACATGCGCTTCTCCTGCCAACGCCTTAGCAAGAAGGGTTTTACCCGTTCCCGGAGGTCCCACAAGCAACGCACCTTTTGGCAATTTCGCACCGATTTTGCGATACTTGTCCGGATTTTTCAAAAAGTCTACCAACTCGGTCAGAGAATCCTTTGCCTCTTCTTCGCCGGCAACATCTTGGAAAGTAACTCCGGTTTCTTTCTCCACATACATCTTGGCATTGGATTTTCCAACTCCCATGATGCCTCCGCCACTGCCTTTCGACATCATACGCATCAGCAACCACAACACAATCCACATGCCCACAAAAGGAAGAATATACATCACAAAGAAATTTAATATTCCAGCATTGGGGTCTTCCACTTCCGCGCCAAAATCCACGCCGTATTTGTTCAACATATCTTGAACAAGAGCTGTATCATTGACATATCCCGTGTAGTATGTCACCTTAAAAAAGGCATTCTGCCCCTCTTCGGATGCCTTTGGCTCAATGTAAATCACATTGCTACCAAAAGTAACCTTTTCCACAGAACCATCTTTCAACATGTCGATAAACTTGTTGTAGGTGATTTCTTTTTTCGTATTTTTTTGTATCTCAGAATTTAAAATAAGAATCAAACCAAAGGCAAAAAATGCCGCCAAAATACAGATAATAAGATTGGTTTTGTTCTTTTTCGGTCCATTTGGCGTCTGATTGTTGTTATTGTTATTTTCCATCTTTTCCTTTTCCTTTCCTAATATCTACACTTTATCTAGTATAATAGATATTGAATTATAAATCAATGACATAGATGTGAAAGATTCGTGAATAAAACCCACACTCTATCGAATTTTCTTCAATACTTGTAGCACGATTTCATAATCTTTTGCCGCGGGCTCTTTTGGTGAAAAACAAATTTGTTCATATAAATGCACAATATGTTCGTCATTGATACTCTCCCCTTTTTTCTTCTCGTATCTCCTGATGAGATAGGGAATCTGCTCAGCTGGAACTGAGTAACTGGCAAATTGAGCATCTTTCTTTTTGATTTTCTCACACATGTCGCGGTAATACCAAAGCAAGTTCGCGCGCAAGTCTTTGGTATGCCAACTCCGGTAGCGAAGAATCTTCTTTCGCACTTGCCACGCCACCAATACAAGCATGCCCAAAATAACAAGGCACGTAACCAGCACCTTCGCCCCATTGGATGTAAAAAACGCGAAACTAAACTTTGGAATCACATTAGATATATTTACACCAGTTGGCTCTTCCCACAATCTTTGCAAGGAATCCAAAAAACCTCCCTCTTCGGCCTCTTCAAACACTGCCGGTGTCGGATCTACGATAACCCAGCCTTTTCCTTCCTGATAAACTTCCACCCAAGCATGAGCATTCCCTCCCGGCACTTCTACTTCCATGACTTTCGTCTCACCCAGTTCCGAATATCCCTCATAATAATCCTCGTATTTCAAATCCTCGCGAACCGTTCCGGCCAACACCGTATTGTAATCAATGGCATAACCCTCCACGAATCGCGCAGGGATCCCAAGCTCACGGAAAATCATGGTGGCCGCTGACGCAAAATGAATGCAGACGCCCTTGCGATTTTTCTTCAAAAAAAAGCTTAGCGGATCCTGATTTTTCGGCACCCGTCCTGGAGTATAACTATACACATATTCCTTTTCGAAATACTTCACTACCTTTTCTACTGCCTGGGGATCGCCTGGGGAAATTCCCGCCTCGTCGAGAAATCCTTGCACTGCACTCTTACATTCTTCCGCCACCCACCGATGTTGTTCTTTGGTACTATCTTTTATCTCCGCATGATAGCCAATATTGGGATATAAAATGTAGTTTTTTTCATTTTCATAGGATCCCCAGTCCACAGACTCATAATCATTGGTACTCTTCAGTTCCTCTGGTATCATTTCGTAAGTATGTTCCTCCACCGTACCATAATACGGTACATACTCATAACAGGAATTCGCTCCTTGGTTAATCACATCCATCTTAGCTTTTGCACGATACTCGCCCCCCTCTTGATACAATTTCTTTAATTGTTTTACGGCTGCTCGGTTCGTTATCTCGATTTCCTGTGAAGACAACTCAGGATCTCCCGGCACTTGTAGTTCATCCGACCAATGTCCATCCTCATAGTCTCCGCCAATAAATGCTTTCAAATACACCGTTTCCTTGCTATAGGGTGCAAACCGAACCACCAAATGGGTGGATTCATCTGGACGAACCGCTGAAATGTCGTTCAAATCGCCGCCACTCATACCACTCCAGGAATATCCATCGTTATAAAACAGCCGAAATCCCATCATAAGAAATCCCGATATTCCCTCATGACTGGCCGCTTTCAATTCATTTTCTTTATAATATCTCTGAAAATCAAAAGAATTAAACAGAACCGTTCCTGCCCTTAATAGCAACATACATATAACGATACTAATTAATACACCACGATACGTGCCATTACTCTGGGTATATCGAATGACGGGAACCTTGGTTTTTTTCTCGCGTTCATAGGCACTTCGCTTTTTATTATCCAAAAAGTGTCCGCTATTTTTAAATATATAAATCCCCATGAGACCAGCCAATAAACAGAGCACATAACCGATCTGAGGTTCCTGACGAAAATACATGGGAAATACATACATTGGAAGTATCACAATGGCTGTGAATTTCAAGTGCATGTAATTGGAAATAAAAATATTTAGCAGTAAAACCACAAACAATCCGATAAACAAAATCGCCATGGTTGCAGCCATTTCACGATCCTCTATGGCCTCCGAAAACTCATCCCCTGCATTGATACCAAAATACACTTCACCTCGCTGGCGGACTTCATTTAGAACCACCGCAAATCCGCTATTTACATAAGATCGATAGGTATATATCCCCATCACATATAACATAAAATAAATGATATAGCCAAAATCCTTGTGCCAGTTCTTACGAAAGGCAAATAAGCTACTTAAAAACATAGCAGAAAGAAAAAACGCAATTCCGACAAAACCAGCATGATATTTCACTTCAAAGGCGGAAAGAAAACCACCAAATGAACCAAATACCACAAGAAACACAAAAAGTCCCTTGGGCAAGCAATTCCATATAGCTTTCTCCTGGCCCACGGAATCCGGACGTCCCAGGTGCACCCCCTCGGTTATCTCCAGATTCCACGGCTGTTCCTTTTTTCTTTTCAATAGCGCCACCTGACACACCTCCCTCGCATCTATTGTTGCCTCGTAAATATTCCTTCTTCATTCACAAGCACATATCCACTACCGGGATACAACTGCCGAAATTGCTGTTCCACATATCCCGTTCCAATCCGCTGAGAAAATACTTGAATCATTGCATCCTGCCACTCGTATTCTGACTCCGCACTAGCCTCGTAGATTCCATTGCATTTTCCACTCCACCAAGCAAGTGTCACCGGCACTTGGTATCGGATCAATTCTCTTCCTAACCCAAACAGTCGTTCCATAACCAGATCCATCTGTTCTGGGTGTTCTGGCTTTACATCTAGTACAATACGCAGTTTCCCCGTGGACATACGAAGTCTCTCTTTTACCATGAGAAGATCTTTTTTGGCAGACAACTTCCAATGTATATTTTTTATAGCATCGCCGGGAATATACTCTCTCACTTCGCTAACATCCGAAAAATCATTTCCCTTTAGCTTACTCTCCTCTACTTCCGTCATCCCTGCCTGGTACGCATTGATGTCAAAGACCTCTTCCGTCCTTCCCTCTGGCATAATATAAATCTGTTCTTGTAAGTCAACTTTCCACCACACCGCGTGTAAGCCTAATATATCATCCATACCAAAAATCTGACTTTGGATTTCCACATTCCCCACATACTCTGCCCGAATTGGTAGAGACACCACCTCTTCGCCCATTGGCTTTATCGGCACAGTAAGAATCACATCCTTTAACTCCCCCACAAAAGAATTTCCGGCTTTCAGAAATAGTCTTGCATTTAGAACCGGAAATGGGCATGGATTTTTCACTCTTATCTTTGCCAGAAACTCTGTGTTTTTGGGCATGGAAACTCCTGGCAGCTCCAAGGATATGTTCACATACCGCCTTACAATATGCACCGATATCAGCGCATACAAAAACAGAAGTAACATGGCTACGGCAATGACAAGATTAAAATACCCTCCAAAAAACCATAGCATGACTCCGTTGATTGCAAACAATATAAGAAATTCGAATAAATGTTTCAGATAACTTAATGGCTTCATACAGACACTCCATCAAAAATCTGCATTAATACTTCAACAATTGTCATTCCTTCTGCCTTCGCCTTCACACCAAGTTTTACACGATGACCAAAGACATCATAGTACACCTCTTTAATATCCTCTGGAACAACGTAATCCCTTCCCCGCATCACTGCCATGGCTTTTGCCATACGCAACAAAGCAAGGCTGGCACGAGGACTTGCTCCCAACAGAACGTATCGATTCTCTCTAGTAGCCTCCGTGAGACGCACGATGTAATCGTATAATTCATCGCTAACAAAACACTCTGCTGCACATTTGCGAAGGACCGCCCATTCTTCTTCTGTCACGATGGCTCCCACTTCCTGTAAGGACTTCGCTCCTCCTGTTTTTAAAATCTCTACGGCATTGTCATGAGCTGGATAGCCCATGGACAAGCACACCATAAAACGGTCCAACTGAGATTCTGGCAACATCTGTGTTCCCGACGAACCCACCGGATTTTCCGTAGCAATTACGGTAAAAGGTTGTGGCAAGAAATGCTCCTGGCCATCCACCGTCACTTTTTCTTCTTCCATTGCTTCCAAAAGCGCCGACTGGGTTTTCGGCGAAGTTCGGTTAATCTCATCCGCCAAAAACAGGTTGGCAAAGATGGCGCCCTCTCGGTATTCAAACTCCTTTGTCTGACTATTAAACATGGAAAATCCTACGATGTCACTTGGGAGTACATCTGGCGTAAACTGCACTCTTCGATAGGAAAGTGCAGTAGCTTTCGCAATGGTCAGCGCCAGTGTGGTCTTTCCCACTCCCGGGATATCTTCCAGCAAAATGTGCCCCCCTGCCAGCATGGCACACAACACCTTGTCCACCACCTGTGCTTTTCCTTTGATTACTTTATTGATTTCTGCTCGCAATTCATTGATTTTTCCCGTCATACGATTCCTCTTTTCCGTTCTTATCCAATTTACTGCGCCACTTCATTTACCCGTTTTACACATTCCTCATAACGGGCCTGCGGCAAGTCTGTAGACATGTGAATATTTAATATAGACTGGGTTTCGTTCATGGCATTGTAATACCACATGGCTGCTTCTTCGTAGTCTCCTTTTCCGAAGAAATACTCTCCTAACTCGTAGCACATTTCTGCTGATCCTTCCGAAAGAAGATCCTTCAAACACATTTTCAATATGGTGCTACTGTCATCCCGAAGTCGCGCTGCTCGCGTCACTACACAAGCGGCCTCTTTTACCTCATCCAAACTTCTGGATGGATCTGACGCCGACATAACAAAAAATGGTTCTGCTTCCAGAAAATCCTTGTCCTCTCCTGAGATAAATAATTCCATGGCATACATATGGTGCAATCGCTTGGATAGGTGAAGACCTTTGCCGATATGTTTCTGAAATACTTGAAAATCTCTTCCACTATGAACCGTCTCCGGCATGTGCAAAATATCAATCTCGCTGTCGTATACGATTGGGTCCAGTCGCACCATCTCATGTACCGGTTCAATCCACTCAAAACTTCGTAATCTTTTGTATAATTTCGGACGATATTCTTCATCAAAATTATACGCTGTTCCATTTGCTAATTGATTGCAATATTTCATCTGAACGATGTCGATTTCCGGCAAAAGAATCTCCTTTAAATCCCGGAATTTCTGTCGATTTTCTTCGTCTAACACCTCATCCGCATCCGCCACATATATGTAATCTTTTGTAGCTTTTGAAAAGGAATAATTACGAGCTGCCGAGAAGTCATCGATCCACTGAAAATCATAGATATTTTTCGTGTATTTCTCTGCTATTTTTTTTGTATTATCCGTGGAACCTGTATCCACAATAATAATTTCATCCATCAAATCTGCGATACTATCCAGACACCGCGCCAATACTTTTTCCTCGTTTTTTACAATCATGCAAAGACTAATTTCAATCATATATATTCTCCTTTCCTTGCTTCTTATATCAACGTTTTACCCTGCAAAAATCTGTCACCACAATCTGCAGTGTACGGAAGCCACCATACTCATTAATGGATGGATAATATGCTAGCCCCAAATCCACTTGATTGTCTACTCCGTTATACACTTTTTGCAATTCCGCTTCGCCCCACTCATCACAAATCAACTTCTCCCATTCTTCCACACCATCAAAGCAAATGGCGTCCATCACTGTGCCCTCATGGTTGGCCACCTTCATGCTGAGAACGTTTTTAAATTTGCCTCGCCTAATGGCTCGCAATATACGAAAATGCTGCTCCGCAAATACGGGTTTTGGGTTGCCTGTACCGAAGGGTTCTAGCTTCTCCAAATCCAAAATCAGGCTTTCTGTAATTCGCCCCAGGGGAAGTGCCACATCAATGTCCAAAATCGGATAAAAGTCTTCCTCTGTCAACCCTGCCTCTTGATTGAGGCGTTGCTCCAACTCTGGCAGATCGGATTCTCGCAACGTCATACCCGCTGCCATCTTATGTCCGCCAAATCGCACCATCAGATCATGACACTCCATTAGTTTTTCAAACATATGGTAGCTTTCGATGGAACGTCCTGACCCCTTTACCAGCCCGTCTTCCACTCTAGTGAAGACAATGACTGGATGGTGATAGGCTTCTTTCAATCGTCCTGCCACGATTCCTACAAGACTCTCATGGCACTCAGGAAGCAAAATTATGTGAACTGGATTGCTCTTTTTCCCTTCCTGCTCTAGCAACTCAAATGCTTCCTTTGTAGCATCTTCTGTCATTTGCTTTCGGGTGTCATTGATCTCTTTTAACTCTGCCGCCAACGCTAGCGCATCGGTATAATGCTCTGCTCCCAACAAGGTAAATGCCTTCTCCACCGTATCGATTCGTCCCGCTGCATTGAAACAAGGCCCGATGACAAAGCCGATATGATACGCTTTGATTTCTTTTTCCAACAGGTCCTGTACTTCCAACATCGCCTTCAGTCCGTGATTGTCCGTATTTCTCAGTCGCTTTAACCCTTCTCGCACGATGACACGGTTTTCATCCCGAAGTTCCATGACATCTGCCACCGTAGCAATAGCAGCGTATTCTAACAGTTTTTCCCGCTTCTTGGCATCCACTCCCACACGCTCATATAACGCGCCGATGAGCTGAAATGCCACCCCTGCACCACACAAACCATCAAAGGGATACTGGCAATCCTCCTGCTTCGGATCCACAACAGCGTCTGCCATCGGTAGCTCTTCCTGCACCTCGTGATGATCTGTCACTACCACAGCTAGGCCCTTTTCCTTGGCATATTTGATTTCTGCATTTGCTGCGATTCCGTTATCACAAGTAATAAGAAAGCCCACATCTTCTGCCAGTGCTTCATCCACGATACGATAGTTCAGACCATAACCTTCCGCCACACGATCCGGGGTATAAATACGACTTGGAATCCCACATTCCTCAAAGCCTTTTTTCAAAATAAAAGCAGAAAAAATCCCATCACAATCGAAGTCCGAGGCGATGGCTGCTCCTTTGTCTTTATGAGCCAGAATAACATCAACGGCTTTTTCCATATCTTTCATCATCCACGGAGAATGCAACATGTCCAGGTCGCCCTTTAGATAACGAGCAATCTCTTCCTCTGTAGTAACATCACGGTTCACCATACATTTTGCCGTTACCGGATGAATCCCATACTGTTTTGCAATCTCATTAAAATCCGCTTTCTTCGTCTGTAATATCCAACGTTTTCTCATGTGTATCCCCTCACTTTTTCTGACAATAGTATACCATAAATCTTTCTTTTTTGCCAATAGGAGGGGGGCGTGAAAGTATTATCCTATATACAAAGAACTGGTTTCACTGAAAGATGGAAAATTTGAGGTGATTTATGGTGGAACTGTTGTTCTCAAAGCCACCGTATCACCTGAAAATGCCACATCAAAAAATATAAAGTGGCTAGGACAGATCCTTTTTAAGTTTCAAAGCTTGCAATATTATATGTACTCTTTGGGTGTTAGAGTAACATATAAACTACCTTTACTTAATCTTAAGTTGTTTTTTCGTAGTTATGTATCCTTCCTTAGACACCACTACGGTTATTTTGTCAATGTCACATCTAAACACCATGGCTCAAATTGGGTAGAATAAAATAGAAAGAACGAAAGGGCATGATAAATATGTTTGAAAACTAAAGAATTTACTGAAACTGAGACACCATAAAACATAAAAAAGTCGACGTCGTTGATTCGCAACATATAGGAATCAATAACGTCGTCTTTTCTAAACAAGTAACGTCGATTATTAAATCGTATCCAGCACTTGCTCAAATGTAATTTTCTCGCCATTTGAAATCAATTCAAATCCAATCGCACTATGGTTTTCAGATGTTCTTGACTCATCTTCAAAAGCATTGATTTCATACATTTCCTTAGTTCCTAATTTCTCCAAAAATTGAATCAGTACCCCTTGATAGATAATAGCGGTCATGTCATCTACTTGAATGGAACCGTGTTTCGATTCTACAATTTTCTCGATACACAAAATCAAATCCGAAACGATTGGATGTTCTTCTTCCATTTTCTCATTTTCCAGCGCCGTTTTTTCCATCGCTTTATTAAATGCTTCTCCTTGTGGAAATGGTTGTTGACTCTCCTTACATGTCAAGAAATCCAATTGTCGCAACTGGCTATCATCCACATAAAACAGAAAATTATTATTGAATCCAATCGGAGCCTGTCCTTTTACTCGCTGTACTGGATCCTTGTATCCATCCGGCCATGGAAGCCCCATATTGTCGTAGTCCACCAAAAAACAATAGCAATCAAAGGCACCATTCTGAAACTTATGTAATTTAACTTTCTCTGGTACTTGTTGTGGTTGCTCCTCCTCTTCCATTTCTGGCACCACAAACCACGAACCTGTACTTATGGCATTACGTTTCTGGTAAAATTCATAATCTTGCTGATAGGTATTATTTGGTGTTGATACAATACGCATAATCAAACTTTCTATTGTTACTCCATTATACTTTCCGCCTTGTACATCAAACCCACCTTCTCCCAGATGTTTCCCTTTCATGCGTAAGAATCCATTTGTTCCTGGAACTCGCTGCCCGAATCCACCACCTAGCGAAGTGGACGATGTCAAAAATTCCATAATACTCCATGTCAAATATTCTGGCATCACAGCATCACGAAACAACGCCATGTTAAGTGTCTTATTTTCTGCCCATTCCTTCTTTACATGACTGCACTCTGGAATAATGGCATATTGCACAAAACCTTTGTCTGTGCCAAGGTAATAATACAATGTATTTCCCTCTACAGAGACCACCATTGATCGAATGGTACCATATGTCTCTGTCCAAAGTTGTGCCTTACGTTTAGGATGTTCACAAAATTGCTCAAGCACCAATGGTACAACACCGACAAACTGCGAATTAGAAGCATTAAAATTCTTCATTTTTCATTCCTCCTATTTCATACTAAATTTCTAATCTAATTGTATCATATCGTGGAAAAAATGAACACACTCTTTTCCGCTTTGCTGCATCTCGCTGGGGGCTGGCGCCCAATCTCCGCTACGCTACAAGCCATGCCCCATTCGGACTTCGCTTTGCTCCGTCCTCATGGGCGGCTGTCGCCGTATAATAAATCAAAAACAGCACATCCAACGAGCGAGCTCGTGATGTGCTGTTTCCGATTTATTGCATGGCTTGTAGCTTAACCAAAGTATCGCTGCAACAATCCAGCGAATGCTTTTCCGTGTCTAGCTTCGTCTCTTGCCATCTCATGTACGGTGTCATGGATTGCATCAAGATTCTGCTCTTTCGCACGTTTTGCAAGATCAAATTTTCCTGCTGTTGCACCATTTTCTGCTGCCACACGCATCTCAAGGTTTTTCTTTGTGCTATCTGTTACAACTTCTCCTAAAAGTTCTGCAAATTTTGCTGCATGCTCTGCTTCTTCCCAAGCTGCTTTCTCCCAGTAAAGTCCGATTTCTGGATATCCTTCTCTATGAGCTACGCGAGCCATTGCAAGATACATACCTACTTCGGAGCACTCTCCCTCAAAGTTTGCACGAAGGTCTGCAAGGATATCCTCGCTTACTCCTTTTGCTACTCCTACTACGTGCTCTGCTGCCCAGCTCAACTCGCCTTCTTTCTGCTCGTTGAATTTCTCAGCTGGTACATTACACTGTGGGCACTTCTCTGGTGCTGCATCTCCTTCATGAACATAACCACATACGGAACAAACAAATTTTTTCATATCGATTCTCTCCTTTTAATTAAATTATTTTATATGGTGACATTTCTGTCAAAATTACATCGTACCTACAGACACTCTTTACATCTGCCATAAAAGTAAATTTGATGTCCTTCAATCTCTCCATCAAAATTTGTAGCAGCGGTGTCATTAATGCTATCGATGGATGGCATATCCAGATCCAACACGCACCCACACTTTTTACATATAAAATGATGATGTGGTGCTACCGTAGCATCAAAATGATCAATCCCGTCACCGCAGTCCAACCGAAGAATTTCACCACAATCGGCAAGCAAATTCAGGTTGCGATATACGGTTCCCAGACTTATCTTAGGAAACTCCTCCCGAATCGTCATATATACGGTTTCCGCCGTTGGATGCGACTTGGTGGAGCGCAAGTAGGTGAGAATCGCCTCACGCTGCTTACTATATTTCATTCCTGCCATATATTCTCACCTCATTTCTTCAATCGAGGCGCATAGCACTGCTAGATTATGCAGTAAACTCTGCTACCAATTCTGCAATTCTATCAACACAACCACCGCATACAGTACCAGCAGAAGTCGCCTCCTGTACTGCTTCTACTGTTGTTGCGCCTGCCTCTACTGCTGCTTTAATATCCCCAGCAGTTACTCCCATACAAAAGCAAATTGTTTCGTTCATATCCATAACAAATACCTCCTATATAGACAATGATTTTTATTATCCAAAATATCTCTTTAACAAACCTTCAAATGCTTTTCCGTGACGAGCCTCATCTCTTGCCATCTCATGTACAGTGTCATGGATTGCATCGAGGTTCTGCTCTTTCGCACGTTTTGCAAGATCAAATTTTCCTGCTGTTGCACCATTCTCTGCTGCCACACGCATCTCAAGATTTTTCTTTGTGCTATCCGTTACCACTTCTCCCAGAAGCTCTGCGAATTTTGCTGCATGCTCTGCTTCTTCCCAAGCTGCTTTCTCCCAGTAAAGTCCGATTTCTGGATAACCTTCTCTATGAGCTACACGAGCCATTGCAAGATACATACCTACCTCAGAACACTCTCCTTCGAAGTTTGCACGAAGGTCTGCAAGGATGTCCTCGCTTACTCCTTTTGCTACTCCTACTACATGCTCTGCTGCCCAGCTCAACTCGCCTTCTTTCTGCTCGTTGAATTTCTCAGCTGGTACATTACACTGTGGGCACTTTTCTGGTGCTGCATCTCCTTCATGAACATAACCACATACGGAACAAACAAATTTTTTCATAGTAAATCTCTCCTTTATTTTTATTATTGATATTAGTAATCGTTACTGTTATTGATATAATACAATATGAATCGACAAATGTCAACACTTTTTGAAAAATTTTTTCAACAAATTTTCTTTCTTGCTAATCTATGATATAATATAGAGAAAAGAGGTTTTTTATGAACAAAAGAAAATACATATTTAGCAGATTGTTCACAGGGATTCTAACCGGACTTCTGGCGGGTGGCGTCATCTGCCTTTATCGATACCTTATTACCATCTGCGACAAAGCACTCAATAAATATATTTTCCCGTTCATTCACAACGGAAACCCGTTTGCCCTTCCCCTCTGGTGCGCAGGGCTTGTTGTATTGGCTTTTATCGTTCATATGAGTATTCGATGGGAAAAACATGCGCGTGGTGGCGGTATTCCCCATGCGGTCCAGGAAGCGGCCGAGTTGCAAGACAGCACTTGGGACCGGGTCATCCTTGGCAAACTCATTACGGCACCGCTATGCCTTCTCGCTGGTTTCTCTTTAGGAAAAGCTGGACCTGCCATCGAACTGGGTGCCATGGCCGGAAAGGGAATTTCTAAAATCACATACAATATCCATCGTTTGTTTTTCTACCAACCACAACCAAAGATTCCAACTTCCGAAGGAATTCGTGCTGGAGCAGCCGCAGGACTTTCTGCGCTTTTCAATGCTCCCGTGGCAGGGTTTTTTTTCGCCATAGAAAAAATGAAAAAGACACCTGGCATTTCCTTGGTATCCATTCTTTCTGCGTCCCTAGCCGCCTTCTGGGTTAGCACTTGCGTGTATGGCCATGCGCCTATCGTTTCCTTTTCTCTCATCACTGCCAATCCCTTAGACTATCTCTCCTTTGCTGTACTTGGCATTTTCATGGGGCTCCTTGGCACATTTTATGCCGGCTCCCTAACCTATTTTACGAAAAAGTTTTCCACAAAGAACGGCTTTTCCCAGCTGGCTCTGTGGATCTTTGCTTTTGTCCTTGCTGGAATAACAGGATACTATCTTCCAGAAATCACAGGCGGTGGCACCAATCTTCTCGCCGTTATGGCAACTCCTTCTGTGACTCTGCGAACTCTTTGCTATTTGGCCTTTGCCAAATATCTTTTCTCCATGCTTTCCTCTGGTTCCGGATTACCTGGTGGCACGGTGTTCCCTCTTCTCACCATTGGTGGTTGTCTGGGACAATGTTTCGCAATGATAGCAAATACACTCTTTCCTTCTCTGGAAATCACTCCTCTGAACTGGATCATTCCAAGTATGGCCGGATTCTTTACCGCTGTTATCGGCGCACCGCTTACTGGTGTGTTTTTGCTCTGCGAATTCACTTGTCAGTATGAAATCTTTCTACCACTGGCAATCACTTGTGGACTCTCCCATCTCGTGGCCAAAATTCTCACAAAATAAATCCATTGTCCTTCGCACCTTCTGCGAATTTTGTCATAAATTATAGTAAAAAGACAAAAGGAGAATTTCCATGAATAATCAATATTCCAACTCTTGTGGCTGTGACAATGCCGGCGCTACTATGCAACCCGCTTCACAGTACAAGCAGAGAAAAAGTCTGGCTATGGCTTACGTTCCTTGGCAGACTTGGCAAAATGTAATGGACGGCTGCAGTGGTTTAAAACACGGCTCCATCTTTGAAGAATTGGTGCTTCCATTTGAAGGCACAAAAGCCGCCTGCGCCTTCTATAATCGCCGAGACAGCAAAGACATGGGGTACAACAACACGTATTATAGGAGGGGAATGAAATGAATCCGTCTGACCGCGCCAAAATGATGCGTTACATTCAGGAACTGGGCTTTGCCATCGACGATATCGTCCTTTATCTGGATACCCATCCGAAAGATCAAGATGCTTTGATGTACTACGAAAAGTATAAAAAAATGTACAAAGAGGCACGTAAAGAATACACAAAGTATTTTGGACCTCTTGTAAATGAAAATGTTAATATTGAAAATGGCTGTTGGAGTTGGGTAGAAGGTCCATGGCCTTGGGAAGGGGGTTGCTAGGAAATGTGGAATTATGAAAAACGATTGCAATATCCGGTAAATATTGCAAGACCAAATGCTCAATTGGCAAAAGTGATCATTAGTCAGTTCGGAGGTCCCGACGGAGAGGTCGGAGCAGCCATGCGTTATCTCTCCCAGCGCTACTCCAACACCAACCGTAAGGTAGCTGGTGTTTTGACGGATATTGGTGTATCGGTACTGAAAATGCCCCAAAAGATTGTCCTACCTAAGAACACCTCCACGCAACTTGATAGTATAAGATCTTTCTATTTCTTGACAATAATCTCTTCCTATAATAAAATAACATTTAGAAGAAATGGGTTTTTTACCGTACGTGCAAAGATTACTCTTTGTAGCCAAGCGGGGTGCCCGTTTCTCTTTTTATATTCACAATATCATACAAATACAATTTTCCATTTCTATCATGACGAACTAGTAATTCTGCATAAAACATATTATATCTCTCCACATCTCCATTTTCGTCAAATACAGGAAGGGCAAATCGTTTCCCAGATAAATTACATCTCCTGTTTCCAAAACTTCAAAAAACTCTCCTATGTACTGTTTCAGATATTTTTCCACATCATCCCAATTGATCTTTCGCTTGCCCCGAAAATAAATATCATGGATAATAACAATCTTTTTCCCTTCCAAATCTTCAATAATGCTCACATTTCTATCCATTTCGTATCTCATCCCTTTCCTCTAATATCTCATTCACAAATTTACTTTCCAATATGTCCGTATGATATTCTTTCCCTTTGCCGGAAGATTTAATTTTCAATTCAATGCCAAAAGAAAGACTTTTCAGCCATACCACAAGTCGATTACGCCCTTTTTCCGTTTCATGATAAATGTCAATTCGCCCCAAAATTTCCCGATACAGCATCTCATTTCCCCCGCAAAAAGAAAGAATCCTGTCCACCGTTTTCTCTAGCTCATCCATACGCTCTTCAAGTTTGCTGAATTGCTGATTCCGATGCTCATTTTCTATTAGCAATGCTTGAAGACGCTCCCCTTCTTTGTCGTACCACTGGGATTGCCGTTCCCATTCTTCTTTGGTAAGAATTCCATCAAGAAGAGCATCAAAAGATTTTCGTTTTTTTGTCTCGATGCCTTCCAGCTTTCGATGTATCTTGTCTTTATCAAAAATGGTTTCCTTCGTTCCACACACTTCCTTAACACAAGATAATATTTCTCTTCGTAATTCATTCCGATCATCACACAAGAGCTTGACACAATATGTCATACAAGCAAGCAAAGCTCTATCATTAATTAAATTGTTGTTGCATCCCATTTCTTTTCCAGCCACATCCATTTTTAATGAACCATGTGTTGCTGTCTGATAACACCGCCATGCCTTGTATGTACCACCTGGCAACTTCTTCGTTCTGCTTACATATCGACTGCCACATTCCCCACAATGTATTTTCCCACTGCACCAATAACGATTACTGTGCTTTGTCTTATTATCTGCCTTCAATGAACGTCTGGAAAGTTCTTCCTGTGTCCTATCCCACAAATCCCGATCGATAATAGCTTCATGATGGTTTTTGATATACACCTTCTCCTCCGCTCCATTATTTATTTTCTTCTCATGGGTCAAATAATTTGGTGTATACGTTTTTTTCTGGCATAAATCCCCCACATATTTTTCGTTTCGCAAAGCCCGAAGAATGACGTTGTTCGACCACCCAGAGAGCCGTTTTGGTCTTAGCCCTTCTTCCATTAGCTCTCTAGCAATGATGTGAGTGCCTTTTCCTTCGTTGGTGTATTTGTGGAAAATAGCTCGCACCACCGGAACTTCTTCTTCATTAATGGAAAGCACACCATCCTTCACTGTATAGCCTAGCATATCGCGTCCGAAAACAATTCCTTGCTCCATCCTTCGTTTTTGCCCCCATTTGACGCGCTCCGAAGTCTTGCGACTCTCTTCCTGTGCAATACTCGCCATAATTGTCAAACGCAACTCTCCATCGCTATCTCTTGTATCAATATTATCAATCGTAAATACGACGCCCACGCCGGCCTCTTTGAGTTTCCGCGTGTACGACAAAGTGTCCACTGTATTTCGTGCAAAACGACAAACCTCTTTGGTCAGAATCAAATCAACCTCTCCCAACAAGGCATTGTTTATCATTTGATTAAATCCTGCTCTTTTTTTCGTCTGTGTTCCACTTACACCCTCATCATAATAAACGCGAGATAGTGTCCAGCCTTTATGATGCCTAATGTAATCTGCAAAATATTTTTTTTGACTCGCTAGGGAATTTATCTGATCTTCCTTATCTGTAGATACTCTTGCATATGCTGCAACTCGTAATAGATTGTTTGACATTGTGCTACCTCCAGAATATGGTCAAGCACATCATAAAATAATTATACACACTACCTTATGATGCGTAAACTAGATTTTCTATTTTTTTGCAAAAGAATGTTTAGTTCCACATCGGTAAGTAATTTCTCTTTGTGAAGTTGTTTATAAATTCCATCTTTCAATGTGTCGTGAAATTTCTTTCTATCCTCACATACATTTAATTTTTCTGCTTTTTCTTGCATTATCTAATCATCTCAACTCGAAATATATCTATACAATTTATGCAATAAAAAAAATAAATTCCCCTCCTTGGTGCAATTTCACCTCCAAACTCGGTACCGAAGAACTGGCTCACATGGAAATTGTGTGTGCCATCATCCACCAGCTCACCAAGAACCTCACCGCAGAGGAATTGCAAGAGCAGGGCTTCGCCCCTTACTACGTGGACCACACCATCGGTTTGTGGCCACAGGCTGCTTCCGGCGAGCCATGGAGTGCCAGCATGATCCAATCCACCGGGGATCCCATTGCAGACCTTCATGAGGACTTGGCAGCAGAACAGAAAGCCCGCCTGACCTACGACAACATCCTCCGTCTCGTAAAAGACCCCGATGTGTGCGACCCTATCAAATATTTGCGCCAGCGCGAATTGGTTCACTATCAGCGATTCGGCGAAAGCCTTCGCTTGATTCAAGATGAGCTGGATAGCAAAAACTTCTACGCATTTAATAAGGACTTTGATAAGCAATTCTGTAAGTAATAGCCACAAAGCCCCCGGATTCCACCACAGGAACCCGAGGGCTTCTCTATTTATTACATTTTCATAGGTAGCTCTCATCTTCATTTTTGAGTATTTTTCAATGCATTGTACTGCTCTAACTCCCGTATTAATTTTCTAACCATACTCATTTGATCATCTGTCAACTCGGCTTTCATCAACTGCATATCATCTGAGAGTCCCAATAAATAATCGGAAGAAATCCCGAAAATCGTGCACAACTTAACAAGCACCTCAATAGATGGGTACTTTTTCCCTTGTTCATATGCAGAAACCGTTCCCTTTACTAACTCCAGCTTTTGCGCTAACTGTTCCTGCGTCATATGTTTTTCCAAACGTAATGCTCTTAACTTCTCTCCAAAATATTGCATGGCACTCACTCCTAAATATAGTATATAAAAGCAATGTCTCTTTTGGGTTGACTTGTATACTCTAGGTTGATTTTGGTTGAATTTTTTGTTATACTATTATATAAAATAAAAGAAAGCGAGGATACACAATATGAAAAATGGATTAAAAAGAATACTTAGTCTGCTGCTTGCACTTGTATTACTGGTAGGAGCAGCCTTAACACCTAGTCAATCAAAGACTGTCAAAGCCTTTACTGACAACACCACCATGGCGGGTGCCACACCGATTAACATTGGGGAAAGTCTGACAGGAACCTTTAATGATATTGACTATGAAACGCATTACTTTAAATTTACAGTACCTGCTGATGTTGGAAATCAGTGGATGAAATTTTCCATGTCATATTATTCACAAGATATTTGGAATATAAAAATGGACATATGCGATTCACAAGGAGACTCTCTATTATCGGATAGTTGGTCACCTGGCGAGTCCGCATATTTCATAACTAAATCTGCTAATTCTGGCACATATCTAAAAAACAATCGAGTTTTGACTGCTGGTACCACTTATTACCTTAAACTATATCCATCCCTAGTCAGTTCAGAAGGCAACTTCGCCTTATCCATCGAAAGTACCACCGACGACAACTGGGGAACATTCGAAAACGCTGAAGCTATCGGCGTGAACCAAAGAAAAAATGGTAAACTAGAATACAACGATGATATGGACTTCTTTTTCATCGATTTGCCAAAGGATAACAGAAAATATACCTTTACCGTTAACAGTGACAATCAGACAAAGGTACTGTATACAAACGGTAACCGCATCAAAATGTCCGATGTTACAGTATCCGCTCACAATACCGATGCCTCATTTACAGCAACAGGAAAAGGACAGCGTATCTACATCTGGTTAGAAACCGGAAGTAGTAATGTCACCTCAGCCAACTATTCTGTAAAAGTAATTGGAGAAAAGAAAGCAATTTCCACACTTAAATTAACAAAATACAAAAAGGGTACCAAAAAAATCATCGGTAGAACCGTTTCGAATGCTAAAGTTAAAGTTACCATAAAGAAAAAGAAATATACCGTAACTTCAAAAAATACTGGAAAATTTGTTGTTAAATTGAAGAAGAAATTGAGATCCCGCAACAAAATAAAGATATCTGTTTCAAAATCCGATTACAAATCTTTGAGAAAATCATTTCGCGTAAAATAAAGTAACTTTTCACACAAAAGGAGGAATTAATTTTGAAGAAACTAAGCTCACTAACCTACCTATTTCTTTTGGTAATATGCTTTGCTCTTTTCTCCACAGAAGATGTAAGCGCAAAAGGCAACAATTATAATGTATCCGCAGACGGAAAAAGCTGTAGCAAAGGTAACACAACTTTCTCCATCAGCAATGATACATTATACAAAGAAAAAGGAAACTCAGCCAAGAAAAAAATCAAGAAATTTAAGGATCCGAATGACATGTCTTCCTACGAAATATGTGTAGCACGCAAGAACAGAATATATATCAATCAACGCATTGAAGCCTCCCCTTCTGTTCTTTACATGTACAATGCGTCTAGCAACCAACTCAAAAAGTTAGGAACCGGTATATCAATCGTCCAAATCATCGGTCAGTATTTTATCGCAGAAAGTGGCGGCCGCACCGATATCAGCACTGCCCCGCTATATCTGTACAAGTTTACAAACAACGGAGTAAAAAAAGTAAAGACTCTTACCAACTACGGCTTTGACACAGCGGTGTATGGAAAGAAATTTTACTATAGCTCCTATACCCAAAAAGGGTTGACCAAGATGACCGTGTACTCTTGTAATCCCAATGGAACAAAAGCGAAAAAAATTTGTACCAAAGCTGCAAAGGATAAAGAATATGGAATGGTTCAATTTGTAGGCGTACACAAAAACTATTTACGTATCTACGAAAATGGAACGGAATCCAAATACTATTTCCGCAAAAAGAATTCAACGAAAACTGCAGCCAGCCATAACGCAACATCGTACAAATCATTAAGTGCTGTTGAAAGGCATTACCAAAAAACATGTACGGAAAAGGCTGGTTCTGGTATTTATGTCGCACGTCATAAAATCAAAACGGCATACGGCATAAAAAAAGCCTTGTTTGTCTATGTAAGTGGCTTTTCAGCAGATTGTACACAGACAGATATATTCTTCCAAAATGGAAAAAAGGTAATGAAGATGGCTACGATAAGTGGCGTACCTTACATGATATCCAAAAACAAAAAATATATTTCCGTATCTGGTAGTAGTACATTTTCTGCCCTCTACAAATATTCTTCTGGAAAATATAAAGAAGAAAAAATGCTTACTCCTAGCACATCCAAAGAGATGGCAAATGCAAAAAAAGCAGAGAAAATCTGGCAGAAGAAGTATAAGATTACTTCATCAATAAACTACAAATACAAGAATGCTATAAACTAACAAAGTAAGAAAGTGAGGAACCTTAATATGAAAAAAATCATTACTACACTACTAACAATGACATTGTTAATAACTTCTGTCATTGCCCCAAGCCGCCCCCAATATATGGAGGCATCTAGTAACAATTATATGAAGTCACTAAATCTAAAATGGGACTTAAAAAAGAATAAGAATGTAACATTAACTGCTAACTATCCTGGAATTGGTCACAAAAAATTTAACGTAAAAATGACTACCTATAAAATAGAAAACGCAGCCGATGACAAATACAATAAACTCACAGTAGGTTACACTGTAACTCGCAAGTGGACACCAACAAAAAAACAAGTGGATAAGATTCTCAAGACGTGTTATGTTAAATTACAAAAGGATTATGCTTATGTTCCTTTTGTAAACGGTTATGCCGTAGTTGATTATAATACAGGAGTTTCTTTGGAAGGAAAAAATGATTTTGATGTTACAGTTAAAACACTTAAAAACAAATCTTCTGGAACCAAAAAATTTAAATGCAAAAATGGCTGGATCAAACTTGCCAAAACTGCTACCGTCAAGTTCCAGGTAACATACCCAAAAGATTATACCGGATTATCCATTGGATTACTTGGGCGCAATGCAGAGTACGGAAAAACGATTCGTGTACAGGAAGATAGATCTATCGGAGTAACTGACGTGGATGCAACTTTTTTTGAAGCAACAAAATTGTCGAAAGTGAAAAAAAATTTGTATCGAGAAGATGAGGAGGGAACGCCTTTCCGCTATGGTGATACTTCATATTATCTAAAAGGAAAGAAAAACTCCCATTGGCTACGCGTAAATCCATAGTAAAGATTAGCAGAAATAATCTCGTTAATATTGCAAGGGGCTGTAAGTAATAGCCCCTTGTGGTATTAATACTGTATGAAAAGCTGAAAGGAATGGGTACTACAATGAATAAACTCACAAAATCCACTATCATAATTGTGACAGCAATTTCTGTTATTGGAACTTCAAGTAGGAGCATGGTAGCGGCTTCCCCAAAATCCATTAAAGTAAGCGCTAAAAAAGTTACAATTATAATGGGGAAAAAGAAAACAGTCAAAGTTAAAAATGCAAAAAACTTTACTGTTAAAAGCTCTAAGAAAAGTATTGTAATGGCAAAAAAGAAGGGCTCGAAAGTAATCTTGAAGGCAAAGAAAACTGGAAATGCAAAAGTCACAATCAAGGCCCCCGGTAAGAAAAGTACTAAAATCCGAGTAAAAGTAAAAACGACTAGTACAACTAATAGAGCCCAAAAGAGCAATAAAAAGTATAATGAAGTTCAAGTAAGTACCGAAAAAAGAGCAGCCGCTCAAAAAGCTGCTGCCGGTATAGTAAAAGTTAAGTTTTCTGACTCTGACAAAGATATGGTTGACGGTGACACGGTAGTTCTTTCTCAGAATGACAGTATTAAGTATGTAAGTTTCAGAAATGAATATGTACTTAATATTTCCGATTATCAAGAAAGAATTGCATTAGCATATTATAATGAAATAGGATCATATGGTCCTTTTGGCAAAGTTCCTAAATGGCTAACTGACATTTATAAATCGCTACCAAATGTAAGAAAAGAACGTCATGGCAAAAAATTATTTATGTATTTATTTGATTTACATGATGAAGAAAGCGGAATATATTTAGAAGGTATAGGGACAAGCCTTTAAAAACAAACTTACACACAAAGCCCCCGGATTCCACCACAGGAACCCGAGGGCTTCTCTATTTATTCTCTTATAACATTTCCGCCTCGATGACAAAGCACTGTCCCGGCTCAAGCTCATCCGCCAATATTTTTTTCGCAAGCAATGTTTCCACATGTTTTTGCAAATATCGTTTCAGCGGTCTGGCGCCATAGGCTGGCTCATAGGCCTCTTCCACTACCTTGTCCATAGCCGCCTCGGTCAGTTGTACCGAAAGCTCCCGATCCGCCAAACGCTCATTCAATTCCTTCATCAACAAATGAATGATGCCACGAATGTTTTCTCGGGTCAGTGGCTTAAACATGATGATCTCATCCAGACGATTGAGGAACTCTGGCTTAAAGCTCATACGAAGCCGCTCATTCACAAGCTCCTCTGCCTCTGGCTGTATGGTTCCGTCTTCGCTGATTCCATCCAGCAGATACTCCGCACCAAGATTCGATGTCATGATCAAAATCGTATTTTTAAAGTCCACGGTACGACCTTGGGAATCCGTCACACGTCCGTCATCCAAAATCTGCAAAAATACATTGAATACATCTGGGTGCGCTTTCTCTATCTCGTCAAACAGCACTACGGAATATGGTTTCCGGCGAACCGCCTCTGTCAGCTGGCCCCCTTCTTCGTATCCCACGTATCCCGGAGGCGCTCCGATGAGTCGTGACACCGAATGCTTCTCCATATACTCACTCATGTCGATACGCACCATATTTTGCTCATTGTCAAATAGATTCTGCGCAAGGCTTTTTGCTAACTCCGTTTTTCCCACACCAGTTGGTCCGAGGAATAAGAAGGAACCAATTGGTTTCTCCGGATCCTTGATTCCCGCTTTGGAACGAAGAATGGCCTCCGTTACCTTCGTCACACCTTCCTCCTGGCCGATGACACGCTCATGCAAGGCATCTGCCAACTGCAACGTTTTCTTTCGCTCTGACTCCGTTAATTTAGCCACCGGAATTCCCGTCCAGCGAGACACGATTTTCGCAATTTCTTCCTCCGACACACTCTCGTGCACCATGGACTGCTCATTGTTCTTTGCTTTCTCCTCTGCCTCTGCTAACTGCTTCTGAATCCGTGGCAAATCTCCGTATTGAAGTTGTGCTGCCTTTTCCAGATCGTAACTGTTCTTCGCCACTTCAATCTGGTTATTTACCGCTTCCAACTCTGCCTTTAAGTTGTGGACTTTCTCCACCACGCTCTTTTCATTGTCCCACTTTGCCTTTGCCCCGGCAAATATCTCTCGCTCTTCTGCCAGCTCCTTTTGGAGATTTGCCAGACGCTCCTGACTAAGTTTGTCTGTCTCTTTTTTCAACGCCGCTTCTTCGATCTCCATCTGCATGATACGACGTTTCACATCGTCAAGTTCGGTTGGCATGGAATCCAGCTCAGTCTTAATCAATGCACAGGCCTCGTCCACCAGGTCGATTGCCTTATCCGGCAAGAAACGATCCGATATATAGCGGTCTGAAAGTACAGCTGCGCTTACCAAAGCGGCATCCATAATCTTTACACCATGAAAAATCTCATAACGATCTTTCAATCCACGCAAGATGGAAATGGTATCTTCCACCGTTGGCTCGTCCACCAGAACGGGCTGGAATCGACGCTCCAATGCCGCATCTTTCTCAATATACATGCGGTACTCATCCAGTGTTGTAGCACCGATGCAATGAAGCTCGCCACGGGCAAGCATTGGCTTTAGCATATTGCCAGCGTCCATGGCACCATCGGTCTTCCCGGCTCCTACGATGGTATGCAACTCATCCACAAAGAGAATGATCTGCCCATCGCTTTCCTTCACTTCTTCCAGCACCGCTTTCAGACGTTCCTCAAATTCACCGCGGTACTTGGCACCAGCCACCAGGGAGCCCATATCCAGCGCAAAGATTTGCTTATTCTTCAGCGCATCCGGCACATCCCCCCGAACAATTCGCTGGGCAAGACCCTCCACTGCTGCCGTCTTACCCACACCAGGCTCACCGATCATCACCGGATTGTTTTTTGACTTTCGTGATAAAATACGGATCATATTACGAATTTCCGAGTCCCTGCCGATCACGGGATCAAGCTTCTGCTGTCTTGCTCGCTCCACCAGATCGTATCCGTATTTGCTCAAACTGTCATAAATCGCCTCTGGATTATCTGTGGTTACTTTCTGATTTCCACGTACTTTCGCAAGGGCCTGCAAAAATCTCTCGCGATCAATCTGGAAATCCTTAAATAATTGCTTTACTTCCTGTGACGGCTTACGAAGTAGGCTTAAGAATAAATGTTCTACCGACACATATTCATCCCCCAGTGCCTTGGCTTCATTTTCCGCATACACCAACACTTTATTTAGCGCCTCCCCGATGTATACCTGTCCACCACTGACCTGTGGACGTCTCCTTACCAATCCCTCTACTTGAGCAAGGAACACATCCCCATCAATCTCCATTTTCTCAATCAATTTCTTTAAAAGACTATCTTCAATAGTGAGCATCCCGTACAACAAATGCTCCTGCACGATTTCTTGTGCCCCAAAATCATATGCAACTTTCTCAAGGCCATTCAAAATCTCAATTGACTTTTGTGTAAATTTTGTAATATTCATAGAAAAGCCCTCCCTTTCAGTGCGTTATTCTAACTCTACATCTTTGTTATATCACATCTATTAGCACTCGTCAAGAGTGAGTGCTAATAATTTTCAAATCGTTTTAATATAGAAAAGTCCCTGACCCAGCTATTCGCCAAACCAAGGACTCTATTTCATTATTATTTATTTTCTATTTTTACACTAGAACACCGACTCACCCTGCGCACTCATTTCCTCAACCGTGGTAATCATGGTATCCAAAATTCCAATTACCTTTGCGGAAAGAGTCTCACATTCTCCAGCCCACTTCGAAGCATCCTCTGTGCTGTTGGCATCAATGGCCTCTATAATTCTTTTACCCATCTGATGGAATGTCTTATGCACCTCATCCAACTCGGTCCATGCATCCACAAGTTTTGGATGTGTCATATTAATTGCATTGTAATAATGACCAAAGGCACATTTATTCCCATTCATCTGGATTGGCTGAGAGCGCATTTCATTTGCCATTGTTACCGCTTTCTTTTCCCAATCCTTGTGAGCTCCCTTGGACGCTTTCAAAATATCAATGAAGTCATCGTTGGACAACATGGTAATTCCTGTGTTCAAGCCTTTATAAAGCAGATTGGTACTGGTAGTCAAATGTTCATCAATGAATTCGATCTGATCCGAAACTTTCTGTGTCTCGTCTGCCAACTCGCTTACTTTTACCGTAAGACGTGTAATGTCCTCTGCATCCTGACTACACTGCTCCATGGCAGCATTGACATCTTGGGATGCTACCTCTACCATTTTCATATACTCGTCCATGGCATTCACATCTTTTGCCACCAGATCCAGCATATCAATATTTTCGCCTACTGTCTTAAATACAACATCAATTTTTCCACTCATATCCTGTGTGGATTGCGCTGCCTGTTTTGTACTTTCATGTCCCGCCTTCGACGCAACTAAAATCTTCTTCACGAATTGACGCATGGAATCCAATTCCCTCTGCGTATTTTCTGCCAGCTTTCCAACCTCGCCAGCCACCACAGCAAATCCTTTTCCCTGCTCGCCAGCTCTCGCCGCCTCGATGGACGCATTCAATGCCAAAAGGTTGGTCTGGGCCGCAATTCCCTGGACACTATCCACAATACCTTCGATTTCGCGCACCAAATCAACAAGATTCATAATCTGATCGCTCATCTGATCCGTATCCTTCATAACGTCTTCCTTCAATACGGCAACCTCTTGCAACAGAATCCGCGCCTCGTTATTTTTCTCTGTCAACGCACGACTTTCTCGAGAAAGCTGCTCCAAACGTTCGGATGTGTATCCCACATTGTCCATCACCTGACCCATGGTAGCTGTGGTTTCTTCCACGATGGCCAGATTGGACTGAGAAAGATCTGCCAAGTTATTTGCAAAGTCTGCCAGATAATCCGCCATATAGGACATCTCTACATCAAAGTTCGAAATCTTGCTGGATACTTGCATGACTTCTTTGGACTCATGAATCGCAGTTTGCTGAAATTCCAGCACTCGATCAATTGTCTCTAAAAACTTCTTTGCCCCTATGGATTTTACTGCAGGAACCGCTATCTCTATACCTTTTGTCCGTGCTTCTACATATGCCTGAAGCATCTGCATATCATCTGTTTTCTTTGTCATACCGGTTTCCTCCTTTTATAATACTTTTCTCATATTTTGATATAAATATTATATCTAGAATACCGATTTCTGTCAATGATTACACCAGCAAGTCCGCCTCCTCATAGCGAATCACTTTTTTCAAATCCTCTGGCGAAACTTCGACCTGATAGCCTATCTTTCCTGCACTAAAAAAGATGGTATCATAGCTCGCCGCTGTCATATGGATTACGGTCTGGAAATTTTTCTTCATCCCAATAGGCGAACATCCACCATGGACATATCCGGTGAGAGGCAAAAGTTCCTTTTGCTTGATCATCTGTATCGCCTTTTCCCCCACTGTCTTTGCTGCCTTTTTCAAATCCAGCTCGCCGTTTACCGGGATAACAAACACATAATTATTTTTACTCTTCCCCTCCGTCACAAGCGTTTTAAACACCTGGTCTGGATTTTGCCCCAGCGCCGCAGCCACTTCTTCTCCGCCTACGGCGCCGGTGTCTGTATAACAATAACTTTGATATGGAACCTTTTTCTGTTCCAATACCCTCATCACATTTGTTTTCTCTGCCATTATTTTTTTCCTTTATCCTTCATGATTTTCTTCATCATTTCCACTTTTTTTCGCTCCTCGGGCGTCATATCCTTGGTCAGGATTCCAAGCAGCACCTGAACCTCCTCAGGAGAAAAAGTAAGATTCTGCGCCCGCAATCGTTGCATAGCTTCCATAATCAATGGCGCCACTTGCTTCTTGTCTTTTCCTCTGGACTTTTCTTCCAGTTCCTTAATGATCTGAGCTTTAACCGGGTGCATGTTTTGAAAAATATCATTGTGGTCTGTCATCAAAATTCCCCTCTTCATTGTTTCCCACAATGCTTCGCCAGATATCAGGAATCCCCTCTTCCTCGGGGTGTTCCTCCGAATCATCCGGAGTCTCCTTATTAGGGGACTCCGATTCCTCTGAAAAATCCCCTGCCGCTGACATCATCATCGACATCATTTCAAACATTTCCTGCTGCTCTTTTGGCATCTGACTTTTCAATAGCTCCAACATGGAATCCATGCCATTGTTGCCAGATTCCCCCGTGGCATGCAACTCATTGAACATGCTCATCATGGAAAATACCCGCTTCATCATAAACAGATTCAAAAGCATGTCAATTATCTTTTGCTCCCGCTCCTGACAAAAGCAACGAATTGCTCGAAGAAGCCCCTCCAGATCAATGGTCTCACCCACTGGGATATCAAAAAAAGGAAGCGCCGCTTTGATCATCAATATACTTTTATTGTCCAAAATCCGCCCTTCCCATCCAAGCATCGTATCCAGCTCCTGCATTGCACTCTTTTTTATATAAGTATGCAACTCATAGTGAAATGATGACCGTGGCCCTTCTTAATACACGAGGCGTTCTTCCGTGATTTCCTCTAACACCTCTGTCAAATACTTCTCTGCCAGATATTTTGCCATTGGAAGATTGAGGTCCAGATAGTTTCCACACTCCACAGGGGAAGCTCCTGGAATCTCGCCTTCATAATCCTTCACAAAAGTAAACATTTCTTTCAGAAGTGGCACAACATCCACGGACTCATATTCTCCGGCAAGAATCAAATAAAAACCAGTACGACATCCCATTGGACCAAAGTATACAATCTTGTCACTCATGGTATCGTGATTTCGCAAAAAAGTAGCACCAAGGTGCTCCAAGGCGTGAATCTCCGCCGTATTCATCACTGGCTCAAAGTTAGGACGAGTCATACGAATGTCAAAGGTGGTAACGATGTCATTCCCCGTACAGTCCTTTCTTGACACGTATACACCTGGTAATAATTTCAAATGATCTACTGTAAAACTAGCGATTGTTTCCATATTTTTTTCCTTCTTTCTGAATATTATTTTATAAATTGCAATTTCATAACACGATGGCCATCCGACACACGTCAAAAGAGAGCCAGTATCTGCGAACCATTCCGCAGCAATCGGCTCTCTTCCGCTTCTACACGGTTTTCTACTTCAATACTTTAATCCAGCCTTCTGGTGCTTCGATGCGTCCCATCTGCATACCTGTCAATGTATCATAGAGTGTCTGGGTTACTTCACCCATTTTCTCCATACCACTTGGAAGGCAAATTTCTTTTCCATGATCTACGATTTTTCCTACTGGTGAAATAACCGCTGCGGTTCCACAAAGTCCACACTCTGCAAAATCTGGTACTTCATCCAAGTATACTTCACGCTCTTCCACTTCCATGCCAAGGTGATCTCTTGCAATAGCGACAAGAGAACGTCTTGTAATAGAAGGCAAAATACTGTCAGACTTTGGTGTAACAATCTTTCCGTCTTTTGTAACGAAGATAAAGTTTGCCCCACCTGTCTCTTCTACTTTTGTACGAGTCTTTGGATCCAGATACATATTCTCTGCATATCCTTGATTGTGCGCATCTACGATGGCATGAAGACTCATGGCATAGTTCAGACCAGCTTTGATGTGTCCCGTGCCATTTGGTGCCGCACGGTCAAAATCACTAACACGAATGGTAATTGGCTTAGCACCGCCTTTGAAATATGGTCCAACTGGAGTACAGAACACACGGAACTGATACTCTGTAGCTGGCGCCACGCCGATAACCGGACCGATACCAAACATATATGGGCGGATATAAAGGGTTGCTCCCGATCCATATGGTGGAACGTACGCCTCATTTGCCAATACTGTCTGCTCTACTGCTTCAATAAATTTATCTTCAGGAAATACCGGCATCTCCAGACGCTTTGCTGTATCTGCCATACGCTTTGCATTTAAATCAGGACGGAAAATAACAATACTTCCATCTTCCCATGTATAAGCCTTCAATCCTTCAAAACAAGTCTGTGCATACTGAAGAACACAAGCGCACTCACTCATGGTAATCATTGAATCCTCAATCATTGCACCCTCATCCCATGCACCGTCTTTGTAGTTTGCAACAAATCTCTTATCGGTCTCACGATAACCAAATCCTAGATTTGCCCAATCAATATTTTTCTTTTCCATAATCTCGTACTTCCTTTATCATTATTTTTGAGTAATAGGCTCAAATCATCACTATATTTAAGTTTACTCCCCTACAGAAAAACTGTCAAGAAAAAACTAGTCGATTACTTTGATGCTTTCCATTACTGGCTGATTGGCTTTTTCCACAGTTCCATTGCTATCCAGCACCTTCGTATTTTTGCAAATCTCATCTACAATTTCCATTCCCTCTGTTACTTTACCAAAGGCTGCATACTCACCATCCAAATGTGGTGCATCTTCATGCATGATAAAGAACTGAGAACTTGCACTATCTGGTTCCATGGATCTTGCCATAGAAATCACTCCACGCACATGTTTCATATTATTTTCCACACCGTTGGAAGAAAATTCACCCTTAATCGTAACGTCAGAACCACCGGTTCCATTTCCCAATGGATCACCACCCTGAATCATGAACCCAGAGATAATGCGGTGGAATGTCAAACCATCGTAGAACCCTTCTTTTGCAAGGTTTACAAAGTTTGTTACTGTAATTGGTGCCACATCGGCATCCAACTCTACCTTAATGGTTCCATAATCTTTTACATTGATTTCAATATTGTGCTTACCAGAAAGCTGCTCTCCATTGTCCGCACTTTTTTTCTCTGTTGTACTTTTTCCTTTGTTCGCAGTTGACTTTGTTCCGTTTTCTCCAGATGCTGCTCCACAACCTACAAGACCAAGCATCATCACTGATACCATCAATAATACACTTACGATTTTTCTCATTTTTCTTTCTCCTTTTTTTCTAATATTTCCACCTATTCCCAGTTTTTCACTGCCTCTAAATAATACTGGATCAAGGTCGGTTTGGATAATTGATTAATCTCCAAGTCTTGTGCCTGCTCATCTTTTCCAAAATAAAACATGGCATTCACATTCTCGTTTGTAAGATATTTTGTCTCCACTTCAATGGAAAAATTCAAATCAATCTCTTTTTTCGAGGCCAGATTAAATCCCCAATCGCCGAAGGCCGGAACCTGCAAATGATAAGGTTTTACAAAGAACCCTTCACTAGCAATGGTTTTATTGATACACCAAAACGCTTCCGTGGCATAATAGGGACTGGTGGACTGCACCGTCATAATTCCATCTTCTGTCAACGCATTACTACACAAACGATAAAACACGTTGGTATATAACTTGTTCAATGTTTCGTTATTGGGATCTGGAAAATCCACTAGAATAACATCATATTTCTCCGTGGTATTCTCCAAAAACTCGTAGGCATCCATCGTGTGGATGGTCAGACGGTCACTATCCAAAGCACCTTCATTCAGTGCTGTTACATTGGGCTCCTCACGACACAGACGAATCATCTCTTCATCCAAATCCACAAGAGTAATGTGGCTCTCTGGATATTTTAAAATCTCTCTTACCGCGAGACCGTCGCCACCCCCCAGCACAAGAACCTTGTCTCGCTTCGCCGCTTTTGACATAGGTACATGTACCAATGCTTCATGATATCGGTACTCATCCAACGAGCAAAACTGAACATTTCCATCTAGAAACAATCGCAGGTCATCTCGGTGCTTTGTCATGACAATTCGCTGATACTTTGTCTGTTTTGACAAAATCACTTTGTCCCGATATAAACCACCTTCAATGTGCTTGGAAATATTTTCAGAAAATAGCATTCCAAACACCATGGCAATAAAGATGCATCCTGTTATCACTTTGTAGCCAGAAACCTGCTTAATCCGTTTTGAATATTTGAATAAGATAAGCATTGCTGCCAATATGTTCATGGAACCCGTCAGAAATGCCGTTGCAAAATATCCCAACTGCGGTAACAACAAAAGCGGAAAGGCGATGGAACCAATTAAGCTTCCCACATAGTCAAAACTAAACAAAGAAGAAATGGTAATTCTCAGATTTTCCTCATCCTTCTCAATGATTCGCGTAAGAAGAGGAATCTCCACACCAACTAATGTTCCAATCGTAATGATTTCCATATACATGACAATCTGGTATGTCTGTAAATACAAATGGGACAAAAAGAGAACAAGCGAACTAATACCACCAATAACACCCACCCCAATCTCAATCAGAACAAACCAATTGAATAAATTTTTCTTCATGAAACGAGATAGATAAGATCCCAATCCCATAGCCGCCATATACAAACCGATGGTGATGGAATACTGCATCGTACTGTCGCCCACAAGATAGGAGCTAACTGCACTAATAATTAATTCGTAGCAAATAGAACACCCTGAAATAATCAGGGTGGTCAACATTAATAATCGATAATTCTTCATTAGTAAATTACTCCACTAATAACAAGTGCCAATCCAATAAAGATACCAAATACCATAACACCTGCTGCCGTATTGCCTTTTCCAATTTCATCATTCAGATTATATTGTTTATTGAATACGTTTACGAGCACATAACCAAGCATAAAGAATACGATACCGAGAGCAAAATACAAAATGCTTCCACCAATGCCTTCAAGCAATGTTTCTTCCACTGCCTCCATTACAGGTGACATAATGGCTGTTCTCAAAATTATGCCAATTCCGATAAAGGAACCTGCGCTCAACCAACCTACTGCCGTATTACCCTTCTTGATTTCCGTCGGAAAGTGACATGGCACAATCAAGTCAATCAAAAAGTTTCCTACCATCATCAAAATGATACCAAGTACCGAATAAATTGCAATATCAAATACATCATACAAAATCTCCATCATTTTATCTCCTCCATTTCTTATTTACCACCACTAAATCCACCACCGGACGAACTTCTGCTACTTGTACTTGCTTGTCGCACCGTGGATGAATAACTACGATATGTATCCGTTGTGTTGTAAGCAATCGGATCATCATCAAATCCGCCACCATATGGGGACGTATAATCCGTATAGGTTGAACTATCATTCGAATATCCACGAGAATAGTAGAATCTTCGATAATATCTGTGTGTATATCGACTGGAACGATATGGTCTCTCGTCATTTGTATAAGCAAACTTACGTGTGGACACTTGAACCAACACCTGTTGTTCATCCTCTGACATATACACAAGACAATACTCTTTCGATGTCATAATCGCAATACTTTCATCCCCGTCCTCTGTGTTCTGCTGAACATCTGTGGTATTACCATTCACAGCACTGATAATATCCTTCGCCGTAGCATCCATTGTCAGATTGGACTTGTAAACATCTGCTTTTTCACCATCTTTGCCCGTCACCGAAGTCGTATAGGTGTAGGTAGACGTAGTCTTTTCCAAATGTTTTGCAATGGATGAGCCAAGACTACCAAAAACAGCAAGAAGTGGTCCCCCAATAGAAAACATCATAATAAGAATAACACAAGCCGTCACGACCTTCGTTAATGCTTTCCCAGCCGCATTCCCTTGCGGAGCTCCTGCCTGAAATCCAGCCTGTCCGCCCATGCCATTGGATGCGGCATGGCTCACTACTTGAATCTCATTGGCATCCAGATAATATCCTGTGGAGGTTTCTGTTCCGTCATCCCATACCTCATACGATACAATCTTTTCTTCTGTCGAATCTTCATATTCTGTAAAATTTGCTCGATCCCCTGGTTCCACATCCACATTTCCCCAGGCACCCACTACTACTTCAACACCACGATCCACTTCATGGTAACCACCAGTGGATGCATTCCAAGATGCTTCCGAAATGGAATACTCATTGTATGTAGTGTCGATACTTAACCACTTTTCACGATTTGTAGCTTGTGAAAACAATCGGTATTCATCCCACAAACAATTATCCACCTGATTGCGATAACGAATCTTACCTACAACATTATAAACCTCTCCGTCTACTCGGAGCACAGTACCTACTGAAAATTCCATATCAATCCCCTTCCTTTATGATTTCGTGATTTCCCGCTGAAACTCCCTAACAACACGACGCCCTGCACCAAATGCTTCTTCTAATTTCTGAGCGATTTGCTCGGGCACATGTTCGGTACAAGAAAAAATATCAACGGCAGCATAACCATATTCTGGCCACGTGTGAATGGAAAAATGAGACGTCGTAATAACCGCAATGTATGTTATTCCTATGGGTTCAAACTTATGTACACATTCCTCTACAATTTCTGCTTGTATGTCGTGAATCGCCTCCCGGGCAATTTCCTTCACCCGGTCCAGATCATCTAATGTCTGGTCGTCGCAATCATACAAATCCACAAAAAGTTGACTTGCCATAATCACATTCTCCCTTATGTAAAAATTATCCTATTCAATTTTAACGGATTCCCTATATCATGTCAATTGATTTCGACAATATGCTACTTTAATTTTCTATTTCCTTCCACCTTTAATACAGAATCCCATCGTAGTACTCCAACAACCGCCTCGACACCTCACTATAATTTGCCTCCGCTCCGTAATACGTCATATAAGCGTCTGTATACTGTTCTTCCATCTTCACAACCGTTTCTGTATCAATCCACTCTTTGTGGGATTTAATCTCCTCATAAGCTTCTTCTGTGTATGTGGACATATCCGTATACACTTGCTCATCAACTGGTGGCAACTTATCATACTCTTCTTGAGACAATACTTCTAAAATATCCTTTTCCAAATAACTCAAGACACCCATATACCCAGAATATTGCAAAAAGCGATTGTCACTTTCCGTACAAGCGAAATACGAGATAAAATTCGCCTCATCTTCATAAATGTATCCCTTCAAATGAGCCAGCTCATGACAGATCACTTCCGGATACACCACGTCACTAATATAGGAATTGTAATTTGCCTCCATTGAAAATGGAAAATAGACTCCCACCGTTCCTGTCTGATACATGAGATAAGACCCCCGAATGGGTTTGGGATCCGGATAATAACCCGACAGTCGCGGATATTTCTCTGCCAATTTCCACATTGCTTCTCGTATTTCTTTGTCCACATTCCCTGGATAAATCGGATTCCCATCCAGGCCTCGCAGTACTTGACCAGACAGTTCATTGCATTTCTCTACTATATAATTACGCAAAATAATTGCCTGACTAACATCGTATGTCTTGCCTCGATTTCCATTTACGTTCAATCGAGAACAACCATACAACACACTACAATTTAGTGTCATAATAAGAAGAATGAGAAGCACAAATAGCAATTCTCCTTTTAGATAACGTTTCATAAGGCATCGATGCCATTCATTCTTTCGCACAAACACCAAAAGAATCAAACATACAATGGCAATTAACACAGATAAAATTGCCATAACCAACAACACTTCACCTACTGAAAATGAAAACGTACCAGTCAGACGTCCATAAGTCTCGGATCCCAACCAGAAAATATGATCCGTATAAAAATCACAAAATGCCTCGAACTGCACCGCGATATTTAACACCAAAATAAATATGGCAAATGCAATTGTAAATCTCCAGTACCTTGAAAGTTTCTTTCTTTTCTTCATTGGTTCATCCCCTTATTTTGCATTTGCATTGCTTTCCATTTCTTAATTGTTTTCCATATTGCAAATCCGATACACACTCCTCCTACTACCACACAAACAATACCCGCAGGAACTGGTGAATCCCCTCCTAATACCTTCACTCGTGGTGCAAATATTACAACGCAACCAAATCCTACAAATCCAATCCCAAACATCGCCTGATAGAGCGCATACATAATCAATTGTATTCTTTTCAAAGCTAACTCCATTGCTTTTGTTGCATTTTCATCACCCACATTTTTTTCCCTTTTTATTTCTGCAATAAACCAAAAAATATTTTGCAAAAAATAGACAACAAAACTTAGTGACAGAATCAGAAATAGCATCCACATAACCATAGCGAGACCAGATGCCGTGCTCTTCTCTGCATTGGTCCAATTTGATTCCAATCTTTCCACTGCCGGCAGAACTTGGATTAATACCACCACCGAAATTATCGCTTGTATTAAATATCGTGATCCCTTTTTCATATATGTCCCTTCCTTTTTCAACAAATTTGTATTTATTATAACATCGATCATGTGGATTCTGCAACACGTACGAAAGGCGGTACAACCTTTCGGTCATACCGCCTGAAAAATTCTAGTCTACAATTTTATACAAGTTCAATTACAACTTCCATTGCAGCATCGCCCTTACGAGGTCCGATCTTGATGATTCTTGTGTAACCACCTTTACGGTCTGCATATTTAGGAGCGATTTCATCAAACAATTTGCTTGCGATATCAACTTTAACAGTTCCTTTTTTCTTACCAGCTGTAGTATTAGGAACTTCTGTGATGCCATAAAGCATTTTGTTCATCTGACGTCTAGCGTGAATTCTAGATGGAGCCTCTTTTTTGATCTCTTTGTCAACTGTATCAAATACAGTAACTTTCTTTCCATCTACAACTTCTTTAACGCGTTTTCCGTCTTTATCTTTCTGAGCTACTTTAGCTTTTACTGTAACAGTTTCATAGTTATCTTTCTCGCGAACTGCAAGAGTAATCATATGCTCAGCAATTCTGCGGATTTCTTTTGCTTTTGCCTCTGTTGTAACAATTTTTCCATGATAAAGAAGATTTGTTACCTGGTTACGAAGCAAGGCTTTTCTCTGGCTGGAAGTTCTTCCAAGCTTTCTATATCCTGCCATTTCTATTTCCTCCTTGATTATTCTTCACTTGACTTCAGTGACAATCCAAGTTCTTTCAACTTAGCAAGTACTTCTTCGAGAGATTTACGTCCCAAGTTACGAACTTTCATCATATCGTCAGCTGTTTTTTTTGTGAGTTCTTCTACCGTGTTGATTCCTGCTCTCTTCAAACAGTTGTAGGAACGAACGGACAACTCCAGCTCATCAATATTCAGTTCGAGAACCTTAACGGATTCATCCTCTTCCTTCTCTACGATAACCTCAGCCATCTTCGCTTTCTCAGACAAGTCAATGAATGTGTTCAAATGCTCACTCATAACTTTCGCAGCAAGGCTGATTGCCTCATCTGGCTCAAGTGTTCCATTTGTAAATACATCCAATGTCAATTTATCAAAGTCAGTAATCTGGCCAACTCGTGTGTTTTCGATTGAGATATTTACTCTCTCAATTGGAGTAAATATGGAATCAATTGGAATAACGTCAATCGCCATTTCTTCTCTCTTGTTCTTATCAGAACTTACATATCCACGACCGTTTACAACAGTCATTTCTATGTAGAGCTTACAGTCAGCTCCACCATTCAATGTAGCGATTACCTGATCTTGATTAATAATCTCAAGATCAGAATCGCATTTGATATCTGCTGCTGTAACTACGCCCTCGCCGTGAGCATCAATATACATTGTCTTTGTCTCGCTAAGATTATCACTGTTGTTCTTAATTGCAAGACTCTTGATGTTCATAACAATCTCAGTCACATCTTCTTTTACACCTGGGATTGCGCTGAATTCGTGCACAACACCATCAATCTTGATGTGGCTTACTGCTGTTCCTGGCAAAGATGAGAGCATAATTCGTCTCAAAGAATTACCCAAAGTTGTTCCGTATCCTCTTTCAAGTGGTTCTACTACAAAACGTCCATATTTCTTATCTTCAGAAATTTCTGCAATTTCAATTCTAGGCTTTTCAAATTCAAACACTCTAGGACCCTCCTTTTGGGTTTAGTTAATTACTTGGAGTACAACTCGACGATAAGCACTTCGTTTACAGGTACATCAATCTCAGCTCTTGTAGGAACCTGAGTAATTGTTCCTTTGAGATTTTCCTGGTCAGCCTCTAACCAAGCTGGCACCATACGGGAACCTGTAACTTCAAGAATATCTTTGTATCTCTGTGCTCCCTTAAATTTTTCTTTGATTTCGATAACGTCACCGGCTTTTACCTGATAAGAAGGAATGTTAACCGTTTTACCATTTACTGTTACGTGTTTGTGGTCAACGATCTGTCTTGCTTCTTTTCTTGTTCTACCATAACCAAGACGGAACATTACATTGTCAA
Organism: Eubacterium sp.; assembly: GCA_045578325.1. Taxonomy (GTDB): domain Bacteria; phylum Bacillota; class Clostridia; order Lachnospirales; family Lachnospiraceae; genus Eubacterium_F. The sequence continues at coordinate 68,480 of JAZNJZ010000033.1, forward strand.
GTCTCAGCTCAAGGAGAATCATAAGGTTTTCACCAACTGTACCGTATTTCAATTTCTGAGCCTTTGCGAAGTAGTTACGGAAAGGCTTCTCAAGTACACCATATATAAATTTAGCTTTCTGTTTCTCTTTCAACTGCATACCGTACTCACTGAGTTTTCTTCCGGTTCTTGCACTTCTATTAGATTTCTTGTCGATTCCAAGATATACTGGATCAAGATCAAGAGATCTACATCTTTTCAAAACAGGCGTCATATCTCTAGCCATTTTAATTCCTCCTAATCAAATTAAACTCTTCTACGTTTCGGTGGTCTACAACCATTGTGTGGAACTGGTGTTACGTCCTGGATGCTTGTTACTTCGATTCCGCAAGCCTGAATTGCACGGATTGCAGCTTCTCTACCTGAACCAGGTCCCTTTACCATTACCTCTACTGATTTCAAACCATGTGGCAATGCAGCTTTTGCTGCTGTCTCTGCAGCCATCTGAGCTGCGTATGGAGTGGATTTTCTAGAACCTCTGAATCCAAGTCCACCTGCACTTGCCCAGGAAATTGCATTTCCCTGCATGTCGGTCAGTGTTACGATTGTATTATTAAAAGATGACTGAATGTGCGCTTGTCCGCGGTCAATATTCTTTTTGACACGCTTCTTTGTCACTTTTTTTGCAACTTTCTTAGCCATTGACAAAACCTCCTATATTATTTCTTCTTATTTGCTACTGTACGCTTAGGACCTTTTCTTGTTCTAGCGTTTGTCTTTGTCTTCTGTCCACGAACTGGAAGACCTTTTCTGTGACGAATTCCTCTGTAGCATCCGATTTCCTGTAATCTCTTGATGTTCAAAGCGATTTCTCTACGAAGATCACCCTCAACAGTCTGAGTTCTGTCAATAACGTCACGGATTTTAGCAACATCTTCGTCGCTCAAATCTTTACAACGAATGTCTGGATCTACGTTTGCTTCTGCCAAGATACGCTTGGAGCTTGCAACGCCGATACCGTAAATATAGGTAAGACCTATCTCTACACGTTTTTCTCTTGGTAAATCTACACCACTGATACGAGCCATGTGTATTTACACCTCCATTTAAATTTTAAAAAATAAATTGTAACTGAGAGTTTGCGTTAGCAAATCTCTCGCGGAATGAACGAATTCACCTCCGCTCCATTTGAAGAAGCTTTGCTTCTTCTGAGGAACTTTCTTCGAAAGTTCTGCGGAACACTTTGTGTTCCGTGCAGCCGCTTTAAATCACAACAGCATCACAAACCAAGAACCACTTTCTTCATCTATAATAATGAAGAAACTCTGTGGAGAAAAATCTGCAACGCCTCTTGTCATGATATCACAGTCCCATTATGACGGTAATGGGTTTCTGTAACACAGAAAGCAAGACTTATATAAGCACGAAAAGAACCTAAAGGTGTCCTTTAGGTCTCTCTGATATATTCTTAGCCCTGTCTTTGTTTGTGTTTTGGATTCTCACAGATTACTCTGATACGACCCTTTCTTTTAATTACTTTGCATTTCTCGCAAATTGGTTTTACTGATGATCTAACCTTCACAGTAATAACCTCCTTTCACATGGTTGACATGTTTTTTGCAAATGCCTGATTTTTCAGACACTTCGACCCTCGTCAAGCGAAAGTCCATTGATAAGTTTATCATAGAATCTCTTGGATTGCAAGCACTTTTTTTACTTTTCTTTCTTTTTATAAATCATTTGTAATATTGTCTCTATATTTCGTGAGTGGTTATGTTCCCATGTTGTCATTAAAACATATCAAAAAAAATACATCCTATCTCTGCGAACAGGATTCTGCTTTTTTTATCATTTCGGATAAAAAGAAAATTTGGAGCTTTCTTATCCTACTTTCTTGGACTCCAAATGACATTTTGCTATGTTTTTCATCCTTGCAGTAGGATAAGATACTAGATTTGTTATATTTTATCCCACCTTTTTCATATTCCGTGCTTAATATACCATCCTTTCCCCCATATACATAGGATAATTCTCCATTTATTTCTTCTTTTATCCGAAAATATCTTGACAATTTAAACATTTTCGTCTTAAACGCATAAATTTCAAGGATAGAAATTTACCTTTTATTCTTTTTATCCTACATCATCAAAAGTGAGCAGCCTTGGAAGCCCCCGCAACAAGGTCGCTTTCGCGTTTTAGCGTCTTGCCTTCGGCAATCATAGCCCATCGCAGATGGGCTTTACGCGGACATTCGCCGAATGTCCGCGTAAAATCAAAAAGAGCAACTCATCTGCAAGGAAACTTGCACGAGTCACTCTTTTCGCTTTAATCAAACGCTCGGCTCAAAGTCTTCGCGATTATTTGTCCCTCCAAACGATACGTCCTTTGGTGAGATCGTATGGAGACAGTTCAAGGGTTACTTTGTCTCCTGGTAAGATACGGATGAAGTTCATACGAAGCTTTCCACTGATATGTGCCAAAACCTTGTGGCCATTCTCAAGCTCTACCTGAAACATTGCGTTAGGAAGCTTCTCTACAACCGTTCCTTCGATTTCAATTACATCTGCTTTTGACATATATTAACTCTCCTTCTAAAAAACTGCTTAAAGTGACAAGATTTCCGGATCACCTTCTGTGATCAATACGGTGTTTTCATAATGTGCAGACTTTGTACCATCTCTGGTAACAACTGTCCAGTCATCTTCCAGAATCCATACTTTCCAATCTCCTGCATTTACCATTGGCTCGATTGCCAATGTCATGCCCGGTCTCAATTTCGGACCTCTTCCAATCGGCTTAAAGTTCGGAATCTGTGGTTCTTCGTGTAGGCTACTTCCAATTCCATGTCCTACAAGATCACGGACAATGGAAAAGCCATAACTCTCCACATATTTTTGAATCGCCTGAGAAATATCATGCAAATGATTTCCGGCAACTGCCATCTTGATTCCTTCAAAAAAGCTCTGCTTTGTCACTTCGATCAATTGTTTATCGGCATCGCTAAGAGTTCCAACACCATAGCTTCGCGCCGCATCGGAGTGATAACCTTCGTAGATAACGCCTGCGTCCAGACTTACGATGTCACCCTCCTCTAGTCTTCTGGAATCTGTCGGAATTCCGTGAACCACTTCGTCATTTACAGATACGCAGATGGAAGCTGGGTATCCTTCATAATTCAAAAAGGACGGAATACAACCAGCTTTACGGATTAACTCCTCTCCCTTTCGGTCTATGTCCATTGTAGTGATTCCCGGCGCGATAATTTCACTTAACTGATTGTGAACGTCAGCAAGAATTTTTCCTGCTTCCCTCATCAATACAATTTCCCGTTCAGATTTAATTGTAATAGCCATAATTATGTCTCTCCATTTTTATGATTACTTTTCCAGAAGTTTTACAATTTCTTCAAATACAACTTCCAAGTCAACAGTTCCGTCTACCTCTTCCAAAATTCCTTCTTTGGTGTAGTAGTCGATCAAAGGCTGTGTCTGATTGTGATATACTTCAAGACGCTGCTGTACCGTCTCTGGCTTATCATCATCTCTCAAAATCAAGTCACCACCACATGCATCACAAACACCCTCTGTTTTTGTTGGGTTATATTTTATATGGTATGTTCCACCGCAACCTACACAGGCACGTCTTCCTGACATTCTGCGGATAATATTCTCATCTGGTACTTCTACATTGATGGCATAATCCATTTTCTCACCAATCTTTGCCAAAGCCTCGGTCAATGCCTCAGCCTGAGGAATGGTACGTGGGAAACCATCCAGAACGTATCCTTTCTTTGCATCATCCTGCGCAAGACGATCAACTACCAAATCTACAACCAATTCATCTGGCACAAGAAGACCTTGATCCATATATGTTTTTGCTTTCTGTCCAAGCTCTGTATTTTCTTTAATGTTTGCACGGAAAATATCCCCTGTTGAAATATGAGGAATTCCATACTTTTCAGAAATTTTCTTTGCCTGTGTTCCTTTGCCCGCACCTGGAGCACCTAACATTACGATTTTCATTTTGAAACACCATACCTTTCTCTAAAATATAGGAAAAGAGGCAAACAACCATACGAAAATACCGAAGTATTTTCGTAGGCCGATCCCCTTTTTATCTGTTGCAGATACTCAATCTGAGTCTTATCCCAAGAAACCTTTGTAGTTACGTACAAGCAACTGAGACTCGATCTGCTTCAATGTTTCGATGATAACACCAACGATAATGATCAATGATGTACCTGTAAAGGATACATTTGCTCCGAATACTCCAGAGAATACAATTGGAAGTACACAGACAATAACCATTGCTACAGCACCGATGAAAATGATGCTGTTAAGTACATTTGTAAGGTACTCTGTCGTTGGTTTACCAGGACGAATTCCTGGAATGAATCCACCCTGTTTCTTCATGTTATTAGAAATCTCAAGTGGATTAAATGTTACTGAGGTGTAGAAATATGCAAAGAAGATTACCAATGCAATATATACAAGCAATCCCAATGTATATTTGAACTCTCCCCAAGATGTGATGTTGCACCAACTTCCCTGGTTGCAAACCTTGATCAATTTCTGAATCAAGCTAGCACCTTCACCAGAAGCTGGCTGCACTCCTGCAAAGCTTGCGATAACAACCGGAAGCTGAAGCATGGAGCTTGCAAAGATTACTGGAATAACTCCAGCTGTATTTACCTTCAAAGGAATATGACTTGACTGACCGCCAAACATCTTTCTTCCCTGCATTTTTTTCGCATACTGAACAGGAATCTTACGTTCACCGTCCTGAAGCCAAACGATAAATACGAACATTGCAATAATAATTGCAAGAATAATTGCAGCTGCTAAAACTGCATTTGTAACGTTTGCTGCACCCTTTACAAACTGGTTGTAAAGAGTAATCAAGTCGCTTGGAATACGAGCCACGATATTGATCAACAAGATCATGGATGTACCGTTTCCAACGCCTTTTTCCGTCATCTGCTCACCGAACCACATCATGAATGCAGCACCTGCTGTCAAAGCAACAACTGCAAGGATGATTGGTGTATAACCCTCTTCGGTGAAAAGATTCTGATTACGGAAACCAATGATAATTGCTACACCTTCCACAATAGCCAGCACGACGGAAAGATATCTTGTGTACTCGTTGAGTTTCTTTCTTCCATCTTCACCATCTTTCTGCATCTCCTCCAAACGAGGAATCGCAATAGTGAGAAGCTGAATAATAATGGATGCGGTGATGTATGGTGTAATATTCAATGCAAAGATGGACATTCTTGTGAATGAACCTCCTGTCATTACATCCAGGAATCCAAGAGCCTGATTATTCTCAAATATCTCTTGGATTACGTTAGCGTTAACACCTGGAACTGGAATATTACAACCAATACGAACAACAATAAGTCCCATAAAAATGAATAACAATTTATTACGGATTTCTTTTGTCTTAAACGCATTCTTTATTGTTTCAAGCATTAGATCACCTCTGCTTTTCCACCAACTGCCTGAATTTTTTCAGCTGCACTCTTACTGAATGCGTTTACTTTCACATCAAGCTTTTTGGTTAATTCTCCATTTCCAAGAATTTTTACTCCATCCTTAGGATTTTTAACGATACCCTTTTCTACGAGAGTCTCAATTGTTACCTCTGCTCCATCCTCAAATACATTGAGACGATCAAGTCCGATTGCAACAATTTCTTTACTATTTATATTTGTAAAACCTCTCTTAGGCAATCTTCTGTACAATGGCAGCTGACCACCCTCGAAACCTGGTCTAGGTGCGCCGGAACGTGCTTTCTGTCCTTTGTGACCCTTACCAGCTGTTTTACCATTTCCTGAACCGTGTCCACGACCGCGTCTGAACTCGTCGCTGTGCTTAGAACCAGCTGCAGGTTTTAATTCTGATAAATTCATGGTTTTGGCACCTCCTTGTTATGATTAGATTTCTTCAACTTTTACTAAGTGTCTTACTTGCTGAATCATTCCACGAACAGCAGCGTTGTCTGGCATCTCAACTGTTTTGTTGAGCTTTCTAAGACCAAGAGCCTCTACTGTTGCTCTGTGTTTTGGAATGGCACCAATGGTAGACTTAACTAAAGTAATTTTCAATTTATTTGCCATGATTCGGTACCTCCTAACCTAAAACTTCTTCTACGGAAAGTCCACGGAGTTTAGCAACCTCTTCAGGTGTCTTAAGTTCGTTCAAACCAGCAAGTGTAGCAAGTACTACGTTCTGCTTGTTACGAGATCCGAGAGACTTTGTACGGATGTTTTTGTATCCTGCAAGCTCCAGCACGTTACGAGCTGGACCACCAGCGATGATACCGGTACCTTCTGCAGACTTCTTCATAAGAACTTCGGCACTACCGAATTTTCCAATGTAATCATGTGGAATACTTCCATTCTCGTCGATTGGTACTTCGATGAGCTTCTTCATAGCGTCCTCTTTTCCCTTACGAATTGCCTCTGGAATTTCCATAGCTTTTCCTAAACCTGCACCAACATGTCCGTTGCCGTCACCAACTACTACGAGAGCAGTAAATCTAAAGTTACGACCACCCTTAACAACCTTGGTAACACGTTTAATTGATACTACTTTATCTTCTAATTCAAACTGACTAGCATCAATAATTTCACGTTTCATGAGTTTTCCTCCTTGCTTAGAATTGAAGACCAGCTTCTCTAGCTGCATCTGCTAATGCTTTTACTTTACCCTGATAAATATAACCGCCACGGTCGAATACAACTTCTTTGATACCGTTGTCCAATGCTTTCTTAGCAATAACAGTACCCAATTTTGTAGCAGCTTCAACATTATTTGTCTTATCGAGGCCTTCCTTCACATCACCCTGAAGAGTAGATGCAGAAACAATCGTATTACCAGCTACGTCATCAATAATCTGAGCGTACATGTGATTGTTACTACGGAATACTGCCAAACGTGGTCTCTCAGGAGTTCCGGACAAACGGCTACGTAATCTTCTATGTTTGTTTCTGCGAACGTCGCTTCTGTTTATTTTACTAACCATTCTTATTTACTCCTTTCTTATTTCTTACCAGTCTTACCAACTTTACGTCTGATTACCTCATCAGAGTACTTAATACCTTTACCTTTGTATGGCTCAGGTTTTCTCTTCTCTCTGATCTCAGCCGCATACTGGCCAACTTTTTCTTTATCAATTCCCTTAACAATGATAAGGTTCTGACCGTCAACAGTAACTTCCAATCCTTCTGGATCTGTCATCTCTACTGGATGGGAATATCCAAGAGACAATACAAGTTTGTTACCCTGTTTAGCAGCTCTGTAACCAACACCGTTAACCTCAAGCTTCTTTTCATAACCTTCTGTTACACCAATGATCATGTTGTTGATCAATGTTCTTGTCAATCCGTGAAGGGATTTCATTTTCTTCAAATCGTTTGGACGAGTAACTTTGATTTCCTCTCCGTCCTTCTCGATGTTCATTTCCGCAGGCAATACTCTCTCAAGAGTTCCCTTTGGTCCTTTTACTGTCACCTTATTATTTTCTGCAATATCTACAGTTACTCCTGCAGGTACCGCGATAGGCAATCTTCCAATTCGTGACATCTTGCCGTACCTCCTATATATTTTTACTAGGTTAATTTGTTACTATATATTTTAATCTAGCATCTGACTGCTTACGCAGTCATCTGCTTGCTTGACTCAGCATATCGCAAGTTCACCTAAGTGAACTTGCTAGGTTTTGCTTTAGCGAAACCTTACCATACGAATGCCAATACTTCTCCACCAACGTTGTTCTTGCGTGCTTCTTTGTCTGTCATCACGCCTTTGTTTGTAGAGATGATAGCGATTCCAAGACCACCAAGAACTTTAGGAAGCTCCTCTGTGCTTGCGTAAACACGAAGACCTGGCTTAGAGATTCTCTTCAAACCAGAGATGATCTTTTCATTCTTATCTTTACCATATTTCAATGTGATGTGAATTGTATTAAATCCATCAACCTCAATGATTTCGAAGTTCTTGATATATCCTTCCTTCAAAAGAATCTCTGCGATAGCAGTTTTCATTTTTGAAGCAGGAACATCAACTGTATCATGCTTAGCAGTATTTGCATTACGGATTCTTGTAAGCATATCTGCAATAGGATCGCTCATTGTCATTTGATTTTCCTCCTTACCAACTAGCTTTCTTAACTCCTGGGATCTGACCTTTGTATGCCAACTCACGGAAGCAGATTCTGCAAATTCCGTACTTTCTCAAGTAAGCATGTGGACGACCACAGATTTTACAACGGCTGTACTCTCTTGTGGAGAATTTAGCCTTACGCTGCTGCTTAACCTTCATAGACGTTTTAGCCATGAATAAACCCTCCTAACTATTTCTTGAACGGCATACCAAACTGTGCCAATAATTCGCGTGCTTCTTCATCAGTCTGAGCAGTAGTAACGAAGATGATATCCATACCTCTTACTTTATCTACCTTATCGTACTCGATTTCAGGGAAGATCAACTGCTCTTTGATTCCCATTGCGTAGTTTCCGCGGCCATCGAAAGCGTTTGGATTAACACCTCTGAAGTCACGTACTCGTGGCAATGCAAGATTGATCAAACGATCTACAAACTCATACATTTTAGCACCACGAAGGGTTACTTTACATCCGATTGGCTGACCTTCACGAAGTTTGAAGTTCGCTACGGATTTCTTTGCTCTAGTTACAACAGCTTTCTGTCCTGCGATAATCTCAAGATCGCTAATTGCTGTATCGAGAACTTTTGAATTTTCCTTTGCTTCACCAACGCCCATGTTGATAACAACCTTGTCGAGCTTTGGTACTTGCATTACATTTGCATATTCGAATTTTTTCTGCATATTAGGAACGATCTCGTTCAAATATGTCTCTTTTAATCTAGTCACTAATAAGTACCTCCTCTCTCATTAATCAATCACTGCGCCAGTTGCTTTTGCGTAACGCACTTTCTCTTTTCCAGCCTCAGCTTTGAATCCGATTCTGGAAACTTTTCCGTCGATTACATACATAACGTTGGAAATGTCGAATGCAGCTTCCTCTTCAACGATTCCGCCTTTTGCATTTGCCTGGTTAGGTTTTACATGTTTCTTTACCATGTTTACGCCCTCAACCTTAACTTTTCCATTTTTTACTTCAAGGACTTTTCCTTCTTTACCTTTATCTACACCGGCAATAACGCGAACGGTATCACCTTTTTTGATCTTTGATGTTGCCACTTCAGGGACACCTCCTTATAATACTTCCGGAGCCAAAGAAACAATCTTCATGAACTGTTTGTCTCTCAACTCTCTAGCTACAGGTCCAAAAATACGGGTTCCTCTTGGGGTTTTGTCATCTTTGATAACAACTGCCGCATTTTCATCAAAACGAATATATGAACCGTCTGGACGACGAATTTCTTTTTTTGTACGAACAACAACAGCTTTTACTACGTCTCCTTTTTTAACAACTCCACCTGGTGTTGCATCTTTAACCGTAGCAACGATAATATCGCCTACTGCTGCATATCTTCTAACGGAACCACCGAGAACACGGATACAAAGCAATTCTTTGGCACCTGTGTTATCAGCAACTCTAAGTCTCGTTTCCTGCTGTACCATAACAATACTCCTTTCCGATTACTGAGCTTTTTCGATAATCTCAACAAGTCTCCATCTCTTGTCCTTGGACAATGGTCTTGTCTCCATTACCTTTACTCTGTCACCGATGTTACATTCATTCTGCTCATCATGAGCTTTCAATTTATAAGTTCTTTTCACGATTTTACCGTAAAGCGGATGTTTTACGTTGTCTACTACAGCAACAACGATTGTCTTATCCATCTTATTACTTACAACTTTTCCTGTACGAGTTTTTCTAAGATTTCTATCCACAACAAAATCCTCCTTTCTCAAACTTCTTAGTTAGCAGCTTTCTGCTCAACAGACATTGCTGTCTGAATACGAGCAATATTACGTCTAACTTCTTTGATTCTGCTTGTATTGTCAAGTTGGTTTGTTGCGTTCTGGAATCTCAAGTTGAAAAGTTCCTTCTTAGCAGCTACTAACTCGTCATTTAATTCAGCAAGTGATTTACCATTCAAACTATTCATGAATTCTCTACTCTTCACTGCCCGCACCTCCTTCTAAGTCTGCGCGTGAAACGATCTTACATTTTACTGGCAATTTGTGTGTTGCAAGACGAAGCGCCTCTCTAGCTACATCTTCTGGCACGCCAGCAAGCTCGAACATTACACGTCCTGGCTTAACTACAGCTACCCAGTATTCCAAAGAACCTTTACCTTTACCCATTCGAGTCTCGGCTGGTGTCTTAGTAACTGGTTTGTCTGGGAAAATCTTAATCCAAACTTTACCACCACGTTTGATGTGACGAGTCATAGCAACACGGGCTGCCTCTATCTGATTGGATCTAATCCAAGCTGGCTCTGTAGCCACGATACCGTATTCACCGTAAGTGATTTTGTTACCGCGAGTAGCCTTACCTCTCATAGAACCACGAAACTGTTTACGACGTTTTACTCTTTTAGGCATTAACATTATTTATCGCTCCCTTCCTTTGAACTAGCCTTAGCTGGTTTTCCACCTTTGGTTGGAAGTACTTCACCATGATAAATCCATGTCTTAACACCGATTTTACCATAAGTTGTGTTAGCTTCAGCAAATCCGTAGTCGATGTCTGCACGAAGTGTCTGAAGAGGAATATTTCCCTCGCTGTAGAACTCTGTACGAGCCATATCAGCACCACCAAGACGACCGGAACATGCAGTTTTGATACCCTGAGCTCCTGCTTTCATTGCTCTTCCCATGCAAGATTTCATTGCACGACGGAAAGATACACGGTTCTCAAGCTGCTGTGCGATATTCTCAGCTACAAGCTGTGCATCGCTATCTGGTCTCTTCACTTCTTTGATATCTACGAGAATCTTGCTTGTGGAGAACTTAGCAAGTTCGCCTTTAAGCTTCTCGATCTCTGCTCCACCTTTTCCGATTACTACACCAGGTTTTGCTGTATATACGATAACTTTTACACGATCGTTTGTTCTCTCGATTTCGATTTTGGAAATACCTGCGTGATACAGTTTTTTCTTCAAGAACTCACGAATCTTATGATCTTCTACAAGACGATCAGCGAAATCTTCTGGTTCTGCAAACCATCTGGACTCCCAGTCTTTGATAACGCCGACTCTTAAACCATGAGGATTAACCTTCTGTCCCATTGTTTATCTCCTTTCACTATCTCTCATTCAAGATTACTGTAATATGACACATTCTTTTCTCAATTCTGTAAGCCATACCACGAGCTCTTGGGCGAATTCTCTTCATTGTAGTTGCTTTGTTTGCAAAACACTCATCAATATAGAGATTTTCTGGATTCATTCCATTGTTATTCTCAGCATTTGCAATTGCAGACTTCAAAAGTTTTTCAATTACAGCTGATGCATATCTAGGGTTATATGCTAAAATACCAAGTGCTGTCTGCACGTCTTTTCCGCGAATCGCATCCAATACGAATCCAGCTTTCTGAGCGGAAATACGAGCGTATGACAATTTTGCAGATGGTCTAGTATCTTTAATCTGGTTTCTTTCTTTCTTGATCTGTGATCTATGTCCTTTAGCCACGGATGAAACCTCCTTTCAAATTATCTGCCTTTTTTCTCGTCTTTACCGTGTCCACGGTATGTTCTTGTTGCAACAAACTCTCCGAGCTTGTGTCCTACCATATCTTCTGTAACATATACAGGCACATGTTTTCTACCGTCATGAACAGCGATTGTGTGGCCTACCATGCTAGGGAAGATTGTTGAACGACGTGACCAGGTTTTGATTACTTGTTTATCTCCAGATTCGTTCATGGCATCAATTTTCTTCAAAAGATGCGCATCAGCGAATGGTCCTTTTTTTAATGAACGAGCCAATTCATTTACCTCCTTTTACTAGGAAAAGCGGTAGGGAAAACGCCAAAGCGCTTGCCCCGTCAACCAGCAAAGTCAAATTACTTTGCAAGGGCTTTTCCGTCTCTTCTACGAATAATCATCTTATTAGACTGCTTGTTTTTCTTTCTTGTCTTAAGACCAAGTGCAGGTTTGCCCCAAGGTGTACATGGGCCTGGACGACCGATACCAGTCTTACCTTCACCACCACCGTGTGGATGGTCATTAGGGTTCATAACAGAACCACGTACTGTTGGGCGGATACCCATGTGACGTTTACGTCCTGCTTTACCGATATTGATCAAGTTGTGCTCTGCATTTCCTACCTGTCCGATTGTTGCACGGCATACGATAGGAACCATTCTCATTTCTCCAGAAGGCATACGAAGTGTCGCATATTTTCCTTCTTTCGCCATAAGCTGTGCACTGTTTCCTGCGGAACGAACGAACTGTCCGCCGTGACCAGGATAAAGCTCGATGTTGTGTACCAATGTACCAACTGGAATGTCCTTAAGCTCCATACAGTTACCAACTCTAGCCTCAGCTGTGGAACCATTCATTACTTCCTGACCAACTTTCAAACCTGCTGGTGCAAGGATGTAAGCTTTCTCACCGTCTGCGTAGCAGATCAATGCGATGTTTGCTGTTCTGTTTGGATCATACTCGATGCTCTTAACAACAGCTGGAATTCCATCTTTATTTCTTTTAAAATCGATAATTCTATATTTTCTTCTAGAACCGCCTCCACGATGTCTAACCGTGATTTTACCCTGTGCGTTACGTCCTGCATTCTTATTCAAAGATACAGTAAGGGATTTCTCAGGAGTTGACTTTGTGATTTCAGCAAAGTCAGAACCTGTCATCTGTCTTCTAGAAGGTGTATATGGGTTAAATGTCTTAATTCCCATGAGTTACACTCCTTTCAATCTTATAATCCTTCGAAAATTTCGATATCTGCACTATCTTCTGTCAACTGAACGATTGCTTTCTTTCTCTTAGCAGTCTTTCCTGTTGTCATTCCACGTCTACGATTTTTACCTTCGCAGTTCATGGTGTTTACTTTTGCAACTTTTGTTCCAGCGAACATTTTCTCAACTGCATCTTTGATCTGAGATTTTGTTGCATCTGTGTGTACATAGAATGTATATTTTTTGTATTCCATTCCTGCCATAGATTTCTCTGTGATTACTGGTTTGGAAATAATGTCGTAATATTTCAAATCTGCCATTATGCGTATACCTCCTCGATAGCTGCAACGGCATTCTTTGTAAGGATTACGTTATCATACTTAAGAATGTCGTATACGTTGATAGAGTTAGCATATACTCCTCTTGCTGTTGGGATGTTACGAACAGAAAGTGTTACGTTAGCACCCTCTGCATCAACAACAACCAATGCCTTTTTCATGTCAAGGCTGTTAAGCAATGCCTGCATTGTCTTTGTCTTTGGAGCGTCCATTTCCATTCCCTCAACAACGATAAGCTTGTTCTCGCTTACTTTTGAAGATAAAACGGATTTAAGAGCTGCTACTTTCTCTTTCTTGTTCATTTTGAAAGAGTAATCTCTTGGTGTTGGAGCAAATACAACTCCGCCGCCTTTCCACTGTGGAGCACGGATGGAACCCTGTCTTGCATGACCTGTTCCTTTCTGTCTCCAAGGTTTTCTTCCTCCGCCGCGAACTTCAGAACGAGTTTTAGCTTTCTGTGTTCCCTGGCGTTTGTTAGCAAGTTGCAATACAACTGCCATGTGAACCAAATGTTCATTTACTGGTGCAGCAAAGATAGAATCGTTCAATTCCATTTTACCTGTTTCTTTGCCTTCCATATTGTAAACAGATACGCTTGCCATCTGTATAGTCCTCCTTTCCGAAAGTTATGCCTTTACGGATTCTTTAATAATAACGGTTGATTTCTTAGGTCCTGGTACCGCACCTTTTACTAAGAGAAGGTTGTTCTCAACATCAACTCTTACGATCTCAAGGTTCTGGATTGTAACCTTTACAGCACCCATCTGACCAGGCATTTTCTTGCCTTTGAATACTTTGCTAGGATCCGATGCAGAACCATTGGAACCTGCATGTCTATGGAATTTTGAGCCGTGACCCATAGGTCCGCGGGACTGTCCGTGACGCTTAATAGCACCCTGGAATCCTTTACCTTTGCTTGTTGCTGTTACATCAATTTTGTCACCGGCTTCAAAGATATCTGCTTTGATTTCCTGTCCTAATGTGTACTCCTCTGCATTCTCAAACTTGAACTCTGTAACAAATCTCTTGTTGTCCACGCCTGCTTTTGCAAAGTGTCCCTGATTTGGTTTGTTGACCAACTTCTCACGAATGTCGCCATAACCAACCTGTACTGCACTGTATCCATCTGTCTCTTCGTTTTTAACCTGAGTTACATAAACTGGACCAGCTTCAAGCACAGTAACTGGTGTCAAAACACCGTCTTCGTTGAAAATCTGTGTCATTCCAACTTTTGTAGCTACGATAGCTTTCTTCATTTTCTTTACCTCCTAAATTTCTACAGCGGATTGTTTTCATAATTGATCGTCCCTTCTTATAGGAAAGAACCTGATTCAAAAAGCGGAAAGCAATCATCCTAGATGGTTACGTTTGCCCTGAACCGGAGAACCTCGTAAACTTTTAGGACCAAGGGACTGTGTTCTTGTTTTCTCCCTTGTGATTTCTTTTTATTAAATAATGAGCATATCACTCAATTATTTCATTTTAATATCAATTGCAACTCCAGCAGGCATTTCCAAACGGGATAATGCATCTACTGTTTTCTGTGATGGCTTAAGCACATCGATCAATCTCTTGTGAGTTCTCTGCTCGAACTGCTCACGGGAGTCTTTGTACTTGTGTACCGCTCTAAGAATAGTAACAACTTCTTTCTTAGTTGGAAGAGGTACTGGACCGCTTACCTTTGCTCCTGTTTTTTTAACAGTCTCGATCAGCTTAGCTGCTGCAAAATCGATTAACTGATGATCGTATGCTTTTAAAATGATTCTCATTGTCTGTTGACTTGCCATAAAAAAAGCCGCCTCCTTTTCGTACTGATTAAATAATAATTTTAGTACGACAAGTGGTGACTGTACACTCATCCGTGTGTGTCATGCCGGTTCACACAAAATTCCGCCTTGTGGCGGAAATCCCTTGCGGGTTGTTGATACACACGTTTATCTGCTCCTTGGCAGAATATATGGTTCGTACAGTGACTTGCCGTCAGGTTTAACGACCCCAAATATACTTGGTGGTCTCTTGACATTCGCTCCACGGAAAACCCATTCTTACTGAATGGCAACCTCACGCTTCACAGCTATCATGTCACAGCAACACCCATTGTACACCATAATTCCACCAATTGCAAGCATTTTTTTATTTTTATTTATAACTATTCAGGATCAATGTGAAATCAATGAATCGTTGTGCTTGCACGTAAGAGACATTGATTTACACACATTAGGTCCTAATAGGGCTCCCCCCACCCCATATGAGCATTCTTAGCCTTGCTAAATGGTAAGAATGCGAATGTGGGGCGGGGGAAGTCCTGAATAGTTAAATTTTATTTGAAACGAATTTCATTGTCCGTATCGTCATTGCGCAGATACTCTTCTATACTTGGCCGAATCTTAATAAATATATCCGCGATAACCGGATCAAAATGACTACCTCGCGATTCCTTTATAATCCCATAGGCAGCATCCACGGTCATTGCTTCCTTATAACAACGTTTGGAAACAAGGGCATCGAACACATCTGCCACCGCCATAATACGTGCACATAGAGGAATCTCTTCTCCCTTGAGCCCCTCGGGATACCCACTTCCATCCCATTTCTCATGGTGGTAATGCGCCACTTTATGCGCCATGTCCAAATACGCTTCATCTTCAATCGCTTCCAGTGTTCCATCAATGATATTACCACCTTCTGTGGCATGCAACTTCATTTTATCAAATTCTTCAGCTGTAAGCTTTCCTGGTTTTTGCAAAATGGAATCGGATACCATAATCTTCCCGATATCATGGAGTGGAGCTGCTTTCCAGAGATTATCCATATATTCTTTCGTAATCTCATCTGTATAAATATTTTCTTCATACAATGCCTTTGCAATCATAATCGCATAGGTACTTGTTCGTTTCACATGTTCCCCAGTCTCCCCATCACGACTCTCAATCAGATTCGCCATACCAACAATCGTTTTGTACTGCATATCCATAACATGGGCATTGTGTTCATCCGTTTCTCTTTTTTGGTCATCCACAATCTGCCGTCCACTACGATACACAATAAGCAAACAAGCAACCACAACAAACCACACAAATAGGAATGCCATCGCACGCCAAAGTTGTATTTGTTGCATTCTTTCATCCAAACGAGTTTCTTCCTTTGTTACATTGACACTAACCTTTGCATAATAATCGTCCAATAGCCCACTCAAATCCCGAACGCATTCTTTCAGAATTTCATCCACATAATACTCTGCGGATTCCTGCGCTCCCTGACGACTAAACTTCAACGCAATCTGCGCCTGCGTTTCAAATATATTGTACTTCTTGATTACCGAACGAAAAATCTCTTTTTCCTCCGGATCATTCATTCGCTGTTCAAATTCTCGAAGCGATTCCTTAATACTCGCATCCAATTCCTGAAATTCTTCTTCGTATTGCGCCATGCCCTCTTCATCGTCGCACACCACATGGCTAATTACCCTGGCCTGCGCAGCATACATACGCCTGCTGATTTCAGAAGTAAGTTTCCGATTCTCTATCTGTCCATTTACAAATGTATTGTACTCTGATGTCACTCGGCTTTGCTGGATCAATATAAACCAAAGACACCCAAGACTGATGATAGCAGCCAAAAACACTACTACAAATACTCGTTTTGTAATATTTTTCATGCTATCACCTCCTCACTTAAATGTATGTTTACTTTTCGATCGGCTTCTCTGTTTCCTCCACAAGGTCGTTTAATAAACTTTGCAAATCCAACTTGTCTTTATTACCCGATGCCATCACCATTCCAAAGGACGTCGCTGCCCCCCAGAAATTCTCTCCTACATTTTGGATTACACTAAACTCTCGTTGTTGTTGTAACGCGGCAATCGCCGGCGCACTCTGCACACTCTCTGAATTCCCAACTTTCACATTGGAAGGGCCTTCCCCCCTTGCCTCAAACAAAATCTTCTGGCTCTCCTCATTGGTAATCCAGCGCGCCAATTTCTGCGCCCACTCCGGCTCCTTTGTGGTCGCATTGACTCCAACCAGTTTATACCCCGAAAAGCTGCTCATTTGAAGCTGCTTTCCTTTGATCGTGCACGTCGGCATTTTTACTGCATCATAATTCTCACCATACGCCTTACGAATCACTTCTACATTCCACGTACCACTAACCCCCGCAATAATCTTTCCCTTTTCTACGCCTTCACAATACTCGTCATTATTCCCAGAAACAAATGCCTTGCTAGAAGAAATGTCCAACATCGCCTGAGCCACATCGGTTCCTTTTATATCTCCCACTTTTTCATTCCAGTTACAAATATTGGTCAATCGATTGTCCGAAAGTCTTAGCTCAAATCCAGCCGCACCAAAAAACGAATAGATATACCAGCCACTAGACCAATCCATATAGACCTTTTTACCATTTTCCTCTGCCACTTCAAGAATGCGTTCAAAACTTTGAACATCTTCTTCGTTAAAATACTTCTTATTATAGAACATAAAATATCCATTGGAAGCCGTCAACGGATAAGCATACAACGTGCCATCACTTGTAGCACTCTGAATCGCCGTTTCATCTGCACCACCGTTTTCCGCCATTGCATTTTCCGTGTCCCAGGTAATCGGCAGCAACGAATTCGCTGCCACTAGATCATACAACTGATCATTTGGAAATTCAAATACATCCGCGCTGTTTTCCACATCGCCCAGATAATTATTTTTGAATTCAGCAGCATCTTGAACACCCACGTGTATGTCAAACTCTGCTTCTTCCTTATAATGTTCCTTAAAATTCTCCACCATCTGGGTCAGACATTCTTGTTCTCCCTCCGACCCCCACAAGCGAAGTGACACTTGCTCCTTCTCAACACTTTTTCCGCAAGAACCCAAAAGCAAACTCACTCCTAATACGCATACGATAAATCCAATCCTTTTTCTCATATGTGCCTCCATTCTGCGCATGTAGCGCACAACAAAAACAACGCTATCCTAACGTATATTGTACAACTTATTTAAGGATTCGGCAAGTATCTTCACGCAAAAGACAATACATTATTCCTCCTGATAAGCTCACTTTACAATTCCTCAATCTTACTTCTCACATCATAATCCGAAGAAGGTCACCAGAAACAATTGCTGTATTTATCGTTTCATTGGTTTTGCTATTTCACCACGACACTCTGCTTGAACTTCCAGTCAGCATAGTCGTACAAATAGTGTTCTGGATAATACACTCCTGCAAGTTGAAAATAGTATCGTTTGCCTTTTTCGAGTCCTTTCACTATCAATTCTTTCTTTTTTGAAGAAAAATTAAATCTTTTAGGGTTCGACATATCTTTTTTCAGCGAACACTGAACTACTACATGATATACTGCTTTCTTAGGAGCATATTCAGCACATATCTTCACCTTACCACCGCCCAGCGGCTTCACCTGATATTTTACCCAGATTGCTCGGAACGTTTTTTCTCCAAAATCCAAAACACCCACACAATCTCTCGTTGAATTTGAAGTATTCAACCACTCCACAAAACGATATCCCTTCCGTACTGGTTTTGGCATCTGATTCGCTTTTATTCCTACCCCATAACGATATGACGTTTTCGCCTTTCCCTTCATCTTTCCACCATTTAATTGGTATTTAACCTTGTATTTCTTTGCAACCGCTTTTACTGTTTTACCAGAAGCAACCTTTGTCACCTTCTTCTTTCCACAGTACCATGTGCGAGCTCCATTCACAATTTTCAAATCCCAACTCTTTGCCGAACGATTTGTTATAGATTTCAGCCCAGGGCAATTATACAAAGCTTTTTTATCTATCTTAACTAATTCCTTCGGAAAAGTAAATTTCGTCAGCGAAAAGCAAGCCCAAAAGGCTCTTTCTCCTATGGTAGTCACCTTATCCGGTAATGTAAAATCGCGTAAGTTTACACAACCAGAAAAAGCATATCTCCCAATCTTACTGCAATTAATTCCTGTTAGCGTTTTTAATGAAGTACATTCATAAAATGCAAATGCTGATATTTCATCAATATTGGGAGATAATTCAACCTTCTTCAATTTACTGTTTTTTTCAAATGCACTCTCCCCAATTGTCCTGACACTATCCGCCATCTTCACTTCTAAAACATTTGGATAATCACTACAAGCGTATTCACCAATCGAAGTAATTCCGTTAGAAATTACAATCTTCTTAACCTCACTTGTATCAATTCCATGTTTTTGTTCCATCTGTTCCTCCTTAAGGGATGTAATTTCTCCCGTTCCACTTATGGTAAGAACACCGTCGGCGGTTAGCATGTAGTTAATGTCATTACCATCTACTTGCTGAGCCATAATCGTTTCTATATTTGCCCCAAACAGTAGTATACAGAAAAACATTGCACACAATATAATTTTCTTTCTCATTCTATTTTCCTCCTATCTTCCTACTGCCTCGTCAAATTTCTTTTCTTTCAAGCTTACTATATATTGAGGAGACTTAGCCAAACGATAACTTCCTTTGTCCTTTGCTTGCGTCATTAAGAACCGAATTTTTTTCCCTCGAACATGACATCCTTCTATTTCACAAGCTCCAGTAAGAATTGGTACTTTTTGAGCATTTATCGGAATGTTCACTTTCGCTATCCTCCTCTCTATACTCTGGCCACTTCCTAGAGACATTTTAAATCTAGAAATTTGCAAAGGTCTTCCTTCACTCGTATTTCCACTTGTTATATACACTTTCCACTTTCTATTTTTCATCTTTGATAATGCTATGGATTGCATCGAACCATTTGGGCGATACACGTTTTCTCTCCCGCACACAGAAGCGAGACAAGCTTTTTTCCCTTTCGTACTAGCCACCGAGAAAAATTGTTTTCCTTTTTTATAAAAATGTTCTTTTATGATACGCATATCATATATGCTTATTTGAACCAAACCACCATCAAAAGCACTCCAGATAACCAAATATCTTCCACCTTCTGAAAGAGCCCCATCAACGCGTAGAAGATATCTATCCGTTGGTCTTTTTCCCTTTTTGTTTGCTTTTGCAATGTTAGTTATCATTTTCATTTTATCCTTATTTTTATCAAACCCAAACTCCCCACCCACACTATTTTCTTCAATTGTTGCATAGTCCGTAAATATGATATTACGCCCCCATTGAAGAAGTTTTTTCTTGTCCTCTTCAGTCATCCCATTACCGTCTGGGGTATTTCCAACGACCATAAAACAAGCCTTACTTTCTCCCGTGTCCTTGCCATCCTTATCATACACATCGTAGTTGAATTTTTCAAACGTTTGTCCATGAGCAAACTCTTCCATTCGAATTGCATTTTCAGTGTCAATTTCATAACTTGATGTATTACTGCTTGTTTTATTCAAATATGCCGCTGTAAGATCTTCTTTTAATCGATAAAAGGTATACAAATCTTTTCCATCAAACACATAACTTTGCAACGCTCGTGCCGGTTTATCTCCCGAAACCCCTTTCATAATCAAAGTATTTATAACCGTTGGCATCACAGTAGGAACCGGCTTACCCGCCGCACGCAACATACTTTTCGTTGCCCGACCACTTTCTTTCATGTACTCCATGTACTCATCATATGTCTCGAAATCTTCCGGACCTCGCGCTTCTCGTTCTTCTGGTGTCAGCATTTCTTCTGCATATTCACCATTCTCATATGTTACGCTGCACATTTCATACAGATCATAGTCCTCAAGCTCAATTTCTCCATCGCACTTTGCGATAAAACCAAACTCCACACTCTGCCCCACTTCGATATTTTGATTATATGTAGCATTATCCACCTGACACAATGTCTCATCAAATATTCTCAATAGTTTTGCATTCCAAATATTATCAATACTTTCAATTTCTACATTGGTTTCAAAATCCAATTTCCAATCTTCGATACGTTTCTTTCCTGTATTTGTTATCGTAATACTTCCATTAACATAGCCATCCCAACGGCTATTTTCTTTGTATTCAACCGTATAGTCGCCTTCCACAGGCCAACACTCTTTGGTCAAATAACAATCCTCTGGAAATTCAATTTCTCCCTCGTAACGAACCGTCATTCCAAATGTAACGGAACCATCTGCGGTGATATCTTGATTCCAATCTGCATTTCGAATCACATATTCACCATTTTCATGACTTACCACTTTGGCATTCCAGATGTTTTCGATTTCATCTTTGAACTCAAAGCAGATTTCCCAATCATCAATCGCCTCACCAGATACATTTTCCAAGGTTACATCTACATTGTAATGATTTTCCCATTTGCTAGTGACACTGTACTGAATTTCAATGGATTCATCATCGGTTAGTTGTGCCTCTTCCACACCCTCGATTTCCTCAATATCCACCTCAGCGTCCGACTCCGCCGCTTTGATTACAGACACATAGTATTCTGGCATTGCCGTTAATACTAATGAAACAATCAACACCAATACTACAAGCCTTTTATTTACATGTTTCATAATCATATTTCTCCTTTCATTTTGTAAAACATCGCTTTCAATTCTACCATAATCTTCATATACAGTCAAACCATCCACCCATAATGAAAATATATCATCAAATGCGACAAAAAGCCCCACATTCATGCAACGCACAAACGTGAGGCTTCTCAAAATCTTCGTCATCAAGCGCCTTTATCTACTTCAACGATTGCTTCTTTTTTCATCGGAATACGACAGTTTTTGTTGCTTCCGAATTCTACGATAACTACATCGTCTGTCATATCAATGACAACACCGTAAAAACCACTTGTTGTGAGAATGCTATCCCCAACTGCCACAGATGCTACCAACGCATCATGCTCTCTCTGCTGTTTTTTCTGTGGACGAATGGCGATAAAATAAAACGCCGCAATTAATACAACAATGTATATTACCATTCCGATTGATTCCATTCCCATGATAAAGTACCTCCTAAAATATACTTGATTTTAATAACTTTCTGATCTCATGGATTCGATCTTTTTCTTTTTGTATTCAGCAAAGCATCCTTTTCCGATGGCTTCGCGAATCTCACTCATCATTGTATTATAAAAATACAAATTATGCAAGACTAATAATCGAAGTCCCAGCATTTCTTTCGCCTTCAACAGATGACGCACATACGCTCTCGTATAATGACGACAAGCCGGACACTGGCATCCTTCTTCGATTGGGCGCTCATCCAATTCAAATCGCTTATTCATCAGATTCATCTTGCCCAAGTTTGTGTAGGCATGACCATGTCTTCCATTTCGCGCCGGATACACGCAGTCAAAAAAGTCCACACCACGCTCCACACTTTCCAATATGTTTTCCGGTGTTCCTACACCCATAAGATACTTTGGTTTCTGGCCTGGCAGATGTGGAATTACCGCATCCAAGATACGATACATTTCTTCGTGACTTTCGCCTACTGCAAGTCCGCCCACAGCATAGCCATCCAAATCAAGCTCCCCAATCTGCTGGGCATGAGCGATACGAATATCTTCAAAGGTTCCCCCTTGGTTGATACCAAATAGCATCTGCTGACGATTGATGGTATCTTCCTTTTCATTAAGTCGCTGCATTTCTGATTTGCATCGCTCCAGCCAGCGAGTAGTACGAGCCACTGACGCTTCCATGTATTCTCGCGTTGCCGGGTGTGGGGGACATTCATCAAATGCCATAGCAATGGTAGACGCCAGATTGGACTGAATCTGCATACTCTCTTCTGGTCCCATAAAAATCTTGCGTCCGTCAATATGAGAATTAAAATACACACCCTCTTCTTTTATTTTTCTCAATCCCGCCAGAGAAAATACTTGAAATCCACCAGAATCGGTAAGAATCGGGCGATCCCAGTTCATAAACTTATGGAGCCCTCCCATTTTTCGCACCACATCATCTCCTGGTCTCACGTGCAGATGATAGGTATTGGACAGTTCCACCTGGGTTCCAATTTCTTTCAAATCCATGGTGGACACAGCACCTTTAATCGCCGCCACCGTTCCCACATTCATAAATACAGGAGTCTGAATATCTCCGTGAGGGGTGTGCAAAATTCCACTTCTCGCTTTTCCTTCCTGTGCAATTACTTCAAACATTGTCATCTTCTCCTGTCCCATTCTCTTTTTTCTGACTAAATAATTTTGCAAATTGAATATAACACCATAGCATAATCGGCAGCAATATAGAGCCACCCAGACACGCCTTAAACAGACCCGCGGATACAGGTGACGTTGTCAATGCCGCAACCAGTGTCACCACATACATCAATCCCAACAATATCGCACCCACTAGCGCCGTGATTCGCACTCCTTTCGGATAAGTGCTTGTCTTTTTCTCGTTACTCATTATCTCTTCCCTTTCTATGACCTATTTTCGTAAAATGTTCCTGTATCGTCTTTTCGTAGCCCTGGTCCGAAAGTTCATAAAAACTCATGTCTTTAATCTCGTCCGGCAGGTACTGTTGATCCACATAATGATTTTCATAATTGTGAGCATATTTGTAACCGATGCCATGCCCCAGTTTTGCAGCCCCTTTGTAATGAGCATCCTGCAAATAGGTAGGAATCTTATGATTCGGATGATTGGCCACATAATCCATAGCTGCTCCGATGGCTTCCACTGCCGAGTTACTTTTCGGCGCGCAGGCCACATAAGCCGCTGCCTGAGCCAAGATAATCTGTGCCTCCGGCATACCAATCCGCTCCACTGCCATAGACGCATTGGTAGCCACCACCAGTGCCATCGGGTCGGCGTTTGACACATCTTCCGATGCACAAATCATAATTCGTCTTGCAATGAATTTAATATCTTCTCCAGCATACAACATCCGTGCCAAATAATAAACCGCCGCATCCGGATCGGACCCACGCATGCTTTTGATAAAAGCAGAAATCGTATCATAATGATTGTCTCCCGTTTTATCATATCGAACGGTTCGCTTTTGGATACATTCTTGTGCCACAGCAAGAGTAATATGTATGATTCCATCTTCCCCTCGTTCTGTCGTAAGCACACCAAGTTCAATGGCATTCAACGCCATTCGCGCATCTCCGCCACTGATATCCGCCAAAAATTCCAGCGCATCCTCTTCCACAACTGCTTTGTAACTTCCCAGCCCGCGTTCGGTATCTGTCACCGCCCGCAACAATAATGATTTGATATTTTCCTTGGACAATGGCTGAAGTTCAAAAATGATGGATCTCGAAATCAACGCCCCATTCACTTCAAAATATGGATTCTCCGTAGTAGCTCCAATCAAAACCACGGTTCCATCTTCCACAAAAGGAAGAAGGTAATCTTGCTGACTTTTATTGAAGCGATGAATCTCGTCGATAAACAAAATGGTTTTTCGTGCATACATTCCCTTGTTTTCCTTTGCACGATTCACCACTTCCTCCATGTCCTTTTTCCCCGCAGAAGTGGCATTAATCTGTAGAAATTCCGCCTTTGTGGTACCAGCAATCACTTTTGCCAGTGTGGTTTTCCCCGTCCCCGGCGGTCCATACAACAAAATAGAGCTCAGCTTGTCAGCCTGAATCGCTCGGTAAAGAAGCTTATCTCTTCCTATTATATGCTCCTGCCCTACTACTTCATCTAGCGTCTGGGGACGAAGTCTGGATGCCAATGGCGATTCCTTTTCTTTATTCATTTCATTCATATATTCCAATAAATCCATGTTTCTTCCCCTCTGTCAATCTCCGTTCTTCCACCCGTCTTTTCTGTAATCTCCCGTTCAAAAGCCTCTACTTTTTCCACTGGTACAAGATACGTCAATTCAACGCCTTCTCCGTATACAGACTCTTTTTCTTCAATTTCCATATTGGCTGCAATATACTGAATCTTTCCAAGGCCATTG
This sequence comes from Eubacterium sp., assembly GCA_045578325.1. Classification (GTDB taxonomy): domain Bacteria; phylum Bacillota; class Clostridia; order Lachnospirales; family Lachnospiraceae; genus Eubacterium_F. Next base: position 93,460 of record JAZNJZ010000033.1, read on the forward strand.
TAATCGGTTTTCAATATCATAAGATGACCTTTGCGCTTTTCCTGAATAGAACAATTTTCCAGCCCCGCTTTCACTGCGGCAGAATACGCTCGCACCAAGCCACCTGTACCAAGAAGCGTTCCACCAAAATATCGCGTTACCACTACAAGCACATCATGAAGCCCCTGACCAGTTATTACATCCATCATCGGGCGCCCAGCCGTACCCGAAGGCTCCCCATCGTCACTACAACGCTCCGTCTCATTTTTCTCTCCAATCACGTAAGCAAAACAGTTATGTCTGGCATCGTAATGTTTTTTTCTTATCTGAGTGATATATTCCAATGCCTCTTCCTCCGAATGAACCGGAAACACGTTGGCGATAAATCGAGATTTCTTTTCTACAATCTCGCCTACGCCTCCCTGACACACAATCTTAATAGGCGTACACATAACCACTTCTCCTTTCGTTGATACTAATGAATAGTTTACTAATTTTTCTTTCCCTTTGCAAGACTTTTTGGTATACTAATGATAGATATGTGTGTATTTATATAGGAAAGGCATGGATAATATATGAATTTTAGTAAAAGGCATGTACAAGCGAAGACAAAAGTACTGAAGTCTTCCGCCACTCATCGTATACAAAAATGTAAAGTTATGGCAGTTCGGACTTTATTGGTTTTCTTTATCGTGTGCGCAGTTACTGGTATCAGCGCTTTTTCTGGCGCCATCAACGGATTGATGGAAACGGCACCGAGCATTGAATCCATTAATGTTGTACCTGATGGATACGCAACAACAATCTTAAACACAAAGGGAAAAGAAGTGCAAACTTTGGTGGGACAGGATGCCAACCGTGAATATGTGACACTAGATCAAATCCCAATGCATCTACAAAATGCATTTGTTGCCATCGAAGATGAACGATTTTGGACTCATGACGGCATCGATTTACGAGGCATTGCCCGCGCTACCTTTACTGGTATTTCTGGAGGAAAATTTAGTCAGGGTGCTAGTACATTGACCCAGCAGCTTCTAAAGAATCAGGTTTTTAACGGTGGCGAGGAAAGAACTTTTATCCAAAAGTTGGAGCGAAAGATACAAGAGCAGTACTTGGCGATTCAGCTGGAAAATAAGTTGAGCAAAGAGCAGATTATGGAATATTATCTGAACACAATCAATCTTGGCCAGAATACTCTTGGGGTGCAAGCCGCTTCGAAGCGATACTTTGGAAAGGATGTATCCAAGCTAACAATTTCAGAATCTGCCGTAATCGCAGGTATCACTCAGAACCCAACCGGATACAACCCCATCACTCATCCACAGAACAACAAAGAAAAGCGTTCTACCATTCTCGCCTACATGCTTGAGCAAGGGTACATTACCTCTGACGAGTATGACGAAGCAATGGGCGATAAGGTGTATGCCCGTATCAAAACAGTAAACAAAGAAACTTCCTCTTCTAACGAAATCAACTCGTACTTTACTGACGCTTTGATTGAGCAGATTATCTCGGATATGAAAGAGGAACTTGGTTATACCGAAACGCAAGCATATAATGCCTTGTACCGTGGTGGGCTTACCATATATTCCACCCAAGATTCTTCCATGCAGAAGATATGTGACAAAGTCATCAATAACGATGCCTATTATCCTTCTGGCTCCACCTATCAACTCAGTTACCAACTCACGGTGCGAGACAAAAAAGGAAAAGCATACAATTATAACGCTGGCACCATGAAAAATTGGTTTAAGAAGAAAAAAGGAAAAACCGTTAGCCTATACTATACCAACAAAAAAAGTGCAAAAAAATACATTCGCACCTATAAAAAGGCAATGAGCAAAGGAAAAACAGTGGAAGGCGAAAAGATCGAATATGTCATTCAGCCTCAAGCCTCCTTTATCATCATGGATCAACAGACCGGGCAAGTAAAAGCCATCGCTGGTGGTCGCGGTAAAAAGAAAGCAAATCGTACGTTAAACCGCGCAACCACTTCTTTACGTCAGCCAGGATCAACCTTCAAAATTCTGTCTACGTATTTGCCTGCTTTGGACACTTCCGGTATGTCTCTTTCTACCATCCAACGAGATGAGCCATACAACTATCCTGGCACAAAACGTTTGGTTAAAAACTGGTATCGAGGCTATCGTGGCAATGTAACCATCCGAAAAGCCATTGCCAATTCCATGAACGTTATCGCAGTCAAAACGTTAGAGCAAGTGACACCAAAAACAGGATATGACTACTTGTTAAAACTAGGTTTTACTTCTCTGGTTGATAGTTATACCGATCCAAACGGAAAGATTTTTAGCGACATTGCGTTACCTATGGCATTGGGTGGTTTGACAAAGGGTGTGTCAAATCTAGAATTAACATCCGCCTTTGCCAGCATCGCCAACAATGGAATTTATAACAAAGCAACATTCTACACAAAAGTTTTGGATCACAACGGAAATGTGTTACTGGACAAATCTGCAACAACAAAAACAGAAATAATAGGTGGCGAAGAAATTACAACGGTTGTCACCCCAACCAGCAAACAAGTAATGAAAGACTCTACTGCCTGGTTGCTGACAGACGCCATGGAAGATGTAGTCACTGCCGGAACTGGAACCGCTTTAAAATTCCACGAGGTAGAAATGCCAATTGCAGGAAAAACTGGAACAACAACAGACAACAAAGATCTTTGGTTTGTTGGTTACTCACCATATCTTACCGCTGGCGTGTGGGGCGGTTATGATGGTAGCGAAAAGCAAAGTAACACAACCTACCACAAGGCAATTTGGAAAGCCATCATGGAGAAAATCCACAAAAATTATGAAAAGATATCCTTCAAAAAACCACACTCTGTAACCTCCTCTTATGTTTGTTCCCAATGCGGAAAAACATTGCCAGATGGTTATTATACCTCCCGACGTGTGAAAGAATATTTCGCAAAGGGAAATGTACCAGATGAGAACTGTAGTTGTTACTGATAAAAAACATCTCATCCGTAACCTATATCACTCCCTCGCTACTAGAACTTTCGTAAGTAGTATCAAAACTAAAAATTCCCCATATTATTCATAAAAGGAACCTTCCAACTACGCGTTCCTTGTTGAATAATATGGGGAATTGTTGTTTATCAAATCTCACTTACAAAATCTCTTCTACATAGCGCTTCACAGCATCCTGCCACTCCGGCAACTTGTTAAATCCATTTTTAACAAGTTTCTCTTTGCTCATCCGACTGTTTTTCGGACGTTTTGCCTTCACAGGAAATTCGTCACTGGATACAGGTGTCACGGAGACCTCTCCCATCCCTGCCGCCTGAAAGATTTCTTTAGCAAACTCATACCAGCTACACATACCTTCATTGGTGGCATGGTACGCACCATAAGCATCCGACTCAATCATGTCCACCAACAGTCTTGATAAATCATAGGTATACGTCGGAGATCCAATCTGATCTTCCACAACTTTTACGGCACCATTTTCTTTTCCTAGGCGCAACATTGTTTTCACAAAATTATTTCCATTTATACCAAAAACCCAAGAAATACGCACAATATACCATTTGTTACATCTTGTTTTAACCTCTACTTCACCTTCGTACTTTGTCTGCCCGTAGGTATTTAGCGGTTTCGCTTTATCGTCTGGTTCCCATGGACGTTCTCCATCTCCCGAGAAAATATAATCCGTACTGATATACAAAAGCTTGCAATCCAACTCTGCGCAAATCTCAGCAATATTCTTTGTTCCTACTGCATTAACGCGACGACATAAATCCTCTTCCTCCTCGGCACGGTCCACTGCTGTATATGCACTACAATGAATTACTGCTTCTGGCGATGCTCCCTTGATTACACGAGAAACTTGTACCGCATCTGTGATATCCATTTCTTCAATATCCACACCAATGGCCTCATGGCCACGTTTTTCCAGCTCGCGCACCACATCATATCCCAGCTGTCCTTTTACACCCGTGACTAATACTCTCATTCTGCCAAATCCTTTCCATACATCTTATCAAAATACTTCGCGTACTCACCACTGATGATATTTTCCCACCATTCACGGTTATTTAGATACCAGTCAATGGTCTGTCGAATCCCCGTTTCAAAGGTGTACTGTGGCTTCCAACCAAGCTCCGTTTCCAACTTTGTCGGATCGATGGCATAGCGAAGATCATGGCCCGGACGATCTGTCACAAACTCAATTAAACTCTCTGGCTTATCCAACGCCTTCAAGATCGTTTTTACCACTTCCAAATTCGTTTTTTCATTATGACCACCTACATTGTAAACCTCGCCCACTCTTCCTTTTCGAATAATTAAGTCAATGGCTTGGCAATGATCCGATACATGGAGCCAATCTCGAACATTCTCTCCTTTTCCGTACACAGGAAGTTTCTCATCAGCAAGGGCTCTAGAAATGATAAGCGGAATCAATTTCTCTGGAAAATGATATGGTCCATAGTTATTAGAACAACGCGAGATTGTCACTGGAAGTCCATAGGTTCTGTGATAGGCAAGAACAAAAAGGTCCGCACTTGCCTTACTGGAAGAATATGGACTAGATGTATGAAGTGGAGTATCCTCACGGAAAAATAAGTCCGGCCGATCCAACGGAAGATCGCCATACACCTCATCGGTAGACACCTGATGATAGCGCTTCACACCATATTCTTTTGCCGCATCCAAAAGCACCTGAGTTCCCATAACATTGGTCTGAACAAAAATTCCCGGATCTGTAATAGAACGATCCACATGACTTTCCGCCGCAAAATTCACCACCATATCCGGTCTCTCTTTATCAAACAAATCCATAATAAATTCTCGATCCGCAATATCACCGCGGACAAATTTGTAATTTGGTTTATCCTCCACTGGTTTCAAGGTCTCCAGATTTCCTGCATAAGTAAGCAAATCCAAATTAATAATCATATCCTCCGGATATTTATTTACCATATAATGAACAAAATTACCACCGATAAAACCGGCACCACCTGTGACTAAAATCTTCATGGATCTCTTCCTCCTTATTTCCCAGAACGAGGTTTCTCGCACACAAAAATCCCCGCCTGCTTCGTAATACTAATATAACCTTTTTTCGAAAGTTTCTCTTCAATAAAGTTCTTCAACCGTTCATACTCTGGCACCAAATACTCTTTTTGGTTGCCATGGCAAGACATAATATAATCCACCAGCGGCTGTGCTTCTGTCACCCGAAGCCTATCTGGATATTCCAGCACGGTTACTTTTTCGAAATATTGCTCCAACAGCTCTTTTCCATTCTCCAGCCCAAAGTTTTCGTACAAGGATACCGGCGACAAATGAACCTTGGGATTAAACTTCTGCACCATCTGCTCTACTTCCTTCATATGCTCTCGCCCATAGGTGGCACACACAAATCGTCCACTCCGTCGAAGCACGCGTCGAATTTCTGACAATGCTTGTTTGATATCCCTAAGATAAAACAACACAAAATTTGCCGTGATCAGATCATAAGCACTGGCCGTTTTCTGGATCTGATGACAGTCCATAACTTCGTAGGAAAATGCATCGCATCCCACCGTTTCCAGCGCCGCTTGCGAATCTTCCAGCATGCCCGGAGAAATATCCGTCAACAGAACAGAAACCCCCTCCGGAATTCGCTTCCCATTCTCTTTCCATAGAGAACCATTCCCGCAACCAAGTTCCAACACTTTCTCGCCCGCTTGCAACTTGTAATTCTCGTAAATCCACGAAAACCAACTTTGTGGATTTTCCGAAAAACGACTGTGAAGAGAAATCCTTGCATTAATATTTTTCCCATTTTGGTATTGTTCCACCAAATCCCGGTCCATATTAATGATTTGAATTAATTTTGTAATCTCATCCCAATCTGGTTGCTCATTTTCCCGAAACATACGAGATGCATTTTGAATCGATTCTTCTACCGCTTGCAAGTGCTCAATTTTCTTGCGCACAAGGGACAGCTGTAAGTCAAAGGAATGCTGAATAAAATCCGTATTGGATTCGTGCAGGGACAACTCCCGGATCTCTTCCAACGAAAATCCAAGTAACTTTAACGTCAGGATTCGTTGGATTCTAGCAAATTCTTCCTCGCCATAATAACGATATCCATTTTCGCCAATCTCTCTCGGATAAATCAAGCCCTTTTTTTCATAGTATTGAATTGTCCGAACACTTACATTTGCCTTCTTTGCAAAGGTTCCTGTCGAATACAGCTTCTGTTCCACATTCCCGCCTCCCTTCTACTCACAGTATAAACCACGACGTAGGGTAGTGGTCAACTATTTTTTTCGTCTTCCCTCTTTTTTTCTATTATTTGGTTTCCCAACCCTTCCCTTTACGTTCTGAGAACCACCCTTTTTTCCACTCCGTTTGTCTGTTTTTTTGCGTCCAACATCCTTTGGCTTCTTTTCCATTTTTCGTGGTGGAATCAGACATTCCTCACCAAATCCAATCAAATCTTGGCGCCCCGCTTTCAACACCGCTCCCTTTACGAGTTCATAGTTCTCCGGCTTCCGATACTGAATCAATGCCCGTTGCATTGCCTTTTCACGTGGAGACTTCGGCACATAAATCGGTTTCATCGTCCGTGGATCCAACCCAGTATAATACATACAAGTGGAAATCGTCGCTGGCGTCGGATAGAAATCCTGCACCTGTTCTGGCATATACCCAAGATCTCTTACATATTCTGCCAGTTCTACCGCTTCCTTCAGAGTAGAGCCCGGATGAGAAGACATAAGATATGGCACTGCATATTGTTGTTTCCCTGTCAAGCGATTCACCTTGGCATATCGTTTTAAGAACGCCTCATACACCTGATTTCCTGGTTTCCCCATGGCATGAAGTACAGAATCCGATACATGTTCCGGAGCCACCCGCAACTGACCACTGATATGGTGGTTACAAAGTTCTTTCAAAAATGTATCATCCCGATCTGCCATGACATAATCAAATCGAATTCCTGAGCGCACAAACACTTTTTTCACTTTCGGTAACGCCCGCAATTTTCGCAATAATGCCACATAATCTTTATGGGTCACCTTCATATTGGCGCAAGGCTTCGGATATAGGCATTGCTTTTTCACGCAAACCCCCTTTTCCATCTGCTTGTCACAGGCAGGACGTCGAAAATTCCCTGTAGGACCGCCCACATCGTGAATGTAGCCCTTAAATTCTCTGTGCTCCGTCATTGCCTTTGCTTCCGCCAAAATGGATTCGTGACTACGAACCTGGACAATCCGCCCCTGATGAAATGTCAACGCGCAGAAACTACATCCTCCAAAGCATCCACGACAACTGGTAAGACTAAACTGAATCTCACGAATTGCCGGCACACCTCCCATTTTCTCATACGTTGAATGATAAGTTCCCACATAAGGATACGCATAAACATCATCCATTTCTTGCATTGTCAATGGTTTCGCTGGTGGATTTTGTACCACCAATACTTTTCCTGGATAGCGTTCAATCAGTGGTTTCGCTGTAAAAGGATCTGTATTTTCATATTGAGCCATAAAACTTTCCGCATATTTTCGTTTATCTGACGCCACTTCCTCATAGGACGGCAACATAATTCCATCGTAAACCTCCGTCCCTTCTTTGGTGCGATACACCGTTCCCGCCACAAATGTTATATCCTTTACATCTAGTCCACTATCCAGAGCGTCCGCGATTTCCAAAATACTATGCTCTCCCATTCCGTAAGAAATCAGATCTGCCCCTGAATCCATAAGAATCGAACGCTTCACTTTATCCGACCAGTAATCATAATGAGACAATCGGCGCAAGCTTGCCTCGATCCCTCCTATGATAATTGGCGTCTTTTTAAAGGTACGACGAATGAGATTGGAATACACCACCGTGGCATAATCTGGTCGTTTTCCCGCCTTTCCACCTGGTGTATAGGCATCTTCGCTGCGTCGCTTTTTGTTCACAGTATAATGATTCACCATGGAATCCATATTACCACTGCTTACAAGAAAGCCCAGACGTGGTTCTCCCAGTACAGCAATACTCCCCTCATCCTTCCAATCCGGTTGAGAAATAATCCCTACCCGGTATCCATGAGCCTCTAAATGTCTGCTGATAATAGCAGGTCCAAAGGAAGAATGATCCACATAGGCATCCCCTGTCACAAATATAAAATCACACTGACTCCATCCCCGTTTCTTCATATCTGCCGGAGATATTGGCAAAAACTCCCTTTTCTCTTCTATCTTCATCATTTCCTCCTGTCAACCTTGGTCATCCGTTCCCACATATTTACCTGCACATTTTACTGCGCTTGTTACAATAAGGCAGATTGATCTAATCCCAAAACAATAGACCAATCTGCCTCTATATAGACTCCTCTACAGATAAATTCTCTGGAAAGTATCCTCTTACATGCACTCCACAGCTGCACGCTCGATGTCCAGCCCTGCTTTATATCTCACGATAAATTCATCAAAACCTTTCACATCCGCTGCATCTGGAGCAATGGTTTCGGCTTCATAACCAGAAAATACATGATTATTCAGATAATCATCCAAACTTTCGCCAGCTTCCTTGTTCTTCATATAAGAAGCCAACAACGCGATTCCCCATGCGCCGCCTTCGCCAGCTGTCTCCATAACCGATACTGGTGCGTTCATCGCAGCTGCCATAATACTCTGCCCAACACCTTTGGTCTTAAAGAGACCACCATGACCAAGAATCTGATCCAGTTTCACACCCTCTTCTTTTAAAAGAATATCTAGGCCAACCTTCAACGCTCCCAGTGCTGTATACAAATTTACGCGCATAAAGTTTGCCAGATTAAAGGTGCTATCTGGTGTACGCACAAACATTGGACGTCCCTGCTCAAAACCTGTGATATGTTCCCCTGAGAAGTAGTTGTATGCCAAAAGACCACCACCATCTTTGTCGCCTTCCAATGCCTTATTGTACAACGTACCAAAAAGCTTATCCATATCCGTCTCAATACCATATGCCTCAGCAAACTCTTTGAAAAGATTTACCCATGCATTCAGATCCGACGTACAGTTGTTACAATGAACCATTCCTACAAGATTTCCTGTCGGTGTGGTCACAACATCAATTTCCTCATATACTTTTGATAATTCTTTCTCAAGAACAATCATAGCAAATACCGATGTTCCTGCCGACACATTACCGGTACGAACCGCCACACTATTGGTTGCGACCATACCAGTTCCCGCATCCCCCTCTGGAGGACAAAGCGGAACTCCCGCCTTCAAATACCCTGACACGTCAAGAAGCGCAGCACCTTCCTCCGTTAATGCGCCTGCTGACTCGCCAGCCACCAATACCTCTGGCAAAATATCTTCTAATTTCCAAGCAAAGCCTTCGCCTGCAATGGCCTCATTAAACTTTGCAATCATACCAGTATCAAATTTCTTTGTACTCAGATCAATTGGAAACATCCCGGATGCCTCACCCACGCCAAGTACCTTTTTACCAGTCAATTTCCAGTGAATGTATCCCGCCAATGTAGTCTGGAAGCAAATCTCTTTCACATGTTCCTCTTTGTTTAAAATTGCTTGATACAGATGAGCAATGCTCCATCTTTGTGGAATATTAAATTGGAACAGCTCTGTCAACTTCTGAGACGCCTCTCCCGTGATGGTATTTCTCCATGTACGGAACGGTACCAGAAGTTCCTCTTGCGCATCAAATGCCATATAGCCATGCATCATGGCGCTAAATCCGATGGCACCAATGGTTGTAAGTGTTATACCATACTGCATTTTCACATCTTCCGCCATCTTGGTATAACTATCTTGCAGGCCCTTCCAAATGTCCTCAAGATGATATGTCCACACTCCATTTTCTAAGCGATTTTCCCAATCATGGCTACCAGAGGCAATGGGCGCATTGTCCTCTCCAACCAAAACTGCCTTGATTCTTGTAGAACCAAATTCGATTCCAAGACTAGTACGACCAGCCTCAATAGCCATTTTAATCTCTTCTTTTGTCATTGACATAGATACAATTCCTCCTGCTTCCCTTCTTACTACTCGCCTTTCAATGTAAGCTTCTTATTCTTTTTCACTGACTTAATCATTCCGTTGATCGCCTTTGCATAATATTTCTTCTGCGACTTCGGATAAGAAATACGAAACGCGATAACACCATTCGATAGATAGTAATAATAATACCGTACTACTTTTTTCCCTTCATTATATGAATAGGAACCCTCTTTTTCGGTACTCTTTATTACCTTTATCTTTCTGCTTTTCTTTGCCGTTGCAACTACTGTTCTCCCGTTGCGAGAATTGGATTTTCCATAGGTATTCCACATCTCAACCGAAACCTTTCCATCTTTGGAACTAAATTTCGCTCCTTCTTGTGTCGAATACTCTGACGTCTTGATAACCTTTGTTGGATATTTCACACTGTAGGTGAAACGTTTATTCGAATACGTCTTGTACTTCACTGCCGCCTGCGCATCCACTGAAACGCCCCCTACCATTACAGCTACCAACACCACCATGCACACTACTTTTCTCATCGTTGCTTTCATAATCATCTACCTCCTTTTCGAAAATACATTCCTTTCTGCAATACTCCCCCCTGTTACGTATATTATACTATAAACGGTAATCAATTTCAAGTTTCACCCAATTCCCGCAAAAAACCAGATGGTTCCGCGTCTTTTTGGAAGCGTTTCTTCGGATAGGATATGTGAAGATGATCCCTCGCCCGCGTCATGGCCACATATAAAAGACGGCGTTCTTCTTCTATATTTCCCTCTTCCACCGCCTTACGATACGGAACCACTCCATCGTTTACATCGGGAATAAATACCACATCAAATTCTAAGCCTTTGGAACCATGCATTGTCATCAACGCCACCCCATGCTCTTTTTCCTTTGAGGCTTGCTCCGTATGCTGACGCCGTTCTTCCATCTGGCGTCCCACCTCTTCGATATGCGCAAACCACTCCTCCGCCGTCTCAAATCCAGCTGCATCTTCTTTTATCTCGGCCACGATTTCTTCCCAATCCTTTGCATTGACATTCCGTTCTGCTGCATATTCACACAAAAATTCCTGATACCCAATGCTATTGTATATATAATCAATGGCACTGTAAGGTGTCATCTGCTTCATGGCAAAGAGGTCATTTTGCCAATCGTTGATTCGCTCACACATGTAAGCTTTGTCGCGATAATATTCATATAATTCCCCAAATGCCACCGTCTCGTTCTGAAAGGCCGCACGGCTCAGATAGCGTTTCGGACGATTGGCCACCTTTAAAAAACTTGCCCGAGAGCGATCTCCCTGAGACATGCGAATATAGGTCAAAATATCTCTTGCCACCCAATGCTCATACACATTCGGCAATTGATCCTTCATGACAAACGGAATATTATACTCCATGAATTTCCTAGAAAATACCGACATCTGCCTTGCTGTGCGAAAGAGAATGGCCATCTCGTCATAGGAAATTCCTTGTTTCGCATACTCTTGTATCTTTTCCCGCACCGCCTCTGTCTGCGTCAACAAATCGGGGTACTGCGCCACATGGACCATGTCACCTCTCCCCTTGTGGGCTATGAGTTTCTTCGCATATCTCTTTGCATTGTGACCAATCAGTTCTGTGGCTGCTCGCAATATCTGGCTACTACAACGATAATTGCCACCGATAGTCACGCGTTCCAAGTGGCGAAACTCTTTGGGAAAAGAAAGCATAATGTCTGGCCTCGCTCCACGAAATCCATAAATTGACTGATCATCATCCCCTACCGCAAAAAGGTTGTTATCTGGCTTTGCCAACATCTTAATATTTTCGTATTGCAGACGATTGATATCCTGAAACTCATCGATGAGAATATAACGAAAACGCTGTTGCCAACGCTCCAAAATATCTGGTCTTGCCCGAAACAACTCATATGTATACATGACCATGTCATCAAAATCAAGACAACGATTTTTTTGAACTCGCGCCTGATATCCCCGATAAATCTGACGAAAGATTTCCTCTGGACAATTCACGGAATAATAATGCTCAATATCCGTCCCCTCGCCTTTTACTCGGCTAATTTCTTTTTCGATCTCTTCTAGAAATTCTTTCCGATCCTCGATGTCATCGTACTCCGTCTCCATCAGCGCTTCTTCCAGAAAACGATACTTCAATCGTTGTGTCACAATATCCTTCGCTTCATATCCATACGCCGCCTTTAACACTTGGAAAAACAGCGAGTGAAACGTGCCAAAACGGACGGGCAGACGTCGTCCTTTCGTTATAACTTCAAAGCGCTCCCGCATTTCTACGGAAGCCGCTTTTGAAAATGTTACTACTAATATTTGCGCAGGGTTTACCCCTTCGTTCTCAATCAGATTCTTCACACGGTGGGTAATGACGGTGGTCTTGCCAGCCCCAGGACCAGCCAACACCATCATCGGCCCCTTGCCGTGGCGAATCGCCTGTTCTTGTTCCTTACTGTGCTTCATTCAGCAGTTCAATTCCCTTTCTGATTCTCTTCAAAGATTCTTCTTTTCCAAGAATCTCCATAATCTCATACGCACCACCTGGTGTCATCTGCTTACCGGATACAGCAGTACGAAGTGGCCAAAGAGCCAATCCATTCTTGCAACCTTTCTCTGCCACATAATCCATTGCCACTTTCTCGATAGCTGGGATTGAATAATCCTCCAATGCCTCAAAAAGTGGAAGCATCTCTTGAAGTACCTCCAAAGAATTCTCAGAGTTCGTCTTCATCTTCTTGTGCGTATACATAGCAATGTCATACTCTGGAAGCTCTTCAAAGAAATCAATCTTCTCTGTGATATCCGGAAATACCTCGATACGAGTTTTTACAAGATCCGCAATCTTTTTCAAATCCAAATCTTTCTTCACGGTCTCTTTTATCACAGGAATCGCATACTCATAATATTTTTCCGCGTCCATTGCTTTGATGTACTCGCCATTCATCCAGCGAAGTTTCACCATATCGAATACCGCAGGAGACTTGCTGATACGAGTATAATCAAATGCCTCAATCAACTCCTGCAAGCTAAAGATTTCTTTGTCATCGGAAGGGCTCCATCCAAGAAGCGCCACAAAGTTTACAATTGTCTCTGGCAAGAAACCAAGCTCAATCAAATCCTCGAAAGAAGATGCACCACTTCTCTTGGCCAGCTTTTTGTGATTCTCATCCGTAATCAATGGACAATGTACATATACTGGAATGTCCCAACCAAATGCCTCATACAAACGATTGTATTTTGGCGCACTGGAAAGGTACTCATTTCCACGAACCACGTGGGTGATTTCCATCAAATGGTCATCCACTACATTTGCAAAGTTGTAGGTTGGGTAACCATCCGCTTTAATAAGAACCATGTCATCCAACTCTTCATTTGCTACGGTAATTGTGCCATAAAGCGCATCCTCAAAGGAAGTTTCTCCTTCTTTCGGATTGTTCTGACGAATGACATAAGGAACTCCAGCCGCCAATTTTTCCTCTACCTCTTCTTTGCTAAGAGACAGACAATGTTTGTCATACTTGGCAGCACCCTCGCCATTCTCCTCGGCTTCCTGACGCAACTGCTCCATGCGCTCTTTGGTACAGAAACAATAATATGCCTCTCCTTTTTCTACCAACTGCTTTGCATACTCCAGATACATTCCGGTTTTTACACGCTCGCTCTGCACATATGGTCCAAAGCCACCATCTTTATCTGGTCCCTCATCGTGAGTCAGGCCAGTTTCATTCATCGTCTTATATATTAAGTCCAAGGCACCTTCTACGAAACGTTCCTGATCGGTATCCTCGATACGAAGAAGGAAATCTCCATCTTCATGCTTGGCAATCAAAAACTCGTATAACGCTGTTCGCAAATTTCCTACATGCATACGTCCCGTTGGACTTGGTGCATATCTTGTTCTAATTTTTTTCATGACTTTTCCTCATTTCTGTTGTTCTTCCTAGTCCCCACTTGCAACAAACGCAGAATGGGCACCACATCCTTAATTATAAGTTGTGATGCCCATTTTGTAAAGATATTTATATTCTAATTGTAACGATTCAGAGTCCCTCTTAGCTATTCCAAATCTGTGCTGCTTCAATGAAGCTATAGAAAGATGGTTTTGGATCCACGATGGAAGAACCGAACAACAGTGGACTATAAGAAGATCTCCATGACATACCGTCATACAATCCCCAAAGAGTAACACCTGTGATTCCCTTAGGACTTACAGAAGTATCACGATCTCTCTGACGCAATACCAACATTTCCATGAACTCTTTCACATACTCTGCCTGGTCTTCATCGGTCTTATCGGTAGAAAGATTATCGTAGTTGATTGTTACATCAAGCTCTGTAATCTGTACTTCCAAACCAGTTGCCATAAATGCATCCAACGCTTCACTAAACTTCTCAACGCTTGGACGTTTTACATCAACGTGACTCTGCATACCAATACCACCACAGATATTTGCTTCTTCGCCTTCATTGATGTACGCCATCAATTTTACAAGATTGTCTACTTCATAGTATGTGTTGTAATCGTTGTAGAACAATACTACCTCATCTTCAACACCATACTGTTTCAACATATCGTATGCAAACTGATATGCTTTTTTCACGTAAGTAGGGCGAAGTCCAAGGTTACCATATACATCTACCCATGACATACTCTGTGGATCATTGGTACGGTGAAGGTACTCATTAACAATGTCCCATGCATATACGATTGTACCATTGGCACCAGTAACCTCACGCTCTTTGTCCATGATGTGTTTCATTACAGTACGAACATAGAACTCAAGACGAGCATCCATTATTTCTGGTGTTGTTACAGTAGAACCACTGTAGTTCTCAGCAAAGAACCAAACAGCAGTCTGCTGATGCCACAACAATGTATGAGCACGCATCTTCATTCCGTTGTCATGAGCAATTTCCATAACATGATCCAAAGCATCAAAGTTCAACTGTGGCACATACTCTTCTGTATAGTTCTCTGGGATTACATATCCTTTTGCCTCTGCCTCTGCTACTGTAATCTTTGTGGCAGTGTTTCCAAGGATAGACTGTGGTTTCATTTCATTTTCCAATGTAAAACTATTGTAATGATGTTTTACGTACTCCATCGTTGGCGCAGACTGAAGCTGTCCTGGACCGCCCCATCCACTGTATGTCAAACATGTTCCGATGTAAGGGAAAATGTGCTGATATGTCTCCAACATACTTGTCAATACTTCTGGCTCTTTTGCCTCTGTAATCTGAACGATCTCAATGTTATCCAAATAGAAGTCTGCGGTTTCACTTCCTGGAATTTCAAAGTAAATGATGTAATCGCTGATAATCGCTGGAATTTCAATTGTACCTTCCAATCTTGTCCATACATTTGGCTCTACATCTGCTGCAGATGCAATTCCTGGGAAAGAATTTCCAGTCTGGCCTGTACATTTAATCTCAACTGCACTATCTGCTGTATGTTTCATGTATGCTGTAACTTTGTATGTAGCACCTGGTACGATGGTATTTGCCACATCAATTTTGGCACCATGCCAAACCATACTTCTGCCTGATACAAAAAGTCCTTTTCCTTCGTATCCGTCCTCTACAACAGAAATCTGTTCATTACCAACACGTCCAGTGAATCCATCGGTTCCCTCTTCAAACGTAGCTGTTTTGTAAACAACAGGAGCAAATGTAGCATTTGGATCTACAGTAGGAACTGGTGTTGCAGTAGCAATTGCTGGTGTTGCAGTAGGCGCTGGTGTTGCAGATGGTGTTGCAGATGGCGCTGCACTTACTTCTGCATCCGTTGCTGGACTAGCATTCTTTACTGTAACGTTCACTTTCAAGGTAGTTGTCTTCTTACCCACTTTAACTTTGGCAGTAATAACCGCTTTTCCTGCCTTCTTACCTGTGATTGTAAAAGCTGCTTTTCCGTTCGTTTTAACAGTAGCAATCTTTTTCTTACTTGTCTTCACCGTAAGCTTTTTGATTTTCTTTGCTTTTACATTTTTAATCTTAATCTTAGTGGATTTTTTTACTTTAATTGTTACTTTCTTTTTGCTCAATGATGGTTTCTTAGCTGCTTCTGCTTCAGAACCAGAAACAAAACTTGTCACGCACATTGCAGCAATTGCCATTCCGGCAATCAATCTTTTTGCTTTGAACATTTCATTCTTCCTTTCTACAATAAGATTTGTTAGGATACACATGTTACATCTTCAAACTACTCCACTGATTCGATGTAGTTTTTAATGCATTCCACCGCTTTATCAATACCAACTAGGTCGCTGCGAAGGGACAAGTCATAATTGAACACATTATCCCATCTCTCACCCGCATGGTAACGATAATAATTTCCGCGGCTTTTGTCTTTTTTAATTACCGTTTCTGCCGCATGCCCTGGCGTAAGCTGATCAATCTGAATGGACCGCTTGATTCGGAAATCCAGATCCGCACTGATGAACACGTTGATTACATTATCTTGATCTTTCAATATGTAATCTGCACATCGACCTACAATCACACAAGGCCCCTCCTCTGCCACCTTCCGAATGACATTAGACTGTGCAAGAAAAATCCGATCATCTAACGACAAACCAGAAAAACCAACGTCTTGGTTGGCAAAAACGTTCATCCCCATTGCAAGTGAATACAAAAGACTATTGGTCGCTTTGTCCTCCACTGCCTCAAAAGCCGTTTCCGAAAAACCACTTTCCTTTGCCGCTCTTGATATAATCTCATTATCATAAAACGGTACGCCCAATTGTTCCGCTAGTTTCCTACCGATTTCTCTTCCGCCACTTCCATACTGTCTGCTAATCGTAATTACTTGCTTCATCTCACTCACCATGCCTTTCGTCGCATATTTCCAAGCAATAAATGCTCAGATGTGTACTCTTATTATACAAAATTTTCACCAAAAATTCCAGCAATTCTTACAACTTTGTATTGTCATATTCCTAAAATGTATTTATAATTTAAAGTATAAATATTTTAAAGATAGAAAGGATATAGGTGACTATAACAATGAAGAAAATAATTTCAACAACAGAAGCTCCAGCAGCAATCGGACCTTACTCACAGGCAATCGAAATCAACAACATGATTTTCACTTCCGGTGTTATTCCTATTGTTCCTGCTACAGGCGAACTCGTTACAGGAGGAATCGAAGCGCAAGCGGAGCAAGCAATCGCAAATCTTGCAGCACTGATTAAAGCTTCTGGTGCCGACATCGAAAATACGATTAAAACAACGGTATTTATAAAAAATATGGACGACTTTGCCAAAGTCAACGACATCTATGCGAAATACTTTACAAGCAACTTCCCTGCACGCTCTTGCGTAGAGGTAGCTCGCCTTCCGAAAGATGTACTTATCGAAATTGAAGCAATTGTAGCCAAATAAGCAGTGCCCACACTTTCACATATGTTAGTATATCACACATATTTTTACCTGACTAATAAATTTTTGTTCATTATTTCATAAGCAATTATTCACATTGTCAGGAAGTTATTGGTAGGGGGAAAACCTTGACAACACTCGGAATACTTGATATACTAACTTTGTCGTGTAATAATTTTGTAATATTTTTGTAACGATTTAGTTTTCGTTCTAGATTCACAAAAATACCGTGACACGTCAAATCATTAATATGTTTTCATAATGTACAATTTGGAGGGAATAACATGCGAAAAAGAATATGCAAAATATTCTTGGCAACAGGTATTGTTATCACAATTGGGTTCCTCGGAAATCAGTTTACATCGTTATCCACTACGATGTGTACTGAAACAGAATTGGCCGGTATGTCCTACACACTTCAGCAGTTTGTAGAAACACAGACAGCTGGTGCCTCTTCGGATCCCGAAGCGATTGTAGCATTTCCAGAAGATATGTCTCCTACTTCAAGCGAAGCGGAGACTACGCCAGATCCGAACACACAGGCTCCAGCAGATGGTGTAGCCGCAGAGCCACAAGCGACGGAAGAACCCGCGGCAACACCAAAGCCAAAGTCCGAATACGACAATGTCGGAATTTCCATTGCGGCTGACTATGTCAACGTCCGTAAAAAACCGAATACCGATAGCAATGTTGTAGGTAAGCTTTATCGTGGAAGCGCAGCAACCATTGTAAAAACGGTTGGAGACTGGGTTCAGATTCGTTCTGGGCAAGTAGATGGCTATATTAAATCCGAATACCTTGCCATCGGCTATAGCGCAGAAAAATTAATCAACAAGTTTGGAACCAAAATTGCTACCATCAATACCGAAACCTTGAAAGTACGCGAAGCCAAGAATACAGATTGCGCTGTACTTACTCTTGTATCCGGCGAGGAGAGTTTTGAAGTTCTTCGCGAGGATAAAGAATGGGTTAAAATCATGGTGGATGGTGACACCAAAGGATATGTTTCCAAGGAATATGTAAAAATATCAGTCAAGTTTAAGAAAGCTGTTTCGATTGAAGAAGAACGCGAAGAAGCAAGGAAGAGAGCGGCAGCAGCGGCAGCGGCAGCAAGAGCCGAAGAAGAAGCAAGACAAGCAGCTGCTCAAGCAGCAAGATCATCTAGCCGTAGCTCAAGTTCCAACAAGAGTTCTAGCAATCATTCAAGTAGCAGCTCTCGCAAGAGCTCGAGCAACAATTCAAGCTCTCACAAGAGTTCCTCTAACAAATCTTCTAGTAGCAGTTCGAACTCAAGTGGATCGGTTATCGGAAGTGGAGATGGTTCCTCCATCGCTTCCTATGCGCTACAATTTGTTGGAAACCCATATGTATATGGTGGCTCTAGCTTAACAAGCGGAACGGATTGCTCTGGTTTTTCACAAGCGATATTCCGCAAATTCGGTATCAGTCTTCCTCGTACTTCACGAGATCAAGCTGGTGTCGGTAAAAAAATCAGCGTATCCAGTGCAAAGGCTGGCGACTTGATTTTCTACGCAAGAAATGGTCGTATTAACCATGTAGCAATTTGCATCGGTGGAGGACGTGTGGTTCATGCAAGTAATCCTAGTACCGGAATCACAACAAGTAATATTAATTACCGTACCCCTTACTGTGCAAGACGAATTATTGGATAATTTAATTTAACAAACAAAAAAGAAACGATAACTCCTTTTCAAGATTTATCGTTTCTTTTTTTATTCTCTTAAATTAACAATAGCGAAGGTAAATAACAACCATCGAAATCGCCATTACAATCAACACTGCTGGAATCGCTGTCTTACAATATTTTCCCCAGCTAATCGGATATCCACTACGAGCCGCTTTGGATACTCCAACTACGTTGGCAGATGCTCCTATTGGCGTCGCACTTCCACCTACATCCGTCCCCATAGCAAGAGTCCATGCTAACGTCTGAAGATCAACCCCCAAGCTAGCAGAAAGGCTACGAATTACTGGAATCATTGTAGCAGCAAATGGAATATTGTCCACGATAGCACTGGCAATGGCTGATACCCAAAGGATAATCGCTACCATGATGTACAGATTTCCTCCACTGACCTTACCAATAAATGCCGCTAACATATTCAACAATCCGGTAATCTCCAAACCACTTACTACAATAAACAATCCAATAAAGAATATCAATGTTTCATAATCCACTTTTTTCAACAATTTCAATGCATTTTTGCCAGCAGCAATCAACGTTACAATTGCAATAAAGATACCGATGGCAGAAACCGTAAATCCTGTCATACTGTGTGTCACAAGAAGAACCACGGCAACCGCAAAAATTACGCTGCTCACTGCAAAATCACGTTTACTTTTGATACATGACTCTGGTGTCGGCATGGCTGCGATATCCGCCTCAGATATAACATTTTTGTTCAGTTCCTTGCGATATACGAGATAAAAATATACAACAATCAGCACCAAACTAAGCAATGCAATTACACCTGTATTTGTGAAAAAGTCCATAAAGGAATAATGTAATTTTGTTCCGATAATGATATTTGGTGGATCTCCACACATCGTCGCGGAACCACCAAGATTCGCACAGAATATCTCTGACATAATCATTGGTACTGGATCCATCTTCAACAACTTTCCAAGCTGCACAGTCACAGTAGCGAGGAATAAAATAACGGTAATGCTGTCGATGAACATAGCAAGTACAAAAGACATGACCATGAATGAAATCAACAATGGTGCTGGCTTATATTTTACCATTTTCGCCAGCTTCATACATAACCAGTCAAAAAATCCTGCAGCTCCCATCCCTTCCACCATAATCATCATACCTGCGATAAACGCGATGGTTTCCCAGTTTACTCCTGCGGAAGATTCACCACCATGTCCTCCGGCATACCAAAACTCAGGTGTTATAAAAGACTTAATGTTAATAGCTTCCCACGCATGCGCCGGACTTCTCATACACAATCCGAAAACGAGGCATATTGTCAATAAACCACAAAACAACGTGACAAAATGTCTTGGCAGCTTTTTCTCTGCAAATACGATCAAAATAAACATGACAACAAAGATCGTCAATGCCATAATCTGTGCTGCTGACATTACATCATCTCCCTTCTCTTTTCAATGAAGGACAACAACAATTCCGTTGTTCCATCAATTCCTAGACGGGTATCATTAATGCATATATCATATCCTCGAGAATCTCCCCATTTGATATCGGAATGTCGGTTATGGTATTTCTTACGAATACGATCCACACGCAAGAGCTCACTCAAGGCTTCTTTTTCACTCATTTTACTCCATTCCTGAATATGGCATACCTTGTCATACAAATCTCCAAGAACAAAGATTGAAATGTGATTTGGATAATCACGCAGTACTGACTCGCCGCAACGTCCTACAATAATAAAGGATTCTCCCGCATCCGCTTTTTCGCGAATAAATTCAAACTGCTGCTCCACCAAGATATCCTCCATGGAATTGGAATATCCTTTTACACGACGTGTCAGAAATGGATTGGCATGTTTTTCATCATATTTCTTCATGATGGCTGCCAACTCTGTATCCTCGCCAAACATGTGATCCAAAATATTCTTGTCATAATATGTAATGCCAAGTCTCTCTGCAATTTTGTGTGCAATCTTGTGACCACCACTTCCAAACTCACGTCCCAACGAAATCAATATTTGTTTACTCATTTTCCTACTCCTCCTGTTCAATGAAATTGATTCGTTTTAACACTTGTCCGGCTTGAAAACTTTCTTTCAAGTCTGCAAGAATTATAACTCCACAGCACAAAAAAATCAAGGGTAACTTGAAACAAAAAGTACCCTTGATTTTACCCCTTACAAGAACTTCAAAAAGGCAATTAAAATGCTGCCATCAAAACAGGAACCAGAAACACAACAGCAAGGAAAACAACATTGAGTAACGTGTCCACAAATCCCATTACAATGCGCTTCAAGATATCATCACATTCCAACAAGATGGTGTTCACAATCCAGTCCACTACAACGCATATAGCGAGGACCGTATAAAAAACCGTCCCTTCTAAACTTCCCGTTCCTGCCAAAGCAAAACCCACAATCAGAATTGCCATGTTCAGCACCAGATACAAAATAAAATCCACGTCTGCTTTTGCGATTTTCTGAATCAATACATTTACGACACAGAGCATCGCCGCCGACATCATATAAAACGCATACATATCCAATGTCTTCTCCGATATCATTTGGATAATCAATCCAATGATAAACAAGACAAGCCCTGTCAAAAGACGATATTTGGCACTCCATTGTTTCATAAATCTTTCGTACATTGTTACGACCATTCCTTTCTATCCATTATCTCTCTTATATTGTTTAACCCCACTAAGGTAATACCAGACAAGTCCAGATTTCCCGCCTTCTCGATGGAACGCTTATTTGCCATCGGTAAGATACAGGTCTTGTACCCTGTCTTAATTGCTTCTGCCACACGCTTCTCGCACTGGGACACCGCACGAACCTCGCCTACAAGACCAACTTCACCAAAAAGAACGGTGTGATCGTCCATGGCGCGTCCACTTTGACTGGATATTAATGCAGCAATGATTGCCAGATCCAATGCCGGTTCCGTGATTCGCATACCACCTGCCACATTGACATAAGCATCGCAGTCCGACAAGCGCATCCCCAGACGTTTTTCCAACACGGCAATCAACAGATTGACGCGATTGTAGTCGGTTCCTGCGGCTGTTCGACGTGGCATATTGAAATATGTGTGGCTTACCAACGCCTGAACTTCAATCATAAACGAGCGAGTTCCTTCTATGGCACATGCCACTACTGACCCCGACTCTCCCATCGGTTTCCCTTGCATCATATATTCAGAAGGATTCGGAACCTCGATAAGCCCTTTTCCCTTCATTTCAAATACTCCAATCTCATTGGTAGAACCAAATCGATTCTTTACCCCTCGGAGAATTCGATATGCTGCTGTGGAATCTCCTTCAAAATACAACACCGTATCCACCATGTGTTCTAACATTCGTGGCCCTGCCACATTTCCTTCCTTCGTCACATGGCCTACGATAAATATGCTAACGCCTTTGCTCTTGGCGATACGGAGAAGAATTGCCGTGATTTCTCGCACCTGACTCATACTTCCTGGTGCTGCATCCACATTCTCATCGTACATAGTCTGTATGGAATCCACGATAACAACCTTGGGTTCCAGCTTCTCGATGGCAGCTTCTATCACTGAAATCCCCGTCTCAGACAGAAGATAAATAGAATCCGAAAACTCTCCCAGACGGTCCCCTCGCAATTTGATCTGCTTTAAGGATTCCTCACCAGACGCGTAAAGCACTTTGGCCCCCTGGTCAGATATATGTTTACACATCTGCAAAAGCAAAGTGGATTTTCCTATACCAGGATCGCCACCTACCAACACCAGTGACCCCGACACAATACCACCGCCAAGCACACGATCCAGTTCACCAATCCCTGTCACCATGCGCTGCTCACTCTCAATGGTAATCTCTTTCATCTTGGCAGGCTCTACGCTTTGAAACGGCGTTACCACCTTTGCCTTCCCCGAAGCGCGCTTCATCGTGGGAGCTTCCACTAAGGTATTCCATTCTCCACATCCGGGACATTGCCCTTGCCACTTAGCACTCTCCGTACCACATTGTTTACAATAAAATAAATGTTTTTCTTTGGCCATTCCTTTCCTCCATTTATACCCCTTGACCGATTGTTTTTTCATACAGAAAAGAGCACACCCAAATGAGCAAGCTCATACGAATGTGCTCTCTTTTGATTCAAGCTACATCATGCCTTTGAAACTTTTACGGCCGCTTTCTTTCCTTCATCCAGCTCAATGCTGACATTTAACTTACCACCTAAGTTGGTTTTCATCGTTCCAAGATCCACATCGTCTAACATTACCTTGTATTCCTGTGATGGCTCAAGCTCAAGTGTGAATCCAAGATCTTTTGCCGCTTCTACAAAAAAGGAAACCTCTTCACCGTTATCTACATAATCGGTAACCGTACTTCCAGGCACTGATTCATATACAAACAATCCATTTTTTTCAAGCTTTGTAATCTCAGAAAATGTCTTAACCTTGTACAAATCTCCTGCATATTCAAAATCTGATTTCTTGGTTTTAGACTCAAGAAGATAATTTCCAAAACTTAATGAACCATTCTCTTCCTTGCGAATCAATTCCTCTACAACACTCATTTCCATGTCCTCCTTAGTTTCTTAAATATCTCTCCCTCATGCAACTCCCAGCTGCATGTTGCACTCCTTCATTTCATATCTCAATTATAGCAAATTACATGAAATATTACTATCTTTTTTTTATGAAATTTTGAACATAATCTTCCCTTCTTTTAGGGTAATTTTAACGGTATCCCCGATGGAAACATTGCCGTTTACCACCTCTTCTGCAAGACGATCCTCGATCTCATTTTGAATGGCACGACGCAGTGGTCGGGCACCATAATCCTTGTCAAACCCTTTGTCTGCCACAAACTCAATCACTGATTTTCCGTACTGCAATGTAATGTCCATCTGTGTCTTGACACGGGTTTTAAACATCGCAAGCATGTTCTTGGCGATATCGTAAATATTTTCTTTACTCAGCACGTGGAACACAAGAATTTCATCGATACGATTGATGAATTCCGGCTTAAATATGTGCTTCACTTCTTCCATAACGCCTTCTTTCATGCGCTTGTGCTCTAACTCCACATCTTCGCTCTGCAAAAAGCCTAACGTCTTTGGAGATATAATTCGGTTGGCCCCTGCATTGGACGTCATAATAATAATGGTATTTTTAAAATCTACTTTTCGTCCCTGGGCATCGGTCAACTGACCATCCTCTAAAATTTGCAATAACATGTGGAACACATCTGGATGCGCCTTCTCAATCTCATCAAAAAGCAACACCGAATACGGTTTCTGTCTCACTTTTTCGCTAAGCTGTCCACCTTCTTCATATCCCACATATCCCGGTGGCGAACCAATCATCTTGGACACACTCTGCTTCTCCATGTACTCCGACATATCCACCCGGATAATATCCTTCTCGGAGCCAAATACAGCTTCTGCAAGTGCTTTGGAAAGCTCCGTTTTTCCCACACCGGTTGGACCCAAGAACAAGAAGGAACCAATCGGACGTTTTGGATCCTTCAATCCCACACGTCCACGGCGTACCGCACGAGCCACCGCTTCCACTGCCTCTTCCTGTCCGATTACACGTTCATGAAGAATGGCCTCCAGTTTCTGAAGACGCTTGGTCTCGTCCTTTGCCAGACGGCTTACGGGAATCTTCGTCCACTTTGCCACAACCTCCGCGATGTGCTGCTCATTCAACACAATGCTTTTTTTCTTTTGCTTTTTCTGCCACTTCTTCGTCTCTTTGGCAATGTCTTCTTCCAATGCCAGCTCCTCGGCATGGATGGAAAGAGCCAGCTCCATATCCCCCTTCACAAGGGCATTTTCCTTCTCTTCACTGAGACGATTTTTCTTTTGCTCCAACTTACCAAAAAGTTCTTCCCTCTTTACAATCTGAGAAAGTCGCAACTTCGCAGACGCCTCATCCATCAAATCAATGGCCTTGTCCGGAAGGAAACGATCATTGATGTAACGATCGGATAATTTTGCTGCTGCCTCAATTGCCCCGTCACTAATCTCGATCTTATGAAATTGTTCATATCGGTCACGGAGACCTTTTAACATGCTAACGGTCTGCACAACGGTAGGCTCTTCAATAACCACCTGCTGAAAACGACGCTCCAACGCCGCATCTTTCTCGATGCGCTTACGATATTCGTCCCTTGTGGTAGCTCCGATTACTTGAATTTCCCCACGAGACAACGCTGGTTTCAATATATTGGACGCATCGATTGCCCCCTCTGCACCTCCCGCACCAATTACCGTATGCAGTTCATCGATAAATAGAATGACATCTCCCACACTTGTGGCCTCGCGAATGGCACGTTTGATACGTTCCTCAAACTCCCCACGATATTTGGAACCTGCCACCATTCCGGATAAGTCCAATGACAAGATTCTTTTGTCTGCCATGCTTTCCGGCACTTCATTGGCCGCAATCCGAAGAGCAAGCCCTTCCGCGATGGCTGTTTTACCAACTCCTGGTTCTCCTATCATACAAGGATTATTTTTCATTCTTCGGCTGAGAATCTCGATGACACTTTCAATCTCATCCTCGCGATCAAATACTGGATCCAATTTTCCCTCTTTGGCATACTCCACCAAATCGCGAGAATACTGATCCAAAATCGGCGTCTGAGACTTTGCCTTTTTGCTATTTGCCTGTCTTCTGTTAGCAAATTCACTCTTTGCCGCATTCAAATCCGCGCCAATGGTGAGAATGGTATCCACATACATTTTCTGAACATTAGCCCTCATGGACTCCAAAACCGTCTCCGATCCTGTTCCCCTTGTTTTCAAAAGCGCCAAAAACAGGTGCTCGGTTCCGATTTTCGCATCGTCATTTTTCTCTGCAATCTGATCTGCAGATACGATAATCTCCTCCAGACGCGGTGTGAGATCACACTGATTTTGATCCACGGGCTTTCCTTCTCCCGCCACAGACTTAATCGCCGCCAATATATCATTTTTTCGAATATCATTTTCTTTCAACACCCGAGAAGCCGTTCCATTAACAGCACTGAGACCATACAATAAATGCTCGGTTCCAATTGCTGTAGTTCCCAGTGACGCAGCTACTTCCCCAGCTCTACTAAGTGCTCGTTCTGCACTTGCGGTAAATTCTCTCTTCACTTTGCTAATTCCTTTCCACCTAAAAATCAAGATCGTCTAATTCTTTTCTTCCCTTTCCGATCTTTTGCTTCAATACCATATTTAAGATCACGATAAGAAGTGCAAGAACCAAAACCATCAACCCAACAATCATCGCATAAAGCCATACATTTGGGATTTCCTGCTCCTCTACTACGTTTCCTCCTTGATTCACCTTCTGTACCATGGTTCCTGTATATCGCTGCAATGTCCTTTCTTGTCGGTCATACTGGTACAACATCGGTTGTCCCCCTACCCCTTTTAAGTACATGAGCAAATAATTGTTATCCAGGTCATTTTTCATAGTATAGGCAGGCACACTAATCCCTTCCAATTCCACTGTACTTTTTACATACCCAGACGGAAGAATGTCTTCATCCTCCATGTCTACCACCTGAAATTGATACTGATTCTGAATATAAATACCGCCCTTTTTCTCATACACTGAAAAGGTAATATCCGAACCACCCATTTCCTCTCGCTCTCTTACCTTCGTTTCCCCTTCGGTTTCTTTCAGCACACGAATCGTAAATACACGCTTGTCCCCCGATTCGGCCGTTACCACAACCTTCACCGTATTTTCGCCAGCCAGAAGCTGTTCGCCATCTTTCATTCTTACTTTCGCCTTACTATTGGCAGTTGTATATTGAAAATACAGATTTTCTGTATTGCAATCCACCCGTACCGTATATTCCAACACATTGGTGTCGAATTCCGGGCTCATGGAAAGACAGTGAAAAGAAAGACTTTTTAATTTGTTATTGGTGTTTAACACCACTTCTGGTGTCGGTGTCGGCACAAGTCCCGTACTGGGATCCACTGTCGGTACTATTTCCTGGGTTGCATCTGCACCAATGAACAAGTTCATACGATTGGAGGAAGCAGAAAACGCCTCTCCTTCTGCATTTGTTATGGAAATATTTTCATCTGTCCGAATGGTGGCATTTCCTTCCTGCAATGCACGGAATTTCAAAGAATAGGTGCGTCGATTCACAGAATCTTCATTGCCTGTGGATTTAATATGAATGACACCATTTTTTCCTGTCACCTTGCTTCCACCTTTGACAAATTGGATTACACGGGAACTGTAATGAAGTTCTAATTCCACATCCTGAAAGGATTCCTCCGAACTCACTTGACATACAACGGTGAATGTATCTCCTTCTTTCACCTCCTGCGCCTTTGTGGACAGCTGCACACTGGCACTGGCTGCCAATCCAATTGCCGGAACCATCCAAACGGCCATTCCCATAGAAAACAAAACCATTACTACTATCATTAATTTTCTCATAGAATTCTCCATTTCTCTTATCTCACACTATTTTGGCGCCGAACAATTGCTCTCTGGCATATTTTCAAATATTGGAATTGAAAATACCAATGGGACAGAGTCCATAATTCCTTCATAGGCTTTTCTTGTTTTCATAGACTCTGAATTCGCCGCCTCAATATTGGCCATGTACTGATGACTATATGTACTGTTGGCTGTCACATTGAACTTCTGCAAATATCCCGTATTTTGTCCACGGTTAATATAATTGTTTCCGATGTACATGGCACCACCTACGATAGAACGATAGCGATTGTTCCATGGACGTAAGAAAGTTGAACCCTGACTTGCCCATTTTAATCCATCCAACGCCCCTGTGTAGGCACCTATGTTATAAAAATTAAAGATGCCAGGATATTTATCATTGGTTCCGGTTACCGATGTACTTACCGTAGTTGCTCCCGTTACTACTTCCTGCTTTGCACGAGAAGCCAGATGATACGGGCTGACGTCTGACTGCTTGGCCGCAGCCTCAAAAGCTTTGGCATAAGAAATCTTTTTCTCCGCACCTGTTACGTCATCGGTATACGTAAAGGAAGTGTTGGAAAATGGTGTATTTTTCAATATCTGATTGATTCCATCCAAGGTCTGATACTGAGATTGATATTCCAGCACTTCAAACTGATAGATTCCTTGCGTTGTTAGGAAGTTACGAGGGTCCATGTA
>JAZNJZ010000034.1:0-12510 GCA_045578325.1 Eubacterium sp.
GCCACCCCCATCTGAAGTTTCTCCATCAAAAGCCAATCCCCCAGTATATTGAGGAGACCGCCCGACGTCAGTCCAATCATAGCAAACAACGCTCGTCCCTCATAACGAAGAATATTGTTAAGAACACAACTGGATGCCATCACAGGCGCTGCCAAAAGAATCCATGTACCATACGTCCTGGCATACGGAAGAATCGTCTCCGTACTTCCCAAAAGTCGCATCAACGGATCGCAAAAAACCAATCCCAATATAGCGATCAAGCCTCCCACCATTAGGGAACAAGCAAAACTTGTGGACGCAATTATTGTAGCATGGTCCAACTTTTTCTCTCCGAGTTTTCTCGCGATAATGCTACCTGCACCGTGACCAAACATAAAACCAAATGCTTGAATAATCGCCATCAAACCAAACATAACGCCAACCGCACCGCTGGCACTGGTGCCAATACGCCCAACAAAAAATGTATCTGCCATATTGTATACACTGGTAATCAACATGCTGATCGTAGTTGGGATTCCTAAGGAAATCACAAGTTTGGATACTGGAGTTTCTGTCATCTTTTTGTAATGTTCCGTTGCTGTTTGTGCCATTTTATCACATTCCTCTTCTTCATTTATTTCATTCGTACCTTTTATTATACCCTATTTCAGAAAACCTTGTCAACGAACAGGCCACCCAGACACAAAGAAGCACTTCCCATGAGTATTCTCACAAAAAGCGCTTCTTCTATGGTCATATTATGTTTTATTTAAAAATTCTCTTTGCAAAATTGTAAAGACCATTTTTCCATACGTTGAAGTTATGACCGCCCTCTTCGATTTCATAATAAATGTGGTCGCAACCATTCTGAGTCAATGTCTGACTGTAAGTAAGTGGCCAATCATATACAACGTTGTCATCGGTTCCATTGCAAATCATCAACAATGTGTTTCCTGTATTGTACTCATCTGCAAGTTTCATTGTCTCTTCAGTAAACAATCCACCCTCTGACACATTCTCTGAGTATGGCAACACACCGATTGCCGGGCTAAATGCACCGATATAACCAAATGTATCTGCCATAGTAATTCCGATGTAAAGAGAAGTTCTTCCACCCATGGAAAGTCCTGCGATAGCTGTATTTTCTCTGCCTTCCTTGATGGAATAATTCGCTGCAATATATGGCATAAGGTTATCACGCAAGTCATTAATGAAATTATCAAATGCTGCAAAATGCTCTGTTGTCATACTGCTTGTGGCTGCGTCATTTGCACGAGCACGCACGTTTGGCATAACAACAATCATTTCCTCAGCTAAGCCGTCCACGACCAGGTTCTGAATCATATACTCTGGATTCGCTCCGCCCCACTCATTGTGATCTCCACCGATTCCGTGAAGAAGATACAATACTGGGTACTGTTTAGCCGCAGTATAGCCCAATGGCAAAATAACATTTGCTTTACGGATTCTCTCTGTTGTTGTAGAGTAATACTCAATCTCTGTTACTTCTGGGTACTCCGTAATTTCGTCTCTCTCCCAGTCATAATCCTCTGGCATTTCAAAATTAGTACGGTCTACTGTCTGCATGATTGGTTCACGTGTTGGCTCTGGTGTCGCCGTTACTTCTGGTGTTGGCGCTACAGTTGGCGCAACTGTCGGTGCTACGGTTGGCTGTGCCGACTCGGTTGCTGGTGTCACTGCTGGTGCTGAAGTGGTTTTCTTTTTCACTGTCACCTTAACTTTTCCGATTACTTTGCTCTTGCCGTTCTTTTTCTCACGAACAGTAATGGTAGCTACGCCCGCCTTTTTCGCTGTTACTTTTCCTGCCTTGGATACAGTAGCAACTTTTTTCTTGTTTGTTTTGAAGAGGTACGTGCATTTTTTCTTCTTAAACTTAATCTGGATTTTCTTGGTTTTACCTACTGTTAACGTGATTTTTTTCTGTTTGATTGTTGCTTTCTTCGCTTTGGCTGAAACCTCCGTTGGTACTCCCTGTACCATTCCGACAACCAATGCGACTACACTTGTTACTGCAACTACTTTGTTCATTTTTTTTGTGTTCATATGTACACCTCCTGAGATTTATTATACTTATTTTTCACTTTAGCGTCTAGCATATAAAATTAATACTATTTATTATTTTTACTACAAGACACATGGAATATTGATACACTTATGAAAAAATACGTTTTGTAAAATTATAAAGTCCGTTTTTCCACACATCAAAATCATGACCGCCGCCCTTGATTTCGTAATACATATGCTTTGTCCCATTCTTCTCCAACGCATGATGATACTTCGCCGGCCAGTCTCTTACAATAACATCTGCGTCACCATTGCAAATCATCAAAAACGTATTGCCGGTATTGTACTCCTCCGGAAGTTTCATGGTGTCTTCTGTAAAAAATCCTTTTTCTGTCACGTTTTCCGAATATGGCAACACACCGATTGCCGGGCTAAAGGCGCCGATGTACCCAAAGGTTTCCACCATGGTAATCCCGATATACAACGTGGTTCTTCCTCCCATAGAAAGTCCAGCGATAGCGGTATTCTCTCTACCGGTCTGAATCGAATAATGCTCCGCAATATATGGCATCAAATTATCTCGCAAGTCATTGATAAAATTATCGAATGCTGCAAAATGTTCCAATGTTAACTCGTGGCAAACCTCATCATTCTCTCTTGCCCGAACATTTGGCATTACCACAATCATCTCCGATGTTTCCCCATCTTCAATCAGATTGCCAATAATCGTCTCCGGATTGGCATATCCCCATTCCGCATGATTTCCACCAATTCCATGAAGCAAATACAACACTGGATATTTCTTACTCTCATCATAACCCAGCGGCAAAATCACATTTGCTTTACGTGTCACCCCTGTGGTCGTGGAAAAATACTCAATGGTCTGTGCTTCGGAATACAACACACCATCTCGTTTCTGGTCATAATGAATTGGCATATCGTAATTTTCCTGTTCCATCATATTGTCACCTCCTATAGCTAGTATACATAGAATCTCACCTTACGTCTAATTTATAAAATTAATATACACTATTACTTTTTGTGCAAAACAGATACGACGTCATTGGTTGCCCCCCGCATCTTCTGAGCCAATGACGTCGCATCAATCTACTGTTATTTTCTTATATACCAACAAACTTCATACATTATAACACAAAACACAAATTGTGTCAAAATTGTTGCAATAATTTCCACACCTCATCTTTTGAAGGAAACCCCTCCGAATAGGCACTGGCACACCCTGCTGCCACTCCCATGCGAAAAGCCTCTTGGTAATCTTCGTTTTCCGTCCACCCTGCCATAAATCCTGCCACCATGGCATCACCAGCTCCCACACCATTCACCAGAACGCCTTTTA
Source organism: Eubacterium sp. (assembly GCA_045578325.1). Classification (GTDB taxonomy): domain Bacteria; phylum Bacillota; class Clostridia; order Lachnospirales; family Lachnospiraceae; genus Eubacterium_F. The sequence continues at coordinate 3,362 of JAZNJZ010000034.1, forward strand.
ATGCTGGTGATTCAAATAACGAACCATCTTCTGCCAACAAGATTGCACCCTTTTGCGCCCGAGACACTAACACGTTGCGTGCCCCCAGTTCTTGAACCTTTCTTGCGTACTCGATAATCTGCTCCCTATCCTCAAGATTCACACCAAAAAGTTCGCCCAACTCATACTCATTGGGTTTCACAAGAAACGGCCTCTGCCCTAGTACATTCAGCAACTGCTCTCCAGTGGCATCCACCACCACTTTAATTTCCTTCGGTGACACCATCCTCATTATGCGTTTGTATGTATCTAACGGAAGTGAGTTTGGCATGCTTCCCGCTAATATCAGTACATCCCCCGTCTGCAATGCGTCTAATTTCTCCAACAACTGCAGAAGTTCTTTCTCCTGCACCTCTGGGCCACCACCATTAATCTCTGTCCCCGCATAATTTTTTAGTTTCACATTCACTCGATTATTTCCTCGCTCCACCGGAATCCAATCCGCCCGAAGCCCCATCTCGGATATCTGCCGACAAATCTCTTCTCCTATAAAGCCTGCTCGAAAGCCAATTGCAACGCTTTCAATCCCTAGATTTTTTAACATTTTCGACACATTTATTCCTTTTCCGCCTGCCACCATACTCTCCTCCATGGTTCGATTGGTAACATTCATGCGAAATCTCGGAACAGACACAATGTAATCCAAAGATGGGTTAATTGTCACTGTATAAATCATATTCCTTCACCTCACATTATTTGCTTTCGATAATATCGAAACGCAATTGGTAACGTATAAATGTTCTCTAATTCTTCCTTTGTCACAAAAAGCAACTCTGGCACTCCTTCGATGAATTTATCACCCCCCGTTTGTTCAAGTTCGATTCGATACCCCTTCATATGCCATTCTACATGAGAAAAAATATGCTTTGCCTCTCCCATAGGTGTTATTTTTCTATATAAAATCCCCCTTTCGTTCAAGCATTTTTCCACCCTATTCTTGCTGTAGTGCCCTTCCTCGCCAGGAAATCCATATAACCCTGCAAGAAGTCCTTTCTTCGGCCGTTTTTCAATGGCATATTTTCCATCCCATTCGTATATGAAAAGCGTCTTTTTTTCCACTCGTCGTGGTTTCTTCTCCGCTTTCTTCGGATAGTCCTCCGGACAACCTGCCCCTCTTGCCTTACACCCCGTCTGCAATGGACACTGTTCACACAAAGGTGCTCCATTTGGGATACACACCACTTCGCCCAACTCCATGATTGCTTGATTAAAATCCCCAGGCCGTTCTGGCATTATCTCGCGAAGCATCTGCTCCACATTTTTTCTCACCGATGTTTTTGAAATATCATCGTCACATTTGAGATAACGCATCACAACTCGCAATACATTTCCGTCCACCGCAGGCACCGGAACCCCATAGGCAATAGAGGCAATGGCTCCCGCAGTATATGGTCCCACTCCCGGCAACGACAAAAGCTTCTCATAGTCCTTTGGAAGCTCTCCATTATACTCCGTCGCCAGTAGTTCCGCCGCTTTTTTCAAGTTGCGGGCCCGACTATAATACCCCAGACCTTCCCACAGTTTCATCAAACGCTCTTCACTCACTCGCGCCAGACTTTCCACATCCGGAAGCTCCGTTGTAAACCGCACAAAATACTCCTTCGCCGCCTCAATCCTCGTCTGTTGCAACATAATTTCCGAAATCCATGTATAATAAGGGTTCCCCTGATCACGCCAAACCATTTCACGCTTATTTTCGTCGTACCACGCCAGCAATGGTTCTGCAAATGTTGCCTTGTCCATATCCCTTCGCCCCCTATTTTCAAATCCAATAATACTACTTTTAGTTTAGCACACATTCGCGGCATTCGCTATGATAACTTTTATTTTGGAAGAAATTATATTTCACTAAAAAATACACAAAAAACGCCGATATACATTTCACAGTACTTGGTTTTTATAAATCAAGTACGCAGACATAAGAAAAATAAGGAGAATCAAACAATGGAAACAATCAAAAAATTCCTAAATGAATTCAAAGAGTTTGCCCTTCGGGGAAATGTATTGGATCTGGCAATCGGTGTTATCATCGGTGGTGCATTCCAGACCATCATCAACTCTTTGGTAAAGGATGTCATGTCCCCAATCATTGGTTTGGTGGCAAAAACAGACTTAAGTTATCTTGTATTGACACTGAATGGAGTAGATATCAAATACGGTGCATTTTTGACAGCTGTTATCAACTTTGTCATTATGGTATTTGTAATCTTCCTTTTGGTCAAAGGAATCAACACATTGGCAACCATAGGACGTTCCAAGGAAGAGGAAGAAGAAGTTCCGACCACTAAAAAATGTCCTTTCTGCCAGAGTGAGATTTCCATCAAAGCAACAAAATGTCCTCATTGTACTTCTGACCTTCCAGAAGAAGACGCGAAAGCAGAAGCTGCTGCCAGCGCAGAGTAAAACTTTACATTTTGGAGCGAATAATTAAATGAAACATTTTACTTACGGATTAAAAAGAGGGATACCTATTTTCCTCGGATATCTTCCTGTTTCCTTTACCTACGGATTCATGGCAGTATCTGGCGGACTTCCGGTGTGGCTCGCCCTTGTCATCTCTATGACAAACTTGACCTCTGCCGGCCAGTTTGCTGGAACCAACCTGATTTTCGCTACTGCAGGGTATTTCGAAGTTGCTCTGACCACTCTTGTCATCAATCTTCGATATTCGCTGATGTCTTTGTCGCTTTCACAAAAAATAGACCAGAAAATCCCGGTCTGGAAGCGAATGATATTTGGCTTTGGCATCACTGACGAAATCTTTGTCATGGCATCTATGGAAAAAGGCAAATTATCCGCCAGTTACATGCTTGGCTTAATGACACTGCCCTTTGTGGGCTGGAGTCTCGGCACTTTTCTAGGAGGTACGATTTCCACACTGCTCCCTCTGAGTCTTCAGAATGCAATGGGAATCGGTCTCTACGCTATGTTTATTGCGTTGATCATCCCGGCCTCCCGCGAAAAGAAAGAAGTATGTATGGTGGTTATATTTGCCGTGGTATTTGCATGTTTCCTTAAGTACATGCCAGTACTGCGGAATATATCTTCCGGGTTCCGCGTCATCATCGCTACCGTATTGGCAGCAGGAATTGGCGCATACCTATTCCCGGAACGAGAGGAGGACCCAGAGCATGAATCTTAACTATTGCCTGTTGTGCATCTTCCTCATGGCACTAGTAACGTACCTGCCCAGGGTACTGCCTATCACCTTGTTCCGTAGCGAGGTCAAATCTCGCTACATTCGAACATTTTTGGACTACACCCCTTATGCCGTTCTCGGTGCTTTGACATTCCCGGATATTTTTACATCTACGGGAGGGGCCCTGTCGAGTATCGTCGGAACTGCCGTCGCTTTTGTACTTGCATACTTCAAGCGAGGGCTGGTTGTTGTAGCGATAGGCGCAATTTTAGCCGCTTACCTGACACAGCTTTTTAGCTGAGTGACAGGCAAGCGGCTTTCTTTTTTACACAGGCAACGATCCCGCACCGATTATTTATTTTCCTGAAACTACCGTTTTTCCTCTCCATTTTCCACGGGTATATCGCATCACACACACAACCGCTGTCGTTACCCAAGTTGCTCCTGTAGTGATCCAAATCCCCCAATATCCAAGAACGGGAATTCTCGTTAAAATCTGTGAATATCCGATTCGACATGCCACTTCGGTAATTCCATTTAACATGGCAAATCCCGTGTCTCCAACCCCATTCAACACCGCACGTGGTACATATATCATGCCGAGTCCGAAGTAACAAAGACTTGTAATCTGCAATGCCTTCACGCCGAGGCTAATTACTTCTGGCTCATTTACAAATGCACCCACAATCCATTTCGCACCAAAGTACATAACTGGCAACATCACGATACTAAAGAGCAGCACCATAAGTGTTGCCTGACGGTATCCTTTCTTCACACGGTCCAGCTTGCCTGCACCGATATTTTGTCCGGAGTAGGTGGTAAGCGCCGTTGCCAAGGATCCATATGGTTGCTGGATAAACTGTTCGATTCTTCCACTGATGGTGTAAGCTGCCATTACTGTTTCCCCAAATCGATTCACCGTTCCCTGCAATGCCATACAGGACACCGCAATCATGGAATTTTGAAGCGCAATTGGCACTCCTAAGCGAAAGGAATTCACAATGATTTCTTTCTCTGGTTTCAACTGTTCTTTCCCCAATCGAAAATAGCTTACTTTCCGATACGCATATAGGATACAAGTAACGGCCGAAACAGCTTGGGCAATTATGGTAGCAATGGCCACTCCGAATACACCCCATCCTAACTGCAATACAAAGACGAGATCCAACACCACATTTAAAATACTAGCCACAATTAGAAAATAAAGTGGCGTTCGCGAATCACCCAACGCACGCAAAATAGATGCCACACCATTGTATGCTGCAATCGCTACAATACCAGCACAGGTGGTTCGCATGTAAGTAATGGAATCGTTGATAATGCTTTCTGGCGTCGACAACAACCGAAGAAGCCACGGAGCAAGCACGATACCGATAACACTCACAATCAATGCTGCTGCCGCCAAAACATAAATGGAGTTTGCGATGGTGACTTGCACTCGCTCCTCATCACCGGCCCCAAAATACTGCGCCACGATAATACCAATACCAATGGCAAGTCCGGAACTAAGAGAGAAGAACAAAAAGTTCATGGAGCCACATGTCCCTACTGCCGCCAGCGCATTAGCCCCCACATAATTGCCTACCACAATGGAATCAACCATATTGTACAACTGCTGAAACAAGTTGCCAAATAGTAGCGGTAAGGCAAATTTAAGAATGTGTCTCACCGGACTTCCGGTGGTCATGTCTGTAATGTATTTTCCCTTCATGATTCAATCAACCTTCTTTGTTATAAATGAATGTCCACAACGTCATTGTTGGCAGCTTTTTCAAGTGTCATCACTTTTTTCCAGCCATCACCCTCTAACAAGTATTCCCCGAAGAATCCTTCTACTTGTGCCATACCATTTTCATCGGTACAGATTTCCGTCTGCGTCCACCATTCCCCTTTTACCATCTCCAGCAAACGCTCATATACTGGTTTCACCGAATTGTCTTTATGAATCACACCACTTGGCGCATTTAACCAAGCACCATCTGCAAAATCCCAGCCCGTTACTGCCTCCACCAACGGATGCTCAAACAGGATCCGATACATTTCTTCCGTCTGGCGCATCTGACGCTCTTCTCCCTCTGGCGTGGAAGGCCATTCCGCAACCTGGTGGTCATTAAGATCCTGTATTTCAGGAGGAATCAATGTCCCAGACACCAATGTATTTTCCGTAAAGTGAATTGGAAGACCAAAGTGTTCATAGCGCTCCAGTACTTCATGCACTTTGTCCGCTCCCCAGTATCCCTGATGCTGATGAGATTGAATTCCAATGGCGCCAATCGGAACTCCTGCTTCCAGACATCCGTCTATTAATATCTCATAAGCTTGTGATGTGTTAAAATCATTCAAAAGCAATACCGCATCCGGATTGGAGTCTTTTGCCATCTGGAAAACTTCCTTAATCAATCGAACACGCCCCAAGTCCTTACAAATTCGTGTAATCGCATTGTCATATTTGTCAAACACCGGCATAATGACAACTTCATTGATAACATCCCACATGTCAATGGTGCCACGAAATCCCGTAACATCGCGTTGAATTCGCTCCAACTGTTTTTTCAATATGGTTTCATTGTCATATTTTAACAACCAATCCGCACATACGGTATGCCAACACAAAGGATGGCCTTTTACCTTTACACCACGTTCCTGCAATAAACGTGCTGCTTTCATACGATTTTCAGTCTCTGGCTTTCCTTCTTCCGGCTCAAAACGTCCCCAATAAAATGGTAACGTACCATAATTATACAACGCCAACCATTTATCAATACGCTCCTGCAAAAACGCCAGATTCTCTCCTTCTTGCGGATCCACATAGGAAACAAAATCAAACGCACCGCAGCCAAACAAAAACTCATGATTCGTCTGCTTTACTTGAATGCGTGCACCAGACAGTGGATTCCCAGCCCTATCTACAACTCGAATTAGCACTTTGCCTTTTCTATGTTCGTAGCTCCCCATAAGTGATCCTCCTTTTTGATACCTTTTTCATACTTTTTTCATATTCATACTTTTTTCATACCAAACCCATCCCAACCTATGTATCACGCTCATTATATTCATTTTTTGTCCATTAAACCAATCAAGCATTGCTCATTATTGCCCATTTCTTGCTCTTAAGTGTCCGCAGGGATTGACACTTTACTTTCTAGACGTTACACTGTTGCTAAAACAAAATGTGAGGAGATATTTGTATGAAGCAAGCGGAAAATTTTGAAAACATCCCTTTTGAGTATACCATTAATACCATTAGCACCAACTATTTTCCTGAGAGTTTCCCATTGCATTGGCATCAGTATGTCGAGATTTTGTGTCTGCCAGAGAACACAAAGATTGGGCAACTTCCTCGCATTCGCATCGAAAACGAGGAATATGTTCTTTCACCCGGTGACTTGCTTTTAATCTGGCCCGGCGAATTGCATGAAGTCGTGCAAAACAAGGACAAAAAGGTGGTTGGTCTTCAGTTCACTTCCAGTTTATTTAACGAACTTCCAGAACTAGGAGCTTACCTAAACGCGTTTCGCCGACACCACCTAATTTCCTATGCAACCCAGACGGAATTGGCACAAAATATGAGTACACATATCCTTCATATGCTCTCATTAAAAGAAGAGCAAGCTGCATTTTCCAGTGTACAGATCCGTATCGCCCTATATGAAATGTTCATTGCTTTCGGCATGCATATCCGTCAAACCGAGCAGGAGTTACCGAATACCATCTCCGATACAACAGAAAAGATGAACATCGCCTGCAACTATATCATTGAACATTGCGACCAGCCATTGACATTGAATTCCGTTGCAAATCAGATTGGTTTTAGCCCATATTACTTTTCTCGTACCTTTAAGAAAACCACCAATTATAGCTTTGTGGAGTACCTGACATATCAGCGCCTGAAGCGAGCACAAACACTTCTAGCAGACGCTTCATTAAGTGTCACAGAAGTTTGCTACCGTTCTGGATTCAAGAGCATCTCCACGTTTAACCGAGTATTTTTATTATACAAAGGTTGCTCACCGAGCAATTATCGAAAATATTATACAAAGGAATAAATTCACACATAACAAAGGGGGACTGCACTGCAGCCCCCTGATTTTATTGATACAACTTCGCCATAAATTTCTTATATCTCTTTGTTGAATACCACCATTTTCCTTTGCCCCAAGTCACCTTCGCTCCCTTTGGACGTTTTACCGTATTTCGGGTCAAGCCAGGGGTTTTCACAAAGTCAGCTCCCACAAGATTACGGTTGGAAGCAAGATTTAATCGGTTAATCTTCCAGCCAAAATAAAAGTAAATATAATTCAACTTCTTGCATTTATTTACCTGAACTGTTCTTATCTTACTGTCATATACGTATAGCTGACGCAAATTTTTGTACGCATTCATGTTTAAGTTTCTGAACCCAAACTCAGACAAACTCAAAATCTTCAACTTCGTCTTATTTTGAGGCAACTTTAATTTCTTTGTTCCCTCATTTCCGTACACCAATAGGTTCACCGCATTGCCACACTGTGAAACATCCATACTGGACACTTTAACCCCCTCATCCGACTGTATGGAAACGTTCTCGGCTTGTGGCGCAATCACAGTAATCTTCTTCGCCGTCACGGCACGGATATTGATAAAATCCACTTTATTTTTTGATACATCAAATTTCTTTCCACCGTATCTTGCAAAGGAAATACTACAAACCTGGGACAGATATTCAATTCCTTTTAGATTGGAAATGGTGGGTGCCTTTGTAACTGTATATTTTCCATTTTTCTTTTTGTACACATCTGCCGTGTCCAAGGAATAGATCCCCTGAATCTCTTCTGGATCCAACCATGCGTCACCATTTTTATCATATACTACCTTTTCTGTACCTGTTAATGTGGATTTCCTGCTGCCATTCTTCAAAATCTTGTACAGCCCGGGAAAGTTTCTCTTGGTAATCGCCACACAGACAAATTCCATTGCTTCGCTCCAATCGCTATACAATTGCTGCCCATCTACCGTAGTCACACAATTGCGAACTCTGGCATAATAACGTCCACCCTGCTGGCCAAAGATTTTCTTCGACAACGTCAACTCTGGTTCTGTTGCGTCGAACTTCTGTGGATTCGCAAAATCTGCATTGTCTGCTATCTCAATCTCATAAGTCACCTTGTCAACCACCCCGTCTTCCACATATATTCCCGGTTCCCAAGTCAGACCTTCCTCTCCCAATTTAACCATTTCACGCACATACGGAACATTGGATACAAGATAGGAATAATCTTCCTGTGCACAAATTGTTTTTGCATTGGTGGCGAATGCCAATGTAAAAAGCAACAATGCACTTGCATATTTCAATCTTTTTTTCATCATAAGTAAACCTCCTCACTTGCCTTTTCTCGAACATTTATCCGTGACCATCTAGTATTATTATACCCTTTCTAGAAAAGTTTGGCAACGAAAAAGCTGGCGACCAAAGTCAGTCGCCAGCCAGTTTTTACATCACGATTTTCTTTTATTTTCTGTTATACTGCTACTACATCCTCGTGCAGTTGCTCGTAGATTTCCTCCGGTGTCATTTCCGGATTGGATTCATGCAGCAAGTAGACTTGACAAAAAAAATCAGGGGCTACGTGTTGATACTTGCAAATCTGCTCTTCCGTAAAGTTATCTTCCAACATCGTCAGAATACTGGAAATCTGGTTGAGGTACCCACTACGCAGTCCTTCCTGCAGTCCTTCTCGATGTCCATCCAGAAAAATCCCATGTCCCAGGTTACACATATTATCCATCTCCTTTCCCTCTTGTGTCGTCGTTGGAATATCAAATTCTTTCTCTAGTGTCTCCTTCTTTTCCAAAGGTGGCATTTTTTCTGAAAACAATACCGACAACATCCCAAGCAACTTTTTATCTTCCTTACATTCCCCAACCCGAACAATAATCACGTTCATCACATCATACGCTTTTTTGTCCTGTTCAACTGGATACTGCCCCACGA
>JAZNJZ010000035.1:0-26660 GCA_045578325.1 Eubacterium sp.
TCCCTTTCCGTTATGTTAATGACTTCCAAGGGAATCTATGCAGGCCGTGACAAACACGGAAGAACACCGGTTATTATTGGAAAAAAAGACGACGGATACTGTATTACTTTTGGGGATTTTGCTTATCGCAACCTCGGATATGATGATTACAGAGAGTTAGCACCTGGCGAAATCGTCGTGGTTGCAAATGATGGTGTCAAAACCCTTATGACCGCAGGAAAGAATATGAAAATGTGTACTTTCCTTTGGGTTTATTACGGATATCCTTCTAGCTCCTATGAAGGAATCAGCGTAGAGCAAATGCGATATAATTGTGGAGCAAAAATGGCAGAACGCGACAATGTGCAGCCGGATACAGTAGCTGGTGTACCAGATTCTGGTATTGCTCATGCCATTGGTTATTCCAACAAATCCGGGATTCCTTTTTCCCGTCCATTTATTAAATACACCCCAACTTGGGCACGTTCTTTCATGCCAACGATTCAGAGCAAACGTAATCTCATCGCTAAGATGAAACTTATCGCTGTGCATGAGTTAATTCAGGACAAGAGTCTTCTTCTTATCGACGACTCCATCGTTCGAGGAACACAGCTTCGGGAAACGGCAGAGTTCTTATATGAAAGCGGAGCAAAAGAAGTTCACATCCGACCTGCTTGTCCACCATTGTTATATGGTTGTAAATATTTGAATTTCTCTCGTTCCAACTCCGAGATGGACTTGATTACAAGACGTGTCATCGCTCGTTTGGAAGGAACGGAAGATGTACCGAAGGAAGTATTGCAAGAGTACACGGATCCGGAATCACCAAAGTACGAGCAGATGGTAGAAGAGATTCGTAAAGAGTTGAACTTCACCTCTCTTCGTTTCAACCGTTTGGACGACATGTTAGAGTCCGTTGGTATTCCAGTAGAAAATCTCTGTACCTATTGCTGGGACGGAAAAGAATAAAAAATGAATACAGTGAAAATCTCCGTGCGAAATCTAGTGGAATTTATCTTCCGTGAGGGAGATATCAATTCCACGGGCCTTGGCACAAAAAACACCGAGGCCATGCAACTGGGGAACAAAATTCACAGAAAAATACAAAAACGTATGGGCATCGGCTATGAAGCAGAGGTGCCCTTATTTTCGTGCGTAAATTTACAAAGTAAAGAGTACGGCGACACGTTTGAACTGAAAGTGGAAGGCCGGGCAGACGGTATTTTCCGCGACGGTTCGGAAATTATGGTGGACGAAATCAAAGGCGTTTACCTGGATATCCACCAACTCAAAGAACCTCTTATGGTTCACAAGGCCCAAGCCATGTGCTATGCCTACATGATCTGTCAGCAGGAAAACCCCGCCTTTATCTCCGTACAGGTCACTTACTGTCATTTAGAGTCCGAGGAAGAACGCCGTTTCAAAGAGACTTACACAAATCTGGAGATTCAAAATTGGTTTGAAGATCTCATTGCCCGCTATGAACCTTGGGCAATCTACGAATACGACTGGCGAAAAAAACGAAACGCTTCCATTCAATCTCTTACGTTCCCATTTCCTTATCGTGAGGGACAAAAAGACTTGGCTGCCTGTGTTTACAAAACCATTGAGCACGAGAAAAAAATCTTTATCCAGGCACCCACTGGTGTGGGAAAGACCATTTCCACTGTCTTTCCTTCTGTAAAAGCATTGGGGGAGGAACTGGCGGATCGGATATTTTATCTCACCGCAAAGACCATTACTAGAACGGTGGCACAAGAGTGCTTTGACCTTCTCTCCCAGCAAGAACTTGCCTTTAAGTACCTGACCATCACCGCAAAGGAAAAACTTTGCTTTCTGGAAGGCAGACCAGAATGCAATCCTACCTCTTGCCACTATGCAAAAGGCCACTATGACCGGGTCAATGATAGCGTCTACGATATGCTGATTCATGAAACCAACATGGATCGGGATACCATTCTTTCTTATGCTGAAAAGCACAACGTCTGTCCTTTTGAAATGTGTTTGGACGCCGCCCTATTTGCCGATAGTGTCATCTGCGACTACAACTACGCTTTTGATCCCAATGTATACTTGCGCCGTTTTTTCTCCGAAGGAAAAAAGGGTTCTTTTGTATTTCTCGTAGATGAAGCACACAATCTCGTAGAACGTGCCAGAGAAATGTACAGCGCCACTTTAGTGAAAGAAGATTTTCTGAAAGTGAAGCGCATTCTCAATGCAGAAGCAAAGAAACCATACCCACCAGAAGTGCAGTATACCATTAAAATCTTTGTGGCTGCCATTGATAAATGCAATAAAACGTTGCTTGATTATAAGCATCAGTGCGATAATTTTGAAGTGTGGGAAGACATTTCTTCCTTTGCATTCCAGCTTATGCGAGTATTGAATAGCTACGAACTGTTTACAAAGGAAGTGCGGGACCTACCTGAACGCGAGACCATACTGGACTTCTTTTTCGACGTGCGTCATTTTGTGAATATGTATGATGCAATGGATGACAAATACCGGATCTATAGCGACTATGACAGCAATGGCAATTTCCGGATCAAGCTTCAATGCATGGATCCTTCCACGAAATTACACGAATCCCTGGAGTACGCCAGAGGAACTGCCTTTTTCTCGGCTACTCTGCTGCCGATTCGCTATTATAAGGAGCAGCTCTCCACCACACCAGAGGACTACGCTGTATACGCCAAATCTTCTTTTTCCGAGGAGCAACGACGCATCCTCATCGCCAATGATGTCACCAGCAAATACACCAGACGTGGTCCGGCAGAATACAAGAAAATCGCTTCCTACATCGAGGAATTTGTATCGGCAAAGACAGGGAATTATATGGTATTCTTCCCTTCCTATGCCTTTTTAAACGAGGTACAGGAGCGATTAAATCTTCCTGCCACCACCAACATTCTTATCCAGGACAATTCCATGACAGAACATGAGAAAGAAGAATTTCTCGCTGCTTTTGATGCCCAGAACGAACAGACTCTTGTGGGGCTTTGTGTCATGGGTGGAATTTTTGGCGAAGGAATTGATTTGAAAGCGGACCGCCTCATCGGAACAGCCATCGTGGGAACTGGTCTTCCCCAAGTGTGCAACGAACGAGAATTGTTTAAGAATTACTACGATTCCAAGAAGGGAAATGGATTTGATTACGCTTATCTGTACCCGGGTATCAACAAAGTATTTCAGGCAGGTGGCCGGGTAATTCGTACCGCCACTGACCGCGGTGTCATTTTACTTTTAGATGAACGCTTTTTAGGGCGCAGTTATCTCGAACTTTTCCCGAGAGAATGGCTCCCTTATGACATCACAAATAAAAAAGGAATGAAGGACATCCTCCACTCCTTTTGGAATGATTAAATTCATTATTTCAGTCGAATTCCATCTTTCAGAATCTCGATTTTCTTTTCTTTCAGCAAGCGGCCGATGGCTCTCTTGAAAGCATTTTTGCTCATCTGAAACTCACGCTTCAAAATCTCTGGTGAGGTCTTGTCATGGAACGGAAGGGATCCCCCTGCCTCCTGCAAGCGCTTCAAAATCACTTCGGCATCCATTCCCATCTGTACCGGCAATTTTTCCTGAAGGCTCAATGTCAGCTTTCCATCTTCCCGGATTTCTTTGATGCGGGCTTGTACCACATCTCCCACATGAAACTCTCGATTCATCTCGTTGCGCGGAATCAAGGCAGAATATTGATCATCCACTGCCACAAAAACACCAAAGGAATCTGTAATCTCATATACCATTCCACTTACGCGGTCATTTACCTGAAAATCCCCGCCGTTGGCAAGATAATCATAAATGTGCATGGTTCCACACAAACGGTTACTTTTATCGATATACAATGCCACCAGCACTTCTTCTCCCTTTTTCACCCGATGGGTTTGCTCTTTAAAGGGAAGAAACAGATCTTTTGCCAAACCCCAGTCAAGAAATGCACCAATTTTCGTAACATCCGTTACTTTCAAACGGGCAACCTGTCCCAACTGCACCTGAGGAACGGTGGTGGTGGCAATCAGACGATCTTCGGAATCTTTGTACAAAAATACCGACAAGATATCGCCTCGCTCTGTATCCTTTGGCACCTGATTGTTCGGCAGCAGTACATTTAACTCTGGATATTCATAGGAGCCCAGGTACACACCATACGGGCTCTGTTTTGTTACATATAATCTGGATACTCTTCCAAGTACCTTTTCTTCGATATTCATTCGCTTTCCATTACCTTTCTTTTGCAAAGCTTGTAATCACATACGGAGATTTGTTATCATCCGTCATTACTACATAATATTTTCCATCTTCTTCCTTGGTGTGAATCTGAATCTCATCGCCTAGTTTTGCCGCCAGACGATATTCTACACGAAGCTCCGACACCTCATATCCTTCTGGCAGATAATCCGCTGCCATTCGAATATATTCTCCGTTGTTGACATGCTCATTGGTGTCCAGATGATTGGCGCACACCAAAATGGTATCACGATAGATCAAGTCCTCCGGATATGCTACTTTTCGTGGCTGATGCTCCATGGGATACGGCTCTTCCAGTCCAAAAGGCGCAATGGCCTCTTCGGTAGCTTTTGCCGGCGTTCCCTTCTCGTGATTAAAGTAAAACCACTGAGAATCCGCGTATGCCAATGTCTCCCCCTGCATATCTTCCATCAAAAAGTTACGCATGCCAAAAACACCGCGAAACTTATATGGCCAAGTCTTCACCAAAAACTCTTCCCCCATGCTTGGACGACGTTGAATCACCACATGCCATGAGTTCACAAGCCACGCATAGGAGTCTTTCTTTAGATCCATACAAGAACGCCCCACCTCTTCACTATGAAACAGGCAGCAGTCTTGCAGTGCATTTATAATCGCGTGTACTTTTAATTTTCCTTCTGTATCAACTCTGCTGTAAGAAACCCGGTCTTTGTTCTGATACAAAATGTCATCTCCTTTATTTTACAATCCAGCGAGACATGCCGGATCCATGATTGCCAAAAGGTCGCTGATGAAAGCCTAGTTTTCTATAAAAATCTTCTTTGTTCATGGCAGACATAAGATTCACCATGATGGTTTCTCCTTCGTCTACCTGTTCCTCCAACCAAGCAAGAACATTTTCAATAATGCGTCGTCCCAGTCCTTTTGACTGATATGTTGGATGCACAACCACATCACAAATAAAATATACATAGCCTCCGTCCCCTACTACTCGCGCCATCCCAATCGGTTGGTCACCGTCCACAGCAATCACCTTATATAAAGAATTCGCCAGCGCTCTCTCCGCTCGCTTCGGCGTAACTTGGATAAAGTCCACACTGGCTCGAAGCCTATTATAATTCTCCACTGATATTTCGTGCTGAAAACTCAACTGTTCCATCAACATACTTATATGAACTGATTTGTCACCTCATCATAATGATAATCTACACTGCCAAGATTGTTGCAAAGTTCTTCTTGGTCAATCTCCTTAACGCTACAAAATTCCTCCAAAGAAGTAAACTGATCTCGCAACATTGTGTTGGCGTAGCTAAGTAAAATAATGGGGTCACTCGGTATGCTCATAATATCCTCTCTTTCTTTTCTAAAAAATATGTTCTAATGCAATAGGCAAACTTCTGCCCTTAGTATCATTAACATTCTATCCATCAAATGTGCTTTTGTCAAGTCACCTTTCAACATCTATGAATATTATTTTCCCACATTGTTCATACTCTTACCAATAGGAGGAATTGGAAATGAACAACAACACAACAACCTTTTCAACGGAATTTTCCAAGAACAAACAGTACATGGATGAGCTCTTTCAAGTAAAAAAGAGTTTTGATATCATCTACCGTACCGTAATCATCGGTGGTAGACCTGCCTGTTTTTATTTTATTGATGGTTTTTGCAAAGATGAAGTCATGGAAAAAATCATGGAATTTCTTTATCGTATCCCCGCAGACGAAATGCCCCCTAGTGCTCATGATTTTCTCAAACACAAGCTCCCTTATGGAGAAATCGACCTGATTTCAGACGAAAACAATCTTATTCAACGCCTTTTATCTGGTGTTCCCATATTAATTGTAGATGGTTACGATCAATTTCTTGCCATGGATTTCCGAAGCTATCCCGCACGAAGCGTAGAGGAACCGGAAAAAGACAAAGTCATGCGTGGCTCCAAAGATGGTTTTGTAGAAACGGTTGTATTCAACACCGCTTTGATTCGTCGCCGAATTCGTTCCCCGCAATTGGTTATGGAAATGACCAATGTAGGAAACAGTTCACGCACCGACGTGGTTATCTCCTATATGTCCGACCGCGTGGACAATAAAATACTTAAAATCGTCAAAGAACGTCTACGCGAAATTGATGTAGATGCCCTAACCATGAACCAAGAAAGTCTGGCCGAATGTCTCCACCCACATAAATGGTACAATCCATTTCCAAAATTCAAATACAGCGAACGCCCCGACACAACTGCTGCCAGCCTCTTGGAAGGAAGTATTGCCATCCTGGTAGACACCTCACCCTCCGCTCTCATATTGCCTACTTCTGTTTTTGATATTATCGAAGAGGCTGACGATTATTACTTCCCTCCCATCACCGGGACCTACCTAAGATTGTCACGAATCGTAATTAACATCATTGCGGTTCTTTTGACACCAACGTTTTTATTGCTTTTTCACAATCCCCAATGGATTCCTGAAGCATTACAATTTATTCGCGTATCTGAACCTATAAATGTACCGGTTTTTTTACAATTTTTGATATTGGAATTTGCCATCGATGGCTTACGACTTGCCTCCCTCAATACACCATCCATGTTCACCACCCCTCTTAGTGTTGTAGCTGGTATTGTCCTAGGAGACTATTCCGTGAGTTCTGGCTGGTTCAACTCCGAAATCATGCTTTATATGGCATTCGTTGCCGTTGCCAACTACACTCAAGTAAGTTTCGAACTTGGATACGCCCTAAAATTTATGCGCATTATTCTTTTATGTTTGACTGCGGCTTTCGGAGTGTATGGTTATGTTGCGGGAATTCTTTTTACGATTTTCTGCATTGCACACAACAAAACGATTTCAGGGAAAAATTACCTCTACCCCCTCTTTCCCTTCCAAGGAAAACAATTTTTACGACGTTTCCTTCGAATCAGTTTGCCGAATGTAAAAAATTAAAATCATACTGGAAAAGGACTTGTTTCTCCTCTCTTATTATGCTAAACTAGAATTAGAAAAAGGTAGCTCCAAGGAGGATGTAATGGAAACATTTTTCACGGATGATGATCTCTTTGATTTGTTGGATGAGCTTGATCAAGAGAATGCTGAAATTGAAATTCTCGAGACAGAAGCTGAGATGCAGGCATCGAATCGCCGGTTCGAAGAAATCATCTTAAAACACAGGACGTTATAAACAAAGCACGAATAAACAAAGCAGATGAATCATCATCTGCTTTGTTCTTTTTATTCTCTTATATACACAAGATATACATATAATACAATTTCTTTAACGGTTTCAACTCGGCATAAATACTCCGTCGAATATCCCGATACGCTTGTATAAAGTCTAATGTCTGGTCTCTACTAAATGCATTTGGACTAAAGCTTGCACAGTATACCATTGACACAAAGATATGCACAATCTCTCGATTGATATCGTATGCATCTGCAATCTGGTCGCTATATCCATCCACACTCTGCCCCTTATAATGGATTCCTTTCTGGGCAAATGCCACTTCCAAATGTCGATGGTACAGAAGAATCTGACGACGAATTTTCTTGGATCTCACATGTTTCTTAAAGACGAAGATGCGAATTCTCCTCTGTAATTCCATGACAACCCCAAAAAGAACAATGGTTCCCAACACGACTAGTAAGATTTTCCACCAAATCTGCTTATTTTCTTTTTGTGGTTTTTCTGGTTTTTCTTTCGATTCCGTCTCCACCTTTGGCGTCTCTTCCATATCATCTTCTCGATTATATTGATCCGTTTCAACATTTTCGAAAGTCATATCTTCTTCTGGCACTGGGGTTTCCATTCCAATGGACGGTTCCAGTTCCCCTTCTTGTTTCTCCGGTTTTTGCCCTTGTGGCTTATTGTCTTTCTTCGGCTTCTTCTTGGTATCCTCTTCCTCTTCGATACTGGAGTGGTCTGCCTCTTCCTCGCCTCTTCCTGGTGTCACTTCCACAGGAACAAAACCATAATTTTCCTGATAGACTTCAATCCACGCGTGAAGTTCTTTATCGGTAACTTCCAGTTCTGTGGTTTTTGATGTCATATCTGCCAGCTTCTCTTTGCTGATATACACACCTTCCACATAACGAGTCGGGATTCCCACGCTGCGTAACAACACCGCCGCTGCGGTAGCATAATGAGCAGAATAGCCTTTCTTATTCTCCTTCAGAAAATACAAGATCGCATCTTTTTTTCGAGGCGTCTTGCCTGGTGCAAGGGTATACTTCGTATCCATCATAATAAAGTTTCGCGTTTCATCCAGAACATCGTATACCGACGCGCTTCCTTGTGAATACCGATTATACAATCCGTCCTGTGAATTCAAATAAGCTTTATACTCTTCCACCAACCCAGACAATTCATCTGGCACGTCCAGATAATATTTCTTTGCAAAAGCGGTCAATTTCCCTCGGTTTTGTTGGCTACCTGACCAATATTCATTCCCGGCCAAACGATACGTATTTGCCGCCAACCCTTCCCGCAACTCACTAACCAAAGCTGGAAAATATTCTGTCTCATACTGCACGCCTGGCACAGTTACTTTGCTCCGTCCCCCCTGCGCCGAAAAGGCCGTAGTTGGATAATATGGAACAAGATAATTCCCATAACCAAATGCAAGGTTCTTTATGGTGATTTTTCCCGTTGACCAGATTTTTTCATTTCCTGTGGTCTGTCCTTCACCAATCTGATTTCGCATTGTTACATGCCAATTATCCACCGACAATCCTGCCTCGGTTAACGCTTGTCGCTCCTCTTTATATTTTCCCGTTTCATCCTTTACCTGACGCCAACGATTATTGGAGTACTGCGCTCCCATATACCCTTTCATGTAGATACCATGATTTTGGTTAACATCTCCAGATATTTTTAACAACGTACGACCATTGCGATTGATTTTGTTCTTGCCAGCGAATTTACCATAATCCATGGCATCTCCACTAAAATATTCACGAAACCACGTAAATACCTCGTCGCGATTCCAAGTAGTAAAAGCAAGCGCCGAATTTCTAGTCTCTACAATGGTATTCATATTGCTTTGATAACGTTCTGGTGGCAAATATGCAAACGTAATAACTCCTGCCACAACACCTACTGTCATCAATACGAGGGACAATTTCTGGCGCATTCGTTTATCGGTAGCATCTGACCGCAAATACCTTGTTCCTACAACTACCATAGAGGCAAAAATATAGGTGACTACATTTGAAAAATATCCTATTTTCCCTACCACAAGTGGTGCCGAAAAAAACAAAACCGTCACTGCCATGTATACCAAAGAACGGCGTTTTCGATAAAAGCAACTACTAACCAATGCGGTCAAATACACGCCCACCAATATTACAACTAACGTAACACAATATCCAACACTAGCTGTCTCGCTGGAAAATCCTTTTCCCGACAGCAGTTTTATATTGGTCTGTGTATAGCTAATAAACTCTTTCAAGTACGTATTAACAATGGTCACACAACCCTTTTGAATCACAGTACGGAAACGTAAATAGACAATCACATAGAACAATGTAAGTCCCAGCATTCCATATAGTTTTCCGTGTCGAAATGTCTCTAACACCGTAAAGAAACCATAGAACAAAAAGGCAGCCAACACCATGACCAACGTCGACACGAGACGGTTAACCGGAAGAGACACACTTAATGCAGTACACATAAGCGCTGAGTACACACCCAGAAACACCAAAAACACCTGGCTGATTTCCAATATGAAATTCAAGAATTTATTGGTCTTCATCCGTTACCTCCTATGCCTTCTCGTTTCGTAAATCCATAACCTGCAACTCTCTCACTTCTAACCCTTCCAATTCCACTGCATCATGATCGGTTACTGTAAGATAGAGTCCTGCTTCTTTTGGTTTTCCATCTTCCCATTCCATATATGCTCGAATAAATTCATTTTGGTCTTTGGTTATCCGACATTTAAACAAATCCTCAAACATCCAAAAAAGCTCTTCCTCCTGCTCAATCAAATGCTCTTGGATAATATCATTCACATTATCGTACCACATAAATCGTTGTGGTACTCTTTGTTCCATCAGCTGCATAGAAATGGAATAAACCCCTTGGATAAGCAAATCTGCATCCGTACTAGATGCCGCGCACAAATCAATAAATATATGAATGGCCTTTGCCAATGGCAGACTTCCTTCTTTTACCATATAATGCCCTGTCTTACTACTGAGCTTCCAATGAATCATCTGGATACGATCCCCATCCTTAAAATCACGGATGTCAAAAATCTCCGAAGGATCATCTCCCTTTTTGTACAAGGAAAATCGATCGCTATCTTCGTTGGTTTCATTGTACCAACGGTCTCTTCCCAGATAAATCTCCTTTAATGGTGGCATAACCAAAATATCCTGGCGTTCAAAGTCTTTTCCTACCGTAGTGGCAAAGATATTCAAATAGTCAAAAATCTTTACTTTTACAACTTGTATGGACACATTACCACAATGATGAATGACCACTGGAATTCTTCTTCCTCTTCGTTTGCCCGCATCCACAGAGAAACGAATCTTCATTTTTCCTTTCTCTCCAGAAAAAAGATTCTCGTATCGCACCCATGCAACGCCCTTTGAAATAGGGAGAACCTTTCCCGCGTTTTCCACCGCCAATGCAATGGTAGCTCTCGCCGGCTTTTCCATGGAATCCTTTTCTGCCACCTGGTTTTTACACGTAACCTCTACTGTTGTATGAAGCTTCATTGAAATCAGAAAAATTAACATAAAAATAGGTACAATAAACAAAGCTCCCATTATGGCTACCGTGCCATATTGCAAACAGATAACAGAAAGCAGCAATCCCGCTATCAACATAATAAAATAAAACAGTGTACCAAGTGTCATAACACCAGCCCCTTATCTTTCATTCTCATAAAAACTAGGAATTTAATTTTGGTGCCGGTATCTTTTCTACAATTTCGTCTACGATATCTGCAGCCGTCACGTGATTCATACGAGCTTTTCCATTGAGAAGAAGGCGATGAACCAAAACAGCCCCAGCCACCTTCTTAACATCTTCCGGAAGCACATAATTACGTCCTTCCATAAATGCATGGCCCTTCGACATATCCACAAATGCCAATGTTCCACGAGGACTCACTCCCAGAGAAAGCATGGAGTGATTACGCGTTGCATCTACAATTTTAGAAAGATACTGAAGAACTTTATCATCCATATACACCGAACGAACTTGCTCTTGCATCTCTAACAACTCTTGTTTGGTAATAATTTCCTGAATATAATCAAGAGGATTAACTTCCTGTCGCTCTTTAATCAAACGCATCTCCTCTTCCATGGTAGGATATCCCATAGAAATACGTATCATAAAACGGTCCAACTGGGATTCTGGAAGCATCTGTGTTCCCGCCGATCCAACTGGATTCTGTGTCGCCACTACAACAAATGGATTCGGCAACTGACGAGTAACACCATCCACCGTCACCTGTCCTTCTTCCATTACTTCCAAAAGTGCCGACTGCGTTTTGGTGGACGTACGGTTAATCTCATCTGCCAGCAGAAGATTACACAGAATTGCCCCTGGCTTGTACTGCATTTCACCGTTGGCATCCAACATATTAAATCCCACCACATCACTCGGAAGAACATCTGGTGTGAACTGCAAACGTCGTTCTGTCAGCTCCATCGCCCGGGAGAATGCCACCGCAAGTGTCGTTTTTCCTACTCCGGGAATATCCTCAATCAAAATATGGCCTTTAGCCAAAATGGCAGTCAACACAAGGTGAATTGCCTCATCTTTTCCACGAATTACTTTTCCCACTTCATCCAAAATATCTTGTACTTTACCCTGCATATCTTCCTCCTAATTTTGCTAAAGAACGCCCACTCAAAGAATGGACGTTCCACTTGTGTTCTATTTACTTCATCCAACTTTTAATTTGAATTTCTGCTTTGCCCTCTCGTCATCTGCATCTACTTTCTCAATAACACCACCAAGGCCTTTCAGCTTCTCTTCAAAATTTTCATAACCACGTTCAATATATTGAATCTGTTCAATCGTAGTAAACCCTTCTCCAGCAAGTCCAGCTATTACAAGGGCCGCTCCTGCTCGAAGATCCGGTGCAGCTACCACTGCTCCCGAAAAACCTTCAACACCAGTTATAATTGCCGCATTTCCTTCTACATTGATATTTGCTCCCATTCTGCGAAGCTCTCCAATATATTTGAATCGTGTTTCAAATATGGTTTCTGTTACAATACTTACACCCTCCGACAACGCAAGAAGCGTTACCATCTGTGGTTGCATATCCGTTGGAAATCCAGGATATGGCATTGTCTTAACATTGGCATATCCTAATCTTTTTTCGGAATATACGCGGACACAATCGTCATACTCTTCCACTTTTGCACCAATCTCAATCAGCTTTGCGCTGATAGCCTCCAAGTGCTTCGGAATTACATTGCGAACATACACATCGCCACCAGTTGCTGCTGCCGCAATCATGTAGGTACCCGCTTCAATCTGATCCGGAATAATCGAGTACTCGCTTCCATGCAACTGTTCAACACCGCGAATACGAATGGTATCCGTACCCGCACCTTTGATATTGGCACCCATGCTATTTAAGAAGTTGGCAACGTCTACGATATGTGGCTCCTTTGCCGCATTTTCAATGACTGTTTTTCCTTCTGCCAAACATGCAGCCATCATAATATTAATGGTAGCACCCACACTTGGACAATCCAAATAAATATGACTTCCTAGCAACTGCTCTGCCGATGCGTCGATCAAACCATTATGGATTGTTACGGTTGCTCCCAACTGCTCAAAGCCCTTCAAGTGCTGATCGATTGGACGACTACCAATCTGACATCCACCAGGAAGAGCTACCACTGCCTTTTTATATTTACCAAGAAGAGCTCCTACCAAATAGTAAGAACCTCGAATCTTACGGATATAATCATCATCAACGTTGACATCGCTTATCAAAGCACCATTGATACGAACTGTATGGCGATCAAATCGCTCTACAATGGCACCAATTCCTTCGATTGCGTCCAACAATACTTTTACATCATCCACATCAGGGAGATTTTCGATGGTCACTGGTTCATTTGCCATGATTGCTGCCACAACAATACCAAGTGCAGCGTTTTTCGCTCCACCGATCATAACCTCACCTGTCAATGGCGTTCCGCCTTTTATCATATATTGTTTCATATCATTCTCCATCTTTACATAAAAAAACATAATACCATTTATATAGTATACCACAGATATTCATTTTGTAAAATGTCATTTTAATAAGTTTTATTAATTTTTTATTATGATTTTTTTACAGAATACCCAAATTTTCCTAACTTCTCCCCTAGCACAAAGTATTCACCATGGGAATATGTCACTAGATTGGTACTATTAAGTTCAAATTTCCCACTCTCGTTCATATATCTCTCGCTGACTTGAACCCCTACCACTTCGGCAATAAACATATCATGAGAACCTAATTGTTTTACTTCTTTTACTTTACACTCTAAATTAAGTGGGCTTTCTGCGATAATCGGAGCGTTCTGCAGATGATCGGCTTTCGCCGCAGTCAACTTCATCTCTTTGAACTTATCCACGTCTCTCCCCGATTTTACACCACACCAATCCGTAGCTCGTGCCAGTTCTTTGGTGGTTAGGTTGATAACAAATTCACCTGTTTCTTTTATTATATCATAAGAATAACGCTCCGGTCTAACGGAAATAGATACCATTACCGGATCCGAGCAAATCGTGCCAGCCCAAGCCACTGTAACGATATTTGGTTTCTCGCCCTTTCTCCCACAACTCACCATAACTGCAGGTACTGGGTACAACATATTGCCTGGTTTCCACGCTTGCTTCTTCATTTTATTTCCTCGCAATCTTACAATTTAATTTTATAAGTAATCTTCTTCTCAAATTCTTTATTATGGCTTAGAAAGGCTTCCATCTCATCATATCCACCTTCTAAAATGAGCACAATCTGATTCTGATATTTGTCAATCAATTCAGAAAGACTCTTCACTTTTTGTGGCGATAAGGACGGCGCATCCAAAACATACATACAGCCACCGATAAATGTGGCAATCCAATCCTCTAAATTTACAGAATTCAATTTATCTGCCGATATCCTACCAATATTTTTCGCTTCAAAATAATGAATTTTCTTTAACTCTTTAATCAGCTTTTTCGCCACAGCCAGAGAGATCCCCTCGGCACCACCTACTAAGGCAAAATTTATGATTCCCGTTTCTTGATGAAGACGTGAAATCGCACCTTTCAATGAATTGTAATGGATTCCGTTGCGAGAGATATCCTCTTGAATTGCTTCTGCACTTGAATTTCCAAGTGGGTGACTCTTTGTCATGCGAGATGGCTCCGCCCCCATGGCATCATCAAGATGTATCTTCTTTCTTTGATCTTCCACCATCTGGAGCTGCGCCTCCAATGACTCTACTGGTACACGCACCGTTTTTGCGGACATCAACGCTTCACGTTCTGCCTGCTTTGCTTCTTCTTCAATAATGCCATCCACACCTTCTGCCAAAATCGCTTTGACATTGATTTCCGCTGTAGACTGCTGCTTATAGGTATCCAACTCATCCGGAAATAAATCCATATCTTCGTCTAAGTCCACTTTAAAATAATTCGCCAATCGACTCAAGAAACCTTTCTTCGGTTTTTCTGTGTCTTCTACCTCAGCATCCTCGACTTCTTCTATCGCTTCCTCCGCCTCGGTTTCTTGCATTTCCTCTTCCACCGGCTCCGCTTCATCCGCCATGGCCTCGTCTTCCACCGGCTCCGTTTCACTGACGATCTCTTCGTCACTGGCCGACTCCGTTTCGTCCACGAATTGCGCTTCCTCATCCGTTATAATTTCCTCAACCTTTGCTGGTGCATATGCAAACTTTTGTGGTTCTTTCTCCGGATCAAGAAGCTCTATCTCTGGAATTTCATCCTCTACAGGTGGCACCCAATCCGGGCTCATGCAACGGGCCTTCAACTCCCGCGCCTTGTCTACAAATGTGCCAACTGCAAACCACCGTTCCAGCTCCTCGCACTCTTCTATGCATTTCTCACGCATTCCTTCAAGCTCGTATAGCCTTGCCAACTGGAACCCCCAGTCCTCTGTATATTCTTCACGCTTCAGTTCTTCCAATATAGAAATAAGCTCGCTATAAGGTTCCCCTGCGGCTTTCGCCACACGATACTTCAGTTCGTACGTATCCAGCGTCATTCCCGCTATAATCTCATACGTCAAATAAAGATCTCTTGCTTCCTCCACGTCACCCATACTAATCACTAACATTAACAATCGGTGTAACGCAGGACGAGAGGCCGTTCTCCGATATGCAGTATAGTAAAGCTCTTTTGCCACTTCCATCTTCTCGGCCTTGAGAAAAATATCTGCAAACAAGTACAAATCCGAAATACTAGGTATCTGCTCAAAATTCAGCACCTCGATTTCTTCCATCGCTGCCAGATATTGATTTTCTTCGATTAAATTTCTTATCTGTGCACATTTTACTGCAGTATCATACTTACCCATAACAACCTCTATTCTATCTTAAATCCATCTGTATCTTATCCCTTCAAAAACTCAAGCGTTTGTTGAATCTCTTCCGGAACCGCTTCGCCACTGCGTTCAAATTTGTGAATCAAAAGCTCAACTGTTTTTCTCGCAGCATGATTCTCTCGAATATATTTTTTCGCCGCTTCCGCATATACCGTCTGGCCTTCTAAGCCTTTGTAAACTTCATTGGCCAACGGACAGTATGTAAACATAATATTGCGTGCAACACGACTTAATTTCATGGCACCACCAGCTTCACGCTGAATCCAGTCTATATAATCCTTAGCAAAAACTTCCTTGTGCTTGTTGTTGCACTGTTGTAATTGCGCGCGAATCTTTGTCTTACGCTCTTGGGAAAGCTCACTATTTTTGCGATAAAATTGCAAATAGTCGGTATACTCGCTTGTAAGGGATGGATAACGAAAATCATTCCAGCGATTTCCCATATCCGTTCTACATTTTTCCCAACGGAAATATGCCATAACCTTCACAACATCCACGTCTAACTCACGCTCAAACAAAATCGGCATCAGCAAACGCCCTTTTGAGCTTCTCCGTTTTCCCGTAATATCCTGCCACATCACGCAGTTTTTTCCATAAATCGGAAATAATATTACATCTGGTGTAATACGATCAATCACCGTAGCATTTGCCACGCCTTGCTTTTCATATGCCACAATACGATCTCGATAAAATACAGAATAATCAATATCTTCTACTCGCTTTATGGCAAGATTTACTTTTTCTTCTGTCAAATACGCATTCTTAATGTTATTGTAGATTCCATCCGAACACAAAATCGGAACAAACGCACTAATATTTCCACTTACTACACGGTCTGCATAACGAAACAGATTCTGACACTCAAAATGCATCCGTTTTTCACGGTCTGCCAGCTGCTCTGCCATTTCTTTTTTATCGATTTTATGTTCTTTGAATTGCTGACGCAAATGTTGTTCAAAATCCATATCATACTCATTTTTTGAAGTTTCCTTCACGCCATCATAAATCGCCTTCAACCACTTTCGCATTGTATACACACGACATCCATCCTCGCCTGTATACTTCTTTTTCTTTAATGCCACCAAGAGGGAAAGCTCGTCGTCTGTCAATAACTTTTCGCTAACAAATCCATACTCCAAAAACATCCGCACTGCCAATGGCACATCCGAATCCTCGAAAGTACGATATAAAATTGCTTCATAGATTTCAAAAAAGCCCGCCGTTATCTGCTTACGAAGTGCCATTGCCTCTGGCGTTTTCTCAAACTTATCCTTCATCGCCATAAAGGTTTCGACATTTTCTACAAACTCACTTTTCACTTTTATGTGAATTGGCGCATACTCTGTAATCTGTTCCAAGGAATTGTACAAATACTCAACACCAGGTGCATCTAGATCCTCCATTTCCTCGTCCTTGGCCGATTCACCGGACAAAAGAGCAAAGTACAGGCGCTCCATACGATCTCGATCCAGAGAAATTGCCATTCCAACTTTCTCAACAAGAAAACACTCTGTATCATTAATTTTTTCCACGATTTCATCCACTGCACGATCCAACAACGGATGACGAATCCCTTTATCCACCATAGTAAGCGCCAAACGACCGATGGAATGGAACAAACTGTCCTCATCCATAACCATTCCACGGAAAAATTTGTACATACATTCTCCATAAAACCGACATGCCTCTACTAAGGAATGTACAACTTCACACTGTTCTTGGTAGTGATGAAACGAAATATATGCGCTTCCACTAAAATATTTTTTTTGCGCTTCCATCGGCAAACTTCCACTTTGCAAATAGTACTCAAGTTTGTCCGACATTTTCACTTCACTTGCCGAATAACGATCAATCTTATCCATTGCATTGCCGATTTCCACATCAATACCAGTACTTTTTCCAATCTCCTCACAGAGCATGTACTTTTCCTTCATAAAATCGTAAATCTCTTGATTCTCGGCTTGAAGTTGCTCCACTCGTTTGTTTAATTCCACAATAAAAAAATTGAGTGAAGTGACCAAAAGACCACAATACTCTTGCTTCATCCGCAGCAGGTTCTGAACACTGGCGGTTCCACTCACTGGCAATACATATACCACAGCATCATCTTTCGCTGTATAGGTAAACCCATGCGTACCTGTCGCCACATCGCAAATCCCCAAAAAATTTCCTGAACCAAGTACCATACAAACTCCGTCCGCAGTCAACTCGACTCTTCCTTTTACGAGAAGACCAATGGATTCCACAGCATCCCCCTTTTGGTACAAAACCGAACCGTCGGATATGGAATTCATACTATTCAACGAAACCTCAATTTTCTCTTCCATACGTTCACCTTCTCTATATTAAAGAATCCCGCAAGCGGGATTATTACTCTTTTAAAAAAATCCGTGCGCCTCGCTTTGAATCAATCTCAACGGACGTTACCTCTACAGTTAACTCGATCCAGGCACCCCTACGACACACAGAAAGATTTGCTTAGTGCTGCTTCGTTCCCGACCTGACACGGTTCACAATTTCCTGTTGCGTAAGACCCGAATGTCAACGCCACTTATAAAGGGCAGCTCCTTATCAAAAGACCCTAGGCAAGACAACACCCCTGCTATAGCGGATTGCAGGTACAGGGCACCGCTATCTCCCCGGCTGCACGGAAATCTTAACAATATTCACTGCGCAGGTACACTCGCACCCACACAAAATAAGTATAATATTTTTTCTCTTTTATGTCAAGATTTTCACACCTAAAAAACATTCGACATATATTGAGCATAAACACCACATCAGGAGTCCTCTATGCATCCAGACATTTGTATCCTCCCCGGAGACCAAAGGATGGTGTATCTGTACGATTATCTTCGTTACAAAGGCGGGATTCACTGTCATTCTTTGTCGGACATCACCGACTCTGGTCTCGTTGTATGTCCCACGCCTTTTACAAAAGACGGAATCCACATCAACACTTCCCTCACGCCCGCCCCTCTTTTTTCCGAACTACTGTCCAGACTCACCCCTTCTCACACCCTCGTTGGTGGCGGCCTTCCAAATGATGTTACCTTTTTTTGCAAAAAAAATAACATCCCGTATTATGATTTTCTTTCCTCCACAGACGTAG
Organism: Eubacterium sp.; assembly: GCA_045578325.1. Lineage (GTDB taxonomy): Bacteria > Bacillota > Clostridia > Lachnospirales > Lachnospiraceae > Eubacterium_F. Next base: position 18,876 of record JAZNJZ010000035.1, read on the forward strand.
CAAAAAAGAATGCCACCCTTACCGCAGAAGGACTGCTCCTCGCACTCCTTAGCAAAACACCAGAATCTATATGTGAGGCAACTCCCCTTATTATTGGCTATGGGAAATGCGGAACAGAAATAGCCCGTATTCTCCAGAAATTCACAGAAGAAATATACGTGTACGACATTGACGCAAAAGCAATGAACCTCGCATTTTCTCATGGTTTCAAGACTATTACGCATCAAGAAATACAATCAAAACAAGTCATCACAAGACGAATTAATACAATTATAAATACCGCGCCAAAGAATCCTTTTTCTGCAAAGACATGGCAGTGTTTTGATGAGTCCAGCTATGTATTTCAAGTAGCTTCTGGGGATTTAACCCTCCCTTCCCCTCTCCAAGAACACTACATCGCATGTCCTGGGATTCCAGGCAAATACGCACCAAAAACCGCCGGCATCCAGATGGCCAAAGAGCTATGCCGACATTTTCATCTATAATTCAACTTATCATTTCGAAAGGAAGTAACTTATATGTCCATTCATTTAGCAAACAAAAATATAGGCATCGCCATTACTGGTTCTTATTGCACATACGAAAAAGTTTTTAAAGAACTGGAAACATTAGCAAAAACAGGAGCCAATCTCTATCCCATCTTTTCCAATCACGCATCTACCACGGATAGTCGTTTTGGCAAATGCGCCGATTTTCTAACCCGAGCAGAACAAATCACAGGACGAAAGCCCATCATCACCATCCCCGATGCAGAGCCCATCGGCCCCAGCGCTTTATTTGATATTCTTGTCATCGCACCTTGCACCGGCAATACTCTGTCAAAACTAGCAAACGGCATCTCGGATACTCCGGTTCTTATGGCTGCCAAAGCTCATCTGCGCAACAACCGTCCACTAGTAGTAGCTCTATCCACCAATGATGCTTTGGGCATGAACCTGAAAAACATCGGCATTCTGCTCAACACCAAAAACATTTACTTTATCCCCTTCGGACAGGATAATCATAAAACAAAACCAAATTCCATGATTGCCCACATCGACTTATTAACAGACACCCTCCAGCACGCCTTAGACAACAAACAACTTCAGCCGGTCATTCTAGGACCGAGCGTAGAATAGAAAAAGGAGGCTTCTATTATCATGTGTGGTATCGCAGGTTTTTATCAAAATAATACAAATTTTCTCTCTCCGGATTATGGTGGGAAAACTCCCGAAAATAAATGGCACCAAACCTTACTCGACATGCAGCGTTGTCTGAAACACCGTGGGCCTGATGACGAAAACGTACTTCTTTTTTCTCACGCCGGACTGGCACATACTCGCCTATCCATCCGTGACATCAACGGAGGTGGTCAGCCAATGACTAACTCCTATCATGGACTCACCGCCACCATTGTATACAACGGCGAAATCTATAACACACCCGAACTTCGCGCAAAACTTTCCCCCTATTCCATGCGCTGGAACACCACCAGTGACACCGAAGTAATATTGAAAGGGTTCCTTGCCATGGGGGAGAAATTCTTTTCCCTGTTAAATGGAATCTTTGCTTTTGCCATCTTTGTACACAATACGGAGGAATTATTTTTAGTCCGAGATCCTCTAGGCGTAAAACCTTTATTTTACCAGCAAGCCGGAGATGCCATCGTCTTTGCTTCCGAACCCAAAGCACTTTTTGCCTATGGCATTCGTCCAGAAGCGGATCAGGATTGCTGGAATGAGATTTTCGCCATCGGCCCTGCCCGAACTCCCGGCAAAGGGGGCTTTAAAAACATGAAAGAACTTTTGCCGGGACATTATCAAGTCTATTCTCCGGCTCGCACTGCCACACGACATCGCTGTGTGGAATCCATCTTCTGGCAGTTGGAAGGAAGACCTCATACCGATTCCTATAAAGACACGGTAGAACATGTACGTTTTCTTATCGAAGATAGCATTGAACGCCAAATGGTTTCCGACATCCCCATCTGCAGCTTTCTTTCCGGTGGTCTAGATAGTTCCCTAGTCTCTGCCATGTGTCAAAAAAAATTAAGAGAGAAGGGCGGACAACTGAACACCTTCTCCTTTGACTTCAAAGACAACCACAAAAACTTCAAAGCCAATGCCTTTCAATCTTCCCTGGACCGCCCCTTTGCTACTATTATGGCAGAGCACATTGGAAGCCACCACACCTTTTTGGAATGCGACAATCGTACCCAAGCGGACTATCTGTACAAAGCCGTAGACGCCAGAGATTTTCCTTGTATGGCAGACATCGAATCCTCTATGTTGTATTTCTGTGAACAAGTTTCCGCCACCAATCAGGTCGCTTTAACCGGTGAATGTGCCGACGAAATTTTCGGCGGTTATCCCTGGTTCCACCGTCCGGAACTTTGGCAGAAAAATGCCTTCCCCTGGTCTTGGGATATGGATGCCCGGAAAGCACTTCTCCGTGACGATTTCATCCATGAGCTGCATATGGAAGGGTATTCGCAGGCTGCTTATGAAGAATCCATAGCCCAGACGCCACGTTGCCTGGAAGACACACCGATTGAAGCAAGACGCCGCGAGATTGCATGGCTAAACATTCGCTGGTTTATGATGACCTTGCTAAATCGCATGGATCGCGCAAGCATGTACTCTGGTTTGGAAGCGCGGGTACCTTTTGCAGACCACCGAATTCTAGACTATGTCTTCCACATTCCATGGGAAATGAAATGTCGAAACGGGCAGACAAAAAGTCTACTTATCGAAGCCGGCCGAGATCTGCTCCCCGATTCGGTTCTATATCGCAAGAAAAGCCCTTACCCAAAAACTTATGACCCCGCCTACGAACAACTCCTGGCCAACCGGCTCCGCGAAATGCTCCATCAGACCAACTCTCCTCTAGCCGACATCGTAGATCCTGGGAAATTCGAACATTTTTTATCCAGCCCTCACGATTACGGAAAACCTTGGTATGGCCAACTTATGGCAGGCCCACAGATGCTTGCCTATCTGTTACAAGTAGGTTACTGGAGAGAACATTATTCCATCTCTTAATATATGTCACAATTTTCACCACAGTCCACCCACTTTTCTGTGGGCTGTGGTTTTTGAATCGGCATAAGCCAGTAACCAAAATCTCCTAATTGTATTTCTCTTTTACGTATCCCCTTAAAGCGCTGAAACCCAAACATATCTGCCAAATATTTATCCCGACGATGGTACTGTCCTGGAATTCCTATATATAACATATCCTTCGTTTCGGACAAGATAAGATGTCGATAATGATAATATCCCTGTAGCAAAAACGTATTGCTCCCCAGTTTCCAATATTCCTTCGGAAAGTCCGAAAAGTCCGCAGGCGAGAGCTGCACACACGCTGTCATCTCATCATCTTCAAAGGGGTACATATTAGGCCGTGTTTCCAATATTTTGCGATACTCGTATGCCTGATCATGCGCCACCTCCAGTTCTACCTGAATTATTTCCTCCTCTTCCTCTTCTTCCCTATTTTGCTCCTCCTGGTCCTCTTGCAACTCCTCTTCTCGCATCTCTGCCGCCGAAAATTCCGGCTTCCTTTCCTCCGAAAAATAGTCCGAAATACACACTTGTGCATCATCCGTTCCACCACATACAAACTGGGATTTCCCCTCTACAATCACCCCTATAATCTGGCAATTTTCATGCTCTGATTCACCTGTATTTCTTTGCATAATAACGTCACCATTTTTTGCAATAATCGACCCGAAATACAATTTATTCACCGCATGTTTGTCCTTCTCCAAAAGATATATTTTATGTCCCAAAAAGTCATAATTCCCTTCCGTATGCATTTCTATTTGAACTCTATTTCCTCTTTGAAACAATTTAAAATACCCTATATTTTTCCCACACATTCCATCTACATATTCATTAATATAAAAGATCTTTCTCTGATATTTCATCGATTTGCCCCTCCCTATTTCTTGCTCTAAAAACAACCTGTCACAGTTCTATTTAAGTATATTAGAAAATGCGAAAAATAGAACGAAAGGTTCCTATCCCAATGCCACATCCAAAATCATCATAATGACAAAACCTATGGCAAACCCTATGGTACCAATATCAGAGTCTTTTCCACCAGAGGACTCTGGCACCAATTCTTCCACAATAACATACACCATGGCCCCTGCCGCAAACGCTAATAGATACGCCAGGCAAGATGAAATCTGTTTTGTCAAAAGAATGGTAAGAATAGCACCGAGAGGCTCTACGATCCCTGATAGTACACCATACCCAAATGCTTTCCCTCTACTCTTCCCTGCGCTTCGTAGCGGCATAGAAATAATGGCCCCTTCTGGGATATTTTGTACCGCAATTCCCGTCGCTAAGAGCCATGCAGAAACGAGTGTGGCGGCGTCTGTCTCTGCTAAACATCGCGAAAACACCACGCCAACCGCCATTCCTTCCGGAATATTATGTAATGCCACCGCCAGAACCATCATGGTGATTTTGGGCAACCGATTCTTCGGCCCCTCTTGCCGATTTGTCTTTGCATGAAAATGGGGTATTATCCGGTCCAGCAAGAGAAGAAAGAAAATACCCGCCAGAAAGCCCGTTGCCGCTGGCAAGAAGGCCAGCCGCCCCATATTTTCCGCATATTCGATAGAAGGTAATAAGAGGGACCATATCGCAGCTGCCATCATAATCCCTGATGTTATTCCCATTAATATGGTAAATATACGCTGGCTCACCTCACCACGAAGGAAGAAAACAAATGAAGCCCCAAGCATCGTTCCTAAAAAGGGAAGAAGTATCCCGAACAATATCATCCAATCTTTCATCTTTATCCACCAAAAAAGGTTGATGCCATACTCGGCACCAACCTAATCCATTTGTTGTTATTTTATTATATGCTGTCACGAACAATAGGTGGCTATTTCAACTGATATTTTATGAAAACAGTAGTCTCAGCCTCATAACTTCCTTTGGTTGCTAGCACATAAAATTCTTTTTTTGATACGAACATAAGATCCTTGATGATCATATCTTTTCCCAAGGAGAACTTTGAATTTTTCACCCCATCGATAAGACATTTCCACGACTTTGTTCTTGGCTGATATTCATAGATTCCCGACATATATGCCGCATACAATTTGTTTTTGTATCCCGCAATGACAATACCCTGGTCAGTAATCGGAAATGTATCACTTGTCTTTTTTCCGTGCAACTGGCGTGTCCGGCTTCGGATCGAAGATGCATCGATAATGGCATCTCCACATTTACACTGTCCGCCGTCCTTCAAACGATACACACGAATTATATCTGTTTTTCTCCCCACCTTCCCTATGCTATCTAACTTTTTAAAATAGAAATACACTTCTCCATTGATGATAGCGTAGGAATTGGAAACATTTTTTCTTTCCCAGATTACTCTTTTTGTATTAATGTTTACATATATTGCTCGAAAGATTTCCTCTTCACCCTTCTGGCAGATAAAGAGATAACGATTCCGTGCGACTTCAGTTACATTCTTAACCACATATTTTTTCTTCCATCCCTTAATCTTAGACAACTTCTTTTTCAACAACTTTTCACCTTCATCGTCTCTCACAACGATTTTAGAAGAATCCGGTGCCACTTCGATATACCCTCTTTTTGCTGGATATATCGTGTAATATTTTTTCTTGCCCTTAATCTTCATGCTAGAGTCTTTGACCATAGCTGTCGTCCATTTATCCCCCTTACTATTGTATGCCGATTTCTGATTAATCCCATCCGCATCCTTATAGTATGAAACGATATTTGCATCTGCATCTTGGATAATATGAGAGAGTCCCCGTGCACCTCGACGCAATTTGGTTTCTTTAAATGATGTTGTGGTCTCTGCTTTCACTGGCGCACTTCCTCCTGTTACACCAACCAACATGCCAAGACACAAGGCAATCGCCGTTATTTTTTTCCTTATCTTTATCATTGTGTACACTCCTTCTTTCACGCGGGTAAAATTCACCTCACAAATAATCATATCATGAAAATGTGGCAGTTTTATGAACGATTGAAACAGACTCATCTCACTTTTAGTATGGTGGTTTTGCCTTGAGTAAGTTTAATTTTCGATTTACTCAGTTTTATACTTGCCGCCAATGTATCAGTAGTTGGTTGACACAGGCTGGCTATAATAGCGGTTGCTAGTAGTGTTGCAATTTGTTCTGTGTGTTTCATAATATCACCCATGTATCGTTATTTAGTTATAATTTTTTTGAGAACCAGAGGCATAAACGTTTATTTTTCATCTAACACAAAACGGTCTTCGGATGGAGTAATAGCGCAGTAGTTGCTCGGATCAAGAATCCAATTACGTACCGTTTCATTGGGAACCAGCACATAATTGTATCCCATCTCTGGCAAAGCAAACATCCCCAACGAATCTGTTACCTTCGCAACTGAAAATGCTTTTCCTAGTCGAATGGTAGCATCATCCCACAATCCTATTCCTCGAAACATATCATCCATATTTTCTACATTGGAAGTATCGAAATTATCTCCTAAATCTAAATAAATCTCACCTTCTCGTTGTAACGTATCTGGTAATCCGTAATTTAAAAACATGCTAGACATATTTGTAACCTCTGTTGTATATAGGTGTTCCAGTCCTGTTACACGATTAATCTCACAAAACAGATAGGATGAATTCGGATTTGCCACCACACCATCTTCTTGGGCAATTACCATCTCATATTGATTATCCATGTCAAAATCCGTATACCATGCCATAACACTTTCGTTCTGTTTTTCTGAAAGGTCAAATGTCCCTATTGCATCTTCTGGAATCTGTATTCTATCAGCAATTCTTACTTCTTCAATCTGCGTACGCTGTATTTCTGTCCCAAAGAAATAGTATCGCCTTCTTCCTCCCCCATAGTGAATTGGTAAACCATTTTCATCTGCGGCAGGTAAAAGTGTCGATTTTGCCGGTTCAGCCATGAGACGATTTTCTGTCGGCGTATGGACACGAATTGGCTCCTTCGTTGGTTCCGGCGTCTGTGCTGGTGAAGTTATCGGTGCTACCGTTGGTTGTAAAGACGTCTGTGGTGTCACTTGCAGCTTTATTTTTTGGTTTTTTACTGTCACCTTACAAACAAGCTTCTTTTTCCCGATTTTACACTGAACCCTTGCCGTTCCTACTTTCAATGCCTTAATCTTCACACTTGTTTTGCGTTTCTTTTGAAGTTTTATATATTTCTTTCCACTCTTGATGCCCCATTTTGCTTTCTTTTTTGTACCTTTCACTTTTAGTGTGGTGGTTTTGCCTTGGGTAAGTTTAATTTTCGATTTACTCAGTTTTATACTTGCAGCCGAAGTGTCAACTGTTGGTTGACACAGGCTGGCTGTAATCGCTGTTGCTAATAATATTGCGATTTGCTTTATGCGTTTCATGTTGATCACTCTCCTTTATTTTCACAATTGTGGACTTTTTGTCTTTTCCACTTCCTTTGATCCAAGCTGACTTGCCACATGTTCAATATTATATCGCGAACGCATGGTCACATCTTTAAACTCCATATTGTAACCAATAACCTTGTTTTCTACATCTTCCCCAGCAAGTACCACATCATACTCCTATATATAAGACGTATGAAATCATAAAAATGTTCACGATCTCGTGAAATACTTACTAACAATATCATACATCCAATCCAACAGCAATACTTTCAGCGCGAAATGCTCTTTTTCGGCGCGAATTGCACACCCAGCAATATTATAGCATATTTTCTTCCCCAAAATCGAAGTCTGCGATATTCGGGCGAAATTTGCGATATTCGGAAAATCTGTATGTTCC
>JAZNJZ010000036.1:0-1555 GCA_045578325.1 Eubacterium sp.
GCATATGAATGCACCGATTGGAGTGTTTGATTCTGGCGTAGGCGGACTTACGGTTGTGAAAGAAATCATGCGACAGCTTCCAGGGGAAAGTCTTGTGTATTTTGGAGATACAGCGCGAGTGCCTTATGGTAGTAAATCAAAGAATACGGTATGCAAATACAGCAAGCAGATTGTTCGTTTTTTGCAGACCAAGCAGGTGAAGGCAATTGTTATCGCTTGTAATACCGCTAGTGCATTGGCATTGGATGAAATTCGGGAAGAGGTGGATATTCCGGTGCTGGGAGTGGTAGAGCCGGGAGCAATCATGGCTGCCAATACCACGCGTACCAATAACATCGGAATCATTGGTACGGAAAGTACGATTAAAAGTGGAATCTACAATAAATTTTTACATAAGATCAATCCGGATATTACCGTTGTCAGTAAAGCGTGTCCACTCTTTGTGCCGCTGGTGGAAGAGGGGCTTTGGGAGGACCGAGTAACAGAGGATATTGTTGGGAGATATTTGCATGAATTGAAAGAATATGAGATTGATGCCCTGGTACTTGGGTGTACGCACTATCCGTTGTTGCGTCGAGTAATCGGTCAAGAGATTGGGGAAGATGTAAAGTTAGTAAATCCTGCATACGAGACAGCAAAATCTCTAAAACTTTTGTTGGGAGAGAAAAATTTGCTAAATACCATGAGCATAGAAGAGCAAGAGCCAACGTATGATTATTTTGTGAGCGATGGCGTAGATAAATTTATTTCCTTTGCGGACGATGTGTTATCTTGCCATGTGGATCATGCAGAGGTGGTAGATATTGAATCGTATTAAGCGGAGGGATTTGGGTGAGAGGAATCGGGAAGATTGTTGTGTTTGTGCTGGCATTGTGCGTCGTGCCTCTGGAAACACGGTGGATTTTATGTGGGACGCAAGCCGATGCTGTTGTGCCACTGCGGGAAGATGCGGAGCAGTTTCGATGTTTTGATATCAAAGCAGAGACATTGGAAAAAATGTCGCATTTTACAAAGAGAAACTGTGAGAAACTGGCATTAAAGTCAATCTATGGAAGAGATTCGGTGCCATGTTTTTTTTCGTGGCAGTTGGATTCATCGTGTCGACAAGAGTACGTTGATGCCATGGCTACCGTACTCAGTGACATTTCATGTTTTCCTGTGGCCTTTGATGGAATTCATGGGGAGACGGTATCCTACGAAAATTCATGGGGAACAGCGAGAAATTATGGTGGTGACCGGCGGCATGAAGGGGTGGACCTAATGACATCCAACAACGTACCGGGATATTTTCCGGCGGTGAGTATTTGTGATGGCGTGGTGGAAAAGATGGGTTGGCTGGAACTTGGCGGCTATCGGATTGGGATTCGAAGCGAGCACGGATTGTATGCGTACTATGCACATTTGGATTCTTATCGAGAAGGGCTTCGCGCTGGGGACACAGTAAAGGCCGGAGATATACTTGGATATGTAGGAGACACTGGGTATGGACCAGAAGGAACCAGAGGAAAGTTTGACGTGCACTTGCATTTCGGACTGTACATTGATATTGCCGGGA
>JAZNJZ010000037.1:0-4847 GCA_045578325.1 Eubacterium sp.
ATTCCCAGCCATGAACCGTTCCCAATTTTTTATTTTCAAATTCCTCGCCACTTCATTCCCCACCAGATAATGCATAATTCTCGATGCCATGTTTATTCTCCATTTCTACATATATATAAGTATGTGTCCCGAGGAAGGATGATTTTCCCCTCCTTATTTTCCTTTGATGCCAGAAACTCCACAATCCTCTTTGAATCTTCTTCTATAACCGGAGCCATATCCCGCAGGCTAGAACCGATAAATTCCAGGCACTCGGTAGCCCCATCAAATACCAGCTCAATTTCAAAAGCGTGCCGTTCCACTTTGGCAAAACTACTGGCAAGCCACTCTTCCCACTGGCCCATGGTCGCATCATATCGCGCATTTGCAGCGTTTGCCTCTGCCTCACCTACTCCACATTCCCACATCCACTCCTGCATTGTTTGCAAATATTTTTTACCGCCCCACGTGCAGATAAAACGCCCATGTGGTCGTAATGCCTTACAAAATCGCTCTATCATCTTTTCACCGTTTTCCATAAAGCGTATGGTATGGTTGAAAAAAATGCAATCATACTCTGAACCAATTTCCATCTCTTCCATGTCGCCCCACAAAAAGGAAAAGCATTTCTTTGGCAACACCTTACTTGTCTCCTGATCTGCTACAAAATTTACAAATTCATCCGCATGGGTATTATGACGATCAATACAAGTCACCCGGACATCTTCCGGTAACCGCTGCAGATTAAGTCTCCATAGGTTTCCATACCCAGCCCCAGCATCCAAGATTCTCTCGCCACGGCGAATATCTGCCTGCTCATATACCCACACATTCCAATCCGACGCCTTTGCAGAATTCCCCACCAGGCGCGTATACATCTCATCCATCTTCTGATTGAGTACGATATGTTTCATACTTTCCAGCAATTCATCGATGTCCAATTGATTTTCCTGACACTCTCCGATTGCTCGATTCATGCAGGCAACCACTCGATCCAACTGATTACGTTTTTTCATAAGCAAACGTCGTTGTTCTTGCAATGATTCTTCCAAACTCATCTCACGATTGTTTTCCAGAAATTCTTTAATCTGATTTAGCGAAAATCCTAGAAACTTTAATGTTACGACTTTCTGAAGAATCAACTTGGTTTCTTCATCATACAATCGATAGTTATTCCCTTGGTGCCTTATGGATTTTATAATGCCCTTCTTTTCATAAATGCGAAGCGCCTTTGTTGTCACTCCCGCCACCTCTGCAAGCTCCCCAATGGTGTACAATGCCATCCCTCCTCTGCGGTTCTTCGTAGCCTCATTATACACCTTGCCCCTGGGGCAATGTCAATCCGCATATCCGTAAAAGAAAATGAAACCTTGATATTGTGCTAATTTTTAATCTGTGGTAAAATATTTGTTGTTATAAAAATAAAAAGTATTCGAGGTAGAACAATGCAAATCGGGTTTGATAATGAAAAATATTTGAAAATGCAGTCCCAGCATATCATGGAGCGAATCAAAAAATTCGACAACAAATTGTATCTGGAATTCGGAGGCAAATTGTTCGACGATTTTCATGCCGCACGTGTATTGCCAGGATTTGCCGCTGACAGCAAACTGCAAATGTTAATACAATTAGCAGATCAAGCAGAAATCGTCATGGTGGTTAGCGCTGACGACATTGAAAAAAATAAAATTCGTGCAGACTTAGGAATCACATATGATAATGACGTAATTCGTCTCATTGACGAGTTTCGTTCTCGCGGACTCTACGTTGGAAGTGTGGTTTTGACCAAATTTTCCGAACAGCACAGTGCTATTATGTTCCAACACCGCTTAGAAAAACTCGGCATCAAAGTGTATCACCATTATTTGATTCCAGGATATCCTACAAATATTCCTCTCATTGTCAGCGAAGAAGGATACGGCAAAAATGATTATATCGAGACCACGCGACCTTTGGTTGTTGTTACGGCTCCTGGCCCTGGTAGCGGAAAGATGAGCACTTGTCTCTCCCAGCTATATCACGAACACAAACATGGTATCCGCGCTGGTTATGCCAAGTACGAGACCTTCCCGATCTGGAATCTGCCACTGGATCACCCTGTGAATCTGGCTTATGAGGCAGCTACCGCCGATTTAAATGATATCAATATGATTGACCCATTCCACTTGAAAGCTTACGGCATTACTACGGTAAACTACAATCGTGACGTAGAGATTTTCCCTGTACTAAATGCCATGTTCATGGAAATTTACGGAGAGAGCCCATACTGTTCTCCTACCGATATGGGTGTAAACATGGTTGGAAACTGTCTAATCGATGACGAAGTATGTCGTGAAGCCTCACGCCAAGAAATTATTCGTCGTTATTATCAGGCAATTGCCGGTGTCGCAGAAGGCACGCGAACATCCGAAGAAGTAAATAAGCTACAACTTTTGATGCGTCAGGAAAATATCACAGCCACCGATCGTCGCGCTGTCACCCCAGCACTTCAACGTGCGGAAGCAACCGATGGTCCCGCTGTTGCCATAGAACTCCCAGATGGACAAATCATCACGGGAAGAACTGGAGACCTGCTTGGCGCCAGCTCCGCTGCTCTTGTAAATGCCATAAAAGTGTTGGCAGGGATTGATCACGAAGTGCCAATCTTGTCACCAAGTGCCATTGCTCCAATCCACACGTTGAAGACCAAGTACTTGGGAAGCAAAAACCCTCGTCTTCATACCGACGAAGTTTTGATCGCACTTTCCGCAACAGCTGCCGACAATGAAGATGCCGCTTTGGCATTGGCGCAGTTGTCCAAGCTCAAAGGAAGTCAGGTACATTCTAGCGTTCTGCTTTCCTCTGTGGATATTCGAACATTCCAGAAATTAGAATGTGATGTCACTTGCGAGCCAAAGGGCTGATAGATAAAATACAACAGGCTATCCGACCTATGTCAGATAGCCTGTATTTTAATTTGTAATTTCCTCACATCACAGATTATTACTTTTTCTTTTCATTGGTGCAAAGACGATATATCAACCCCGGAATAAACATTACCCCAGTCACAATCATCAATACGCCAAACACAAAAGAGGTATTAGCATCTATAATCCAAACAGAGGGCTTTATTGCACAAATAACAATTCCCAAAACCACAAAGCCAACAATTATAAGCGCTAATATTACTTCATCCCAATATGTAGATTTGTCATTTTCAACAATACTAAACTTCATTTTTATCCCCTCCTAAGACTTCATATAGTGTTTACTTCTTACAAACAGTATATATCATCTTATGTTTCTTGTCAATCTGCCCAAAACAACGTTCCAAAACTTCATATTTATTGACATTTTTTACAACTTCCCTTAAAATATTATGTAGATGGATTATTTTACACATTATAAAATGAGGTTATAGATTATGGTTAATATTCCTATGAAATCAGCAACACCATTAACAAAACAAACACTAACTTCTATAAATCAGGCTCGTGTGCAAGGTGCAAGGTCTGCAAACGATATTTTGTCAATCAATAGCGGAGTTCCTTTGAATACTTCTGCTCCGAGTACACCAAGTGTCGCCCCTGCACCCGCAAAACCAACTCCGCAACTACTTCATACAATACAAAAAGGCCAAAAAGTACCTTTGGGCTCCGGTCAAGTTGCGAAAATAAAGGCTTCTCTTGGTTGGAATACAACGAACAGCCAATGCGATGTGGATGTTTCAGCGTTTATGCTTAGTTCCAACGGAAAAGTGGTGGGAGATAGCTGGTTTGTTTTTTATGGTCAAACACAAAGTCCAGATGGTAGCACGATTTTTAGTATCGACTCAGGTGCCGACCGGGAGAGCATTACCATCGATTTCACAAAACTAAATTCTACTGTTAATAAGATTGTCTTCGTTCTTACTATTAATGAAGCATTAGAAAAAAATCTGAACTTCAGTATGATACAAGATGCATACATACGAATAATGGACGCTTCAAACAACAATGAACTGGTAAGTTTCCAAATGAGCGAATACTATTCCAATGTCACATCTATGATGATTGGGGAAGTATATCTCCACAATGGAGGTTGGAAATTTAATGCAATCGGAAACGGCGTTGCACGAGATCTTGCAGGCTTATGTGAATTGTATGGCGTTGAAGTAGTTTAATCTAAGGAGGATTACAAATGTTAAATTTTGAAACGATAAACGAGTTGACATTGAAAGTTACTTGTAGCGGAAACGACGTTCTATTTACAAAGGCTGGCGCATTTATCGCCGGCGAAAACTCCGGTCCAAAAAATTACAAATTCGAGAAAGTACTTTTAGGACCTCAAAACAATATCGGACAAGCTCTTTTAGGCTCATTAGCGCGAAGAGTCACTGGAGAAAATGTTCCTCTTATGAAAGTTAATTTGAACGGCGATTCCGTTACATATTATGCCAGCTACGGGCAACACATTGTTGTATATCACCTTGAAAAAGGAGAAACCATTTCTGTCGAGTCCGAAAACATTCTAGCGTTCACACAAGATTGTGATTATAGTGTTCGCTTTATCGGCGTCGGCGTTCTCTCGCAAAAAGGATTGGCAACCTCAACCTTAACAGCTCGAGGTAATAATGCATATGTTGCTGTTTTATCAAACGGAAATCCAATTGTCCTCAGCAATGTAACATCTCGAGACACCATTTCGGTGGATCCTGACGCAGTTATATGTTGGATTGGAAATGGACACTGCGATCCACAAATCACCGCAGATGTTTCTTGGAAAACATTTATCGGGCAAACTTCTGGCGAATCCTATCAATTCGAATGGCACGGAAATACTGGTGTAACCGTAATCGTTCAACCTTCAGAACGTATGGGAGGCATACAGATGGGAATCGGCTAAACAAT
>JAZNJZ010000038.1:0-2910 GCA_045578325.1 Eubacterium sp.
AAATGGAATCGGTGGATTCAAAGAAGTTGTATTTATGATTAATGGAGCTGGGGCATATTCCAAGCTGAAATATGAAAGTGGTGTACATCGTGTACAGCGTATCCCGGCAACGGAGTCTGGTGGGCGTATTCATACATCCACAGCTACTGTGGCAATTATGCCAGAAGTAGAGGACGTGGAAGTTGAAATTGACATGAACGATTGTAAATTCGATGTGTTCCGTGCATCCGGTAACGGTGGACAGTGTGTCAATACGACGGACTCTGCGGTACGTCTGACTCATATCCCATCGGGAATCGTGGTATCTTGTCAGGACGAGAAGTCTCAGTTGAAAAATAAGGATAAGGCAATGAAAGTACTTCGTGCCCGTTTGTATGAGATGGAGCTTGCCAAAGCCCATGATGAAGAGGCAGAGAAGAGAAGAAGCCAGATTGGAACGGGAGATCGTTCTGAGAAGATTCGAACCTATAACTATCCACAGGGCCGTGTTACGGATCACCGAATCAAATTGACATTGCATCGTCTGGATGCGATTATCGATGGAGACATTGATGAGGTTATCGATAGTTTGATTGCAGCGGATCAGGCAGCGAAGCTCGCAAAGATGAATGAAGAATAAAATGTAAAATATACTTGACAAAATGCTTCCATCATGATATCCTATGGATGTACTTAAGAAAAGGTGCGAAAAAGGTGCTAGATAGTTAGGAGGATATTATGATGAGAGAATCTTTGAAACAGGTATGTGAAAATTTTGTAAAGAATAGAGAAGAGGTTAAGATTGCATTTAGATGGGATAGTCCATATATACAAGCAGTGTGTGCATCTGAATTGTGCGGAAAGGGCATTGTGGTAGATAGCGAGACTTTGAAAAAATGCAAGAAAATTGTGAGTGAAAGAACTGGTTTGGTTTCCAATTTTATGGGAAATGTGAAGCCTCCAGTGGCGACTATATTGGCGACAGAAGAAGAACCAACCAAAAAGATGAACGACATTTTGGAAGTGTATGGTTCTTTGAAGAAGGAGTTTCGTGGGACCGAGTATCTTGCGTTGGCAGCTGCGATTCTGAATCGAATGGTAGATGTTGCAGAGGCTGAGAAATATGCGGTTCGTGGAAAACAGATCTATAAGATGATGAAAAAAGAACATCCATTTTTGACGTCCAGTGAAGATAGTGTATTGGCAATCCTTCTGGCATTTTCGGAGAAAGAGGATGGACAGCTGATTGAGGAAATGGAAGCGTGCTACAAACAGTGCAAAAATGTTTTTTTGGATGGTAATGCAGTTCAGACACTTAGTCATATTCTTTCCTTGGGCGACACTACGACAGAAGAGAAATGTAACCGTGTTGAGGAAATTTATCAGGGACTTAAAAAGGCAGGAAAGAAATATGGAAAACACTATGAATTGCCTATGTTAGGTTCTTTGGCGTTGCTTCCAGTAGAGATTGAAGCAATTGTGGAAGACATTGTAGAAGTGGATGAATTCTTGTCGAATCAGAAAGGCTATGGAATTATGGGAATCGACAAGAAAACACGTTTGATGCATGCGGCAATGCTTGTTTCAGGGGACTATTCTCAGGATGCGATAACAGATGCTACAGCTATTACTGGTACATTAGCGATGGTGGCAGCACAACAGGCAGCGCTTATGTGTGTAGTGGCATCCAGTGTAGCAGCATCCGCGGCAGCATCAAGTTGATGATTTTTGGAGAAAGATAGAAAAAGGGCATGATGGCCCTTTTTCTTTTTTTGATTTTCTTTCTTTCCGTTATATGTTATAATAAGCAGAACACGATGTGTAAGGTTAGGTGTAGGAAGGAGTCATAGTTGATGTTACAAAATGTAAGTTTTAAGAACTTTGCTATTTTATTTTTGGCAGGTATTATTAATTCTATTGGAGTTACCATGTTTTTGGCACCGGTAAATCTTTACGACAGTGGATTTTCGGGGACGTCTATGTTGTTGTCACAGATGGCGGGAAATAGCTGGTCATTTTCTGTGTTTCTGATTTTGCTGAATATTCCGTTTTTCCTATACGGTTATAAGAAGTTGGGAAGTTCTTTTACACTGTATTCCATTTGTGCAGTGCTGACGTATTCCCTGTCTTCATCTATGATTACGTATATCATACCAGTTGATGTGGCCACGGCGTCTCCTTTTGCGGGTTCGGATTTGCTTTTGTGTGCGATTTTTGGAGGAATTATATCGGGTATTGGTAGTGGTTTGACGATCCGATATGGTGGTGCCATTGATGGTGTAGAAGTAATGGCTGTGATTTTTGCAAAGCGTCTAGGAGTAACTGTGGGAACCTTTGTAATGGCGTACAATGTAATTCTTTATTTGGCGGCGGGAGTTATTTTCCGGAGTTGGGTGCTGCCACTGTATTCCATTATCACATATGGAGCGGCGATTAAAACCGTCGACTTTATTGTGGAAGGTTTGGATAAGGTGAAATCAGCGATGATTGTTACCACAAAAGCGGAGGAGATTAGTAGTCAGCTTTCGGATGTGTTTGGTCATGGTGTGACGCACATTGATGCTATGGGATATTATTCTGGAAAAGAGCAGAAAATCATATACTTTGTTGTGAACCGTTTTCAGGTTGTAAAATTAAAAAATATAGTGACATCAACGGATCCTAATGCATTTGTAACGATTTCAGAGGTGTCTAGTGCATTTGGAAAAAGTATCGGAGATTAAGAGGAAGAAAGCGAGGATATAGTATGAAATTAGAATGGAAAAGTTGTTTGAAGTTAGGGGTAACAGTAGGGGTAGTGTACCTTTTTGTGCAGTACTGGTCTATGATTGCTAGTGGAATTGGTCTCGTGTTTCATGCTGCTGCACCACTTATTATAGGGGCAGTGATTGCATATGCAGTCAATATTCTTATGTCCTTTTATGAAAAAAA
>JAZNJZ010000039.1:0-13644 GCA_045578325.1 Eubacterium sp.
GATACTAATAGGTCGAAGGCTTGACCTTAAAAGTTTGATAGTAAGTAATGTGTAGTTTTGAAGGTACAAGAAAATGTATCTTGGTTTGTAGAAAGAAGCGTAGCTTCTTTTTATGAATTTCATGAATTTTCCTCGATAGCTCAATGGTAGAGCACACGGCTGTTAACCGTGGGGTTGTAGGTTCGAGCCCTACTCGGGGAGTTTAGGAAACGTTTTTTACGTTTCCTATTTTAGTAGTACTGTAAAATATTGTTTTTGGCCCCTTGGTCAAGCGGTTAAGACATCGCCCTTTCACGGCGGTAACACGGGTTCGATTCCCGTAGGGGTCATTGCGAATCTTCGATTTGCAAGACAAGAAACTTCGTTTCTTGTGAGAATGTGGATGGATACTTCACAACCAAACTGTATGAGTTTGGACCTTTAGCTCAGTTGGTTAGAGCATCCGGCTCATAACCGGACGGTCCGGGGTTCGAGTCCCCGAGGGTCCACTAATTTTATTTGGCCCAGTAGCTCAGTTGGTTAGAGCGCTGCCCTGTCACGGCAGAGGTCAAGGGTTCGAGTCCCTCCTGGGTCGCTAGCAAATCTATGATTTGCGAATTGAATATATGCTGGTGTGGCGGAACTGGCAGACGCCCAGGACTTAAAATCCTGTGGGTGGTGACACCCGTACCGGTTCGATTCCGGTTACCAGCATGAAAAAAGGACATAACGTGAAGCGTTGTGTCCTTTTTTATGTCATTAAAGATGAAAAAAATATATTATGCTGTCATATCAAAATTCATACCTGCCAACAGATTTCGATTCATGCTCTGTTGTAATTTGGCATATGGATTTGATGTTTCCTTTGTCGTTCGTATAGTTGTATTTGTTACGCCACCAGATACATAAACTCGGCCGCATTCTGGGCATATTGATGTTTTTAGCGAAACAGTGGCGGAAACCAGTTCTTTGTTAGGTTTACTACCTTCTGCCACCGCAGCAGCCACGTGTTCCTTTTCGTGTGACATCACTTTTGCGGCAGAATCGCCGGGATCAATGTGCCCAGGTGTCTTGAAGGAAACATGTGGGTCATTGGAACCATCAACGTATTTTCGTTCTTTGCATGTCTGGCATTCGCCCTTCTTGA
Source organism: Eubacterium sp. (assembly GCA_045578325.1). Classification (GTDB taxonomy): domain Bacteria; phylum Bacillota; class Clostridia; order Lachnospirales; family Lachnospiraceae; genus Eubacterium_F. Next base: position 1,127 of record JAZNJZ010000039.1, read on the forward strand.
CAGCATCCACAGCAGTAGTGGCTTCAGAACCGCGTGTAACAGGACTGCTTCCTCTTACAGGGGAAACCGGATAGGGATTATAAATAGGAAAAAATGTATTGTATCCACCAATTGAAACACTCATGCTAACACCTCCAGACATTTTAATATATATAAAAATTATACTCTAATTACCAATGGGAAGTCAACAAATCATTTGCATTCTGTAAAATAACATGTATACTAGAAAAGAGAAAGAAAAATATGAGTTCTAGATATATTTATGAGAGGATGGGCGGAAGATGACCAAAAAGCAACGGGCTAAGGCGATTATCGAGGCATTGAAGCGAGAGTATCCGTTAGCAGATTGTACGCTAGATTATGATGAAGCGTGGAAATTACTTGTCAGTGTGCGTTTGGCGGCACAGTGTACAGATGCTCGAGTTAATATTGTGGTGAAAGACTTGTTTGCGAAGTATCCTTCCGTGGAGGCTTTAGCAGCAGCGGAGGTAGCAGAGATTGAGGCTATTGTTAAACCATGTGGTTTGGGTGCTAGTAAAGCGAGGGATATTCACAAATGCATGAATATGCTTATGGAGCAACATGGGGGGGACGTGCCAGAGGATTTCGAGGCATTGCTTAAATTACCGGGAGTTGGGCGTAAAAGCGCAAATTTGATTATGGGAGATGTGTTTGGCAAACCTGCGATTGTAACCGATACTCATTGCATCCGGTTGACCAATCGTATGGGGCTAGTGGATGGAATCAAGGATCCGAAAAAGGTAGAAATGGAACTATGGAAAATCATTCCGGGGGAAGAAGGAAGTGATTTTTGTCACCGTCTAGTACACCATGGAAGAGAAGTTTGTACAGCAAGAAAAGCATATTGCGAAAAATGTTGTCTAAATGATATATGTAAGAAAAATTGTAATTAGCAATTTAGGACCCGGATACGGCATTGCGTGTCCATATAACGGGACAGGTCTTGTGCTATGATAAAGCCATTCCGAGGGAGAACTTGGGATGGCTTTGTTATATAGGTACGAGAAAAGGAGGAATTGTTATGTGGAAGGATACGTGTCAGTCGATTTGTTTTATGGGATTTTTGTGCATTTTCATGCTTTTATGCATTTTGGCGCCAGTAGCATAGTATATTAATAAAAAATCCGCTCTTGTTTTGATGTGATAAATATGATACAATATGATTCACGTAAAGCAGAGAATGGAGGCAGAAAATGGGAATTAAAGACATTTTTATTGCAATATTGCTAGGGATTGTAGAAGGAATTACGGAGTGGCTGCCAGTGAGTAGCACCGGCCATATGATTTTGGTGAATCAGTTTTTGGCATTTTCCAATAAAGAATTTTCGGATATGTTTTTAGTTGTGGTACAGCTAGGAGCGATTATGGCGGTTGTTCTATTGTTTTGGAACAAGATATTTCCCTTCAATCTTCATCCGGCACAGGGGCAGTCCTATGTGAAGATGGACATTATGCAGATGTGGATTAAGATTGTGGTAGCATGTTTACCAGCGGCGATCGTGGGAATTCTTTTTGATGATGTGATTGATGAGATGTTTTACAATGCACCGGTTGTGGCTGGCGCATTGATTATCTACGGTATCTTGTTTATTTTAGTGGAAAACTGGAATAAAGGACGTCGTCCGGAGATCATGCGTGTGAGTGAGTTTACGTATCAGACGGCGATTATCATAGGTATCTTTCAGTTGCTGGCAGCGATTATACCAGGAACATCGAGATCGGGAGCAACGATTATCGGAGCATTGATTATTGGAGTTTCCAGAGCAGCGGCTGCGGAGTTTACGTTTTATCTGGCGATACCAGTTATGTTTGGTGCAAGCGTATTAAAGATTGTAAAAAGTGTGGCAGAGGGATTGAGTTATGGACCGATGGAAGTGACAACACTTTTAGTAGGTATGTTCGTAGCTTTTGTAGTATCGTTGTTTGTTATTAAGTTTTTGATGGGATACATTCGTCGCCATAATTTCAAAGTATTTGGATATTATCGAATTGTATTAGGTCTTTTGGTAATTTTATACTTTGCGTTCAGTGATAAACCGGTACTATAATTGAGGAAGTCCTAGATAATTCAAGATGCCTACATAGATACCATATGCAAATTGGTATTGCATGGTGGTGAGAAGGACGAAATCTTCATAATTTGATATATAAGCAAGTTCAACAAGGACGGAGGGCATTTGTGTCCTCCGTAATACGTATAATGACGGCCTAACAATAGTGCCGTTATTTTTTGTGCCCACACGACGAACAATTTCGTTCACGATGTCAAGACCAAGATAATAGGAAGGACTACCTTGTGCATATACATAGGATTCGGTGCCATTGATGGCAGGATTCACATTGGCATTGACATGAATGCTGATAAAATAATCTGCCCCCCAAGTGTTAGCCATATCCACTCGCTCTCGGAGGCTAGAGTTGGTGTCATAGCCGAGGATTTCCTGTGGATCTTGGCGTGAAGTGGCAGCCTCAAAGCGAGGATCTGCAGTAAGAATGTTATATAAATAAGCGCCTACTGTGTACGTGATATCCTGTTCTCTCGCACCAAAGCCTTCCGCGCCAGCATTGAACCCATAGGGATTGTGTCCTTGATCGATAAAAATCTTAATTGCCATTTGAAATACTTCCATTTCATTTCAATTTATCCCCAATATATTCGAAAAAAAACAACTTGTGATTTTCATTTATGTATAAAAAACGTTTTTGCGGGAATTGCTAAAGATAGTATATATAAAAGAAAAGCGAGGTTTGCGATGGAAGATATCATTTATGTCAAAGTGGCGCAAAATGTGCCAACAAGAAAGCGTGAGTTAATGATTGGCGATGTGGCAGATTTGTATAGTGTCAACGAATCCATTGTACAAAAATTGCGAGATTCCCACTTTTATACGCTTCCTATGAATCCGGAGAAACTTACCATGTTCACTATCGCCAGGCTATATCAGGCGATTCATCATGTGTTTCCGGATATTACCATTGAAAATCTAGGTGAGAACGATTTTATTGTAGAGTATGAAACGGGTAAAAAGCCAAGCAAAACGACGGAGTATATTAAAATTGTTCTGGTGGCGCTGATTATGTTTTTTGGAGCCGCTTTTACCATTATGACATTTAACGAGGATGTAAACGTGGGTGGCGTATTTGACAAAGTGCATCAAATGGTTACTGGAAAGATGCGAACAGAGGGCGGCGTGCTGGAAATTTCGTATGCCATTGGATTACCCATCGGGATCATCGTGTTCTACAATCATTTTAAACGAAGAAACATGAAAAATGACCCGACGCCGATTCAGGTGGAGATGCGCACATATGAGGAGCAAATGAACAAGGCGATGATTAAGACATCAGCCAGAGAAGGGAAGACAATTAATGCTGATGAGTAATGTTATATTGGGATTTTTGGGGCTTTGCTTTGGGGTGACAGTAGCGGCAGGAGTTTTTGCATTTATAACAATGTTGGATGTGATTCCACGTTTGGCACATCGTACAGGGACCGCCACCCATATTTATGCATATGAAAATGTAATTATTGCAGGGGGGACGGTTGGCAATCTATTAAGTTTGTTTTGTGACCGATTACCAGTGCCATCAATTTCTCTTGCAGTGTATGGGTTGTTTTCAGGAGTTTTTGTGGGATGTCTGGCCATGGCACTGGGAGAAAATTTGCGTGTTATGCCAATCTTTGCAAAGCGATTGAAGATGAGAGAAGGAATTCAATATTTGATTCTCGCCCTGGCATTAGGAAAAACAGCGGGGACGATTTTTCAATATTTCTATAAGTAATGAAAACGGAGGGAAACTATGAGCCAACAAAAAACAGATATCAAAGAAGTGATTTTTGAAAATGTATCAGAGGAAAGAGATGAGAAATACAATCGCTATGTTTCCGAAAACACGCCGAAAGTAAGTTGGATGTTTAATCTATGCAAAGCATTTGTGGTAGGGGGGCTTATCTGTGCTATTGGCCAAGGACTTATCAATCTTTATATGTCCTTCGGGCTGGACAAAGAAACAGCGGCGTTGTACAATACCTTGACGCTGATTTTGCTTAGTGTGATTCTGACAGGTCTAAATATTTATTCGAAAATTGCTAACTTTGCTGGGGCAGGGACATTGGTTCCTATTACTGGTTTTGCCAATAGCGTGGCGGCACCTGCCATCGAGTTTCAAAAAGAAGGTTGGGTTTTTGGTGTGGGATGTAAGATTTTCACCATTGCCGGACCGGTTATATTATATGGTGTGGTTACCAGTTGGGTGCTGGGATTGATTTATTGGATTGGCAAATGGATCGGATGGTTTTAGAAGGAAAAAGGTGCTCTATTGTTGAGTGCCTTTTTATTTTTTCATTGAGAAATGGAGAAAGATGGTGTATAATATATAAAACGATTATGTATGAAAAAGAAATGTCGAATGGAGGAGCGCCATGATTGAAGATAAAAAAATTCTTGCCATTATTCCAGCGCGCGGTGGCAGCAAAGGGATTCCGAGAAAAAATGTAAAAGCAATATGTGGAAAGCCGATGATTACGTATACAATTGAAGCAGCCAAAGGATGCAAATACATAGATAAGGTTATTGTGTCTACGGATGACGAGGAGATTGCCGATATTTCCATGCGAGCTGGGGCTATTGTGCCATTTAATCGTCCGGAAGAGTTGGCTACGGATGATGCCAAAACCATTGATGTTGTATTGCATGCGGTGGAGTTTTACGAGCAAAAAGGTGACCATTATGATATTATTGTTGTATTGCAACCGACGAGTCCGTTGCGAACAGCGGAAGATATTAAACGCTCCATTGAGTATTTCATGAGGAAGGGTGAAAAATCCCTTGTTTCTGTCTCAGAAGTGTCGGAGCACCCAGTCCTGATGCGTCAGTTTGGTGAGAAAAATAGATTGGTAAATCTGTTGGATGAGAATAGCACCATAAAACGTCAGGATATGAAACGTTATTATCGTGTTAACGGGGCAATCTATATCAACAGCGTGAATGACTTGAATGAGAATACGAGTCTAAATGACAATGAGATGGGGTACGTATTGGCGAAGGATCATGGTGTGGATATTGATGTGCCAGAAGATGTTGTTTTGGCAGAGTATTATTTGTCACAGGAGATAGAGGGTGAATTTTTGTCTTTTATCGTATATTAATAAGAGATATGAAAGTCTTCTTTTTTGCATAGTAGATGCAGGAAAGAAGACTTAATTTTATGTGAGAAATTGTCGATATATAGATTAATATGTATTGTGATGAAGCAATCGGATTTATTGACATAGAAAGGCAAGGGATTGCGTATGAATAAGAGATTTCGAAAAAGGATTTGTTTGGCAGCAGCTATTGCAGCAGCAACGATGTTATTGACTGTTACCGATACGGATGTGGTACATGCGGCAAAGAAAAAAGTATTACCAAAGAAAATAAAGGCTTCTGGTAATATGCTGGATGAATCAAAAATGTCGTTGGATGTTTCGGAGAAGGAAAGAATCGAATATGTGATAACACCGAAAAAAACAACCAACAAAAAAGTGACATTTTCTTCTTCTAATAAAAAAGTGGCCACGGTTACAAAAAAAGGTATGGTAAAGGGTGTCAAGGAAGGCAAAGCTACCATAACGGTACGGGCAAAAGCGAAGAAGTCTGTAAAAGCGAAGATTAAGGTCACAGTAGAGAAGAAAACAGAGACAAAGGTGGCTGGAACCACAAACTCCTATTTGTCACCGTCGATTGTAAATCCGAATATTTCACCAGTTCAAGATACGCTTCCCGTATATTTGGCATATACTAGTATTACAGGTATTACGCTGGATCGTACCTATATCGAGCTGGCAGCTGGAGAGAGTGACCGACTAGTGGCAACGTTTGTGCCAGTAACGTCTACAGATAAAATCGAGTGGAGCATCGATAAGCTTGGTGGAATTAACGTTTACCAAGACGGAAGAATATTTGTTACAGATGATACACCAGTTGGAACCACGGCAGTTATAACTGCATTTAGTGGAAAGATAAAAGCAACTTGTACTATTGTGGTTGTACAAGGACCGTGTGATCACCAGTGGAGCGACTGGGCGATTACTACGGAGCCTACTTGTATGGCAGAAGGAATTCACATGGCAACCTGTAATTTGTGTGGTAAGACAAGGGAGGAGCCAGTTTCTGCTACTGGACATAGTTGGTTAGAACGAACGGTTTCGGAACCGACTTGTACGGATGTAGGTGAGATGGAATATACTTGTCAGAACTGTGGAGAAGTAAGACAGGAGCTCGTAAACGCAAAAGGACATGTGTGGGGAGCTGCGGGAGAGATTATGGAAGAACCAACTTGTACAAGGGTTGGAAGCATGAAATATACATGTTTGGTGACGAATTGTGCGGGGGAAAAGCTTGAGCCAATTCCTGCACTGGGCCATTCTTGGGACAACGGAACAATTACCAAGAGCCCAACTTGTACGGGAACGGGAACGAGAACATACACTTGTATGGTGGAAGATTGTAATGGTACCAAGCGAGAGAATGTGGATCCGGTAGGTCATACATGGACATATGGAGAAATTACTCAAGAGCCAGGATGTACCACCACAGGAAAGCGACTTAGTACGTGTTTGAATTGTAATGGAAAAACAACGATAACGTTGCCATCCACGGGACACGACTGGGACAATGGTGTAAGGACGGCGGAGCCAACCTGTACGCTTCAGGGAACAATGACGTATACATGTCGCGAATGCTTGGCAAACAGGACCCAGGGTATCGTCCCACTGGGACATAGTTTGGGTGATTATGTTACCGATGTGGAAGCTACGTGTTCGAAGGCAGGAAGACAATCGCGGCATTGTGAAAGGGATGGATGTTCTTATGCAACGGATATTCGAAAAATTTCCGCTCTAGGACACGATTATGATATCGACGATGATGGTGTGGAAGAAGGAGAGATTACGGTTCAACCGAACTGTCTCAATGCGGGAATAAAAACATATATTTGTAACAGAGGAACTTGTGGCGCAAAGAAGAGAGAACTATTGCCAGCGCTAGGACATGATTGGACAGACGATTATGTTATTGATGTGGAACCAACATGTACCACCACAGGAAAGAAATCCTTCCATTGTCAACGAGATAATTGTGATTCCACCAGATTCCAAAGTCTTGTGGCGGCATTGGGGCATGACTGGGATGTGGATAATGTGGTAACCGAAGAGGCTACTTGTATAAAAGACGGAACCAATACTTACGCATGCAAGCGTGAAAAAACAGATGCCGATGGAAACAAGGCGCCTTGTGGAATTCAGATGATCGAAATCATCGAGGCTACGGGACATAATTACTCGACGGATTACACGTTGGATAAGACTCCAAGTTGTGTTGTAGCTGGCCGTAAATCCAGACATTGTACCAATACTTATGTAAATGCGTATGGTGTGACGTTAACGTGTTCTTCGGTGGTGGATGATACCATTGTGGAGCCGGTAGGGCACAAATGGAATTTTGCAGTTACGGATTCTTGGTTAGAGACGTTAGCACCTGCTCACGGAATTCCAGGACTGGAAGTAAGAACTTGTAACAGTTGTGGTGCAGAACAGCAACGAGGCAAGGTGGCAGAGCATGTGTATGATAACGACGGAAATTGTACCAATTGTGGTGATGTGGTGACATTGACAAAATCCACTATTGCGGATTGGGAATATACGGTAAATGAGGCATCAGGAACCGTTCTTCTTCGAAAATACGTTGGAACTACAGAAAATCTTTTGATTCCAGAGAAGTTGAGCGTGACAGTAGACGGAAAAGCAAAGGAATATACCGTTACGTTTGCAGGGAAATACGAACCAAGAACTTCAACGGGAGTATTTGCTTCCAATAAAAAGTGCAAGATAAAGGCGATAAGCTTTGAAGATGCAGTACCACTTACGGAAATGCAGTATATGTTCTATGGTTGTGAGGAATTAGAGACTGTGATTCACATTCCTTCCAGTGTGACGAATGTCCTTGGTGCATTTAAAGGATGTAAGGCATTGACTTATGTCGGTAAGTTGCCAGAGACGTTGAAGGAATTGCCAAATACCTTTGAAGATTGTACAAGTCTTGCGGTGGCACCAGTGATTCCGGCAACGGTAACAAGTTTGTATTCAACCTTTAAGAATTGTAAAGCCATGAGTGTGGCGCCTACTTTGCCAGAGGGTGTTACAAATCTGAATTGGACATTTAGTGGTTGTGCTCAATTGTATGAAGCACCAGCACTTCCGGTTACAGTGACAGAAATGACAAATACCTTTGAAGGTTGTGAGAAGTTGACTTATGTACCAGAGGATATACCGGCAGGAGTAACAGAACTGATTATGACATTCTATGGATGTAATTCATTGGAAGTTGTTCCGAAGTTGCCAATAACGCTTTTGTCTATGAAATACACCTTTAAGAATTGTAAGAATTTGACCTATGCAGCACCGCTTCCAAAGGGACTGGAAAAAGAGGTGGATGTGTTTGTAGGGTGTGACAAATTAGAGAAGTAAACAATAAAAAATAAGCTTTCTACTTCATTGAGTAGAAAGCTTATTTTAATGGCTATAAAACGCATTGTAATTCTTAACTTTTACATACTGTTTATATAAAAATTAGTTGATTAAATTCGATTATAACTTAGTTACGTTTGCTGCCTGTGGTCCCTTTTCACCATCGATCACTTCGAATTCTACTTCGTCGCCTTCGTCAAGCACTTTGAAGCCATCCATCTGAAGTGCAGAAAAGTGTACGAATACGTCGTTTCCTGTCTCGTCAGAAATGAATCCGAATCCTTTTTTGGCATTAAACCATTTCACTGTACCTTTCATGTTTTTGCCTCCTAAAACTAAAATATTGATACTCCCTAACAATAACACAAATACATATAAAAGTCAAAGGATTTCTTGAAATCTCCGAGAAAATGTAGTATTATAAATACAACTGTGTGTTGCGATGAGGAAAACACGCAGAAAAGAAGATTAAGATATGTCACACCGGTGGCAGAATGGAGGAAGAAATGAGCGACAAGTTAAAGGTAGGTATCCTTGGTGGTACTGGTATGGTAGGACAGAGATTTATCTCCCTGTTGGAGAATCACCCATGGTTTGAGGTGGTTGCAATTGCTGCAAGCCCAAGAAGTGCAGGCAAGACATACGAAGAGGCAGTTGGCGACCGCTGGAAAATGCAGACACCTATGCCGGAAGCTGTGAAAAAAATTGTCGTTAAAAATGTAAATGATGTAGAGGACGTAAGCAGCGCGGTAGATTTTGTGTTTAGTGCAGTGGATATGACAAAAGAAGAAATCAAAGCAATCGAAGAGGCTTACGCAAAGACTGAGACACCGGTTGTTTCAAATAACAGCGCACATCGTTGGACACCAGACGTACCAATGGTAGTACCTGAAATCAACCCAGAGCATCTGGAAGTAATCGAGAGCCAGAAGAAACGTCTTGGAACAACAAGAGGATTTATCGTAGTAAAACCTAACTGTTCTATTCAGAGTTACACACCAGCATTGACTGCTTGGAAAAAGTTCGAGCCTACACTTGTAGTAGCAACAACATATCAGGCAATTTCTGGTGCAGGTAAAACATTTAAAGATTGGCCAGAGATGGAGCATAATATTATTCCTTACATCGGCGGCGAGGAAGAGAAGAGTGAGCAGGAGCCACTTCGTATCTTCGGAAAAGTTGTTGATGGCAAGATCGAGAAGGCAGATGCACCATTGATCACAACACAGTGTATCCGTGTACCAGTTCAGGATGGACACACAGCAGCTGCATTTGTAAACTTTGCAAAGAAACCAACCAAAGAAGAGTTGATTCAGGCATTGAAAGACTTCCGTGGACTTCCACAGGAATTGGAATTGCCAAATGCTCCGAAACAGTTCATCCAGTATTTGGAAGAGGACAATCGTCCACAGGTTGATTTGGATGTAAACTATGAGAACGGTTTCGGTGTAAGCATCGGACGTCTTCGTGAGGATAGCCACTTTGATTGGAAGTTTGTAGGACTTTCCCACAACACAGTACGTGGTGCAGCAGGTGGTGCGGTATTGATCGCAGAGTTGTTAAAAGCTCAAGGTTACATTACTAAAAAATAATTTTATCAAAAACGAATAAAAGGGGGAATCGACATGGACAAATATCGTATTCTTGTAAAAGGCATTGTTCAGTACAATGACAAGTACCTAGTAGTAGAGAAATGGTATGACGACAGAATCTTTGATCCCTATCAATGGGAGTTTATTGATGGTGTTATGGAGTTTTCTGAGACACCGGAAAAAGCAGTTCAAAGAATCGTGGAGGAAAAGGTAGGAATTCCTGTTCAAGTTGACAGCCCCCTTTATACATGGGGATTCACGGCTGGAGAGGTATGCAGCGTTGGAATTGCATTTGAGTGTTCCGCGCAGTCCGAGGAGGTTGTCCTAGCAGAAGATCTCAACGACAGCAAATGGGTGCCAAAGGAAGAACTGTCTCAAGTGATTACAAACGAAGCAGTATTGAAAGATATTGAACGGGCAGGGCTTACGGATAATTTTGATTTAGATGACTTTGGAAAGGTGGATTTATTCATTGAACCTATGGATTAAAAATGGACATCTCTTAGATCCGGCTACGAATCGAGATGAAGTAAATGATTTATATGTAATAAACGGAAAGGTTGCTGGTATCGGCAGCCTTTCTGAGGATACAAAGGAAATTTTTGCTCAGAGCGAGTACAAGGAAATCGACGCCACAGGCAAGTATGTTATGCCAGGTTTTGTGGATCTTCATGTACATCTTCGAGAGCCGGGCTTTGAGTATAAAGAGACCATAAAAACGGGAACAATGGCAGCGGCACGCGGTGGTTTTACCGCGGTGTGTCCGATGCCAAATACCAATCCTTCTACGGACTGTCCGGAAATGATCGAGAAGGTATTGGAAATTGCAAAAAAGGATAGTCCGATTCATGTGTATCCGGTAGGAGCAGTAACACTGGGGCAGCAGGGTGAGACCATGACGGATATTGAAGGCATGGTAAAGGCTGGTGCAAAGGCAATCAGTGAAGATGGTAAAAGTGTAATGAATGCAGAGCTTTACCGGGAAGCAATGAAAGAGGCGGCACGTCTTGGGATACCGGTTCTTGCCCATTGTGAGGACAAGAACATGGTTGGAAAAGGTGCCATGAATGCAGGGAAAAAGGCAGAAGAGCTTGGAATAAAAGGAATTACCAACGCGGTAGAGGACGTCATCGTAGCGCGAGACATTCTTTTGGCAAAGGAGACCGGAGCACGACTTCACTTGTGCCATTGCTCTACAGCAGATAGTGTGGAGATGATTCGCATTGCGAAGGAAGATGGTCTTGCGGTAAGTGGAGAAGTATGTCCGCATCATTTCACGTTGACGGACGAGGACATTCCGGCAGATGATGCAGATTATAAAATGAATCCGCCATTGCGAAGTTCTACGGATGTAGAAAGGTTGAAGGAAGGTCTGAAAACAGGCATTATGGAAGCGATTTCCACGGATCATGCGCCACATGGAGAAGAAGAAAAGAAAAAATCCATTGCGGAAGCGCCATTTGGAATCGTAGGTTCGGAAACGGTATTTTCATTGTCGGTGTCTGAACTGGTAAAGACGGGGCTTCTCACTCCGATGGAGTTGGTTCGTCGAATGAGTACCGCACCATGCGAGATTCTTGGTGTGGAAGGTGGAACCATTGAGCCGGGAACCGCAGCAGACCTTGTCATCGCAGACTTCGATGCGGAGTATGTGATCGACAAAAATGAATTTGTATCGAAGGGAAAAAACACACCTTTCCATGGACGCCGAGTATCGGGCGTTGTGGAGTATACCATCGTTGGTGGTGAGGTGGTTTATCCGTTTTCATAGATAATTGTTGCAGAAGCAGAGAGGAAGGAGAAAGTTTATGATCATTGTATTAGTAGATAAAATTAAAAAAATGGAAGCGCCAATCGTGGTTGGTTTGGACCCAATGTTAAACTATGTTCCAACATTTTTGCAGGAGAATGCTATCAAGGAGCAGGGCGAGACATTAGAGGCGGCAGCAGAGGCAATCTGGCAGTACAATAAAGGGATTGTGGATGCAATTTACGACTTGGTTCCGGCGGTAAAACCACAGATTGCGATGTATGAGCAGTTTGGAATACCGGGACTTGTTGCTTTTGATAAAACAGTAAAATATTGCAAAGAAAAAGGCCTTGTGGTAATCGGTGATATCAAGCGTGGAGACATCGGTTCCACATCGGCAGCCTATGCGACAGGACATCTGGGAAAGGTGCAGGTTGGAAGCAATTCCTTCTATGGTTTCGATGAGGATTTTGTTACAGTAAATCCGTATCTCGGAAGTGACGGTGTGAAACCGTTCATTGATGTGTGTAAGGAAGAGAAAAAGGGTATCTTTGTTCTGGTTAAGACATCAAATCCAAGCAGCGGAGAGTTCCAGGATCGTCTGATTGACGGAAAACCTTTATATGAGTGGGTTGGTCAGCAGGTAGAT
>JAZNJZ010000040.1:0-2806 GCA_045578325.1 Eubacterium sp.
CTTGGCCTCCGACTTCAGCTCGTCCTCGTCGTCAATCTCCATGCTCTTTGCCATCTTACCGCTCTCCAAATGCTCCTTGATACGAAGAAGAAGTGCCTCCTCCTTGGCAAGAGACTTGTCCATACGGGCAGCCTTTACCACCTTGGAAATACGTCTCTCAAGAATCTCCAAATCAGAGAAAATCAACTCCAGATTAATAGTCTCGATATCACGCAAAGGATTTACGCTTCCATCCACATGCACCACATTGGTATCCTCAAAGCAACGCACCACATGCACGATAGCATCCACCTCACGGATGTTGCTAAGGAACTGGTTACCCAGACCCTCACCCTTGGAAGCACCCTTTACCAGACCCGCAATGTCCACAAACTCAATCACAGCAGGAGTTACCTTCTTGGACTTGTACATATCTCCCAAAAGTTTCAATCTCTCATCGGGTACAGGAACCACACCCACGTTGGGGTCGATGGTACAGAAAGGATAATTGGCAGATTCTGCACCTGCCTTGGTCAGTGAATTAAAAAGGGTACTCTTTCCCACGTTGGGAAGACCGACGATACCTAGTTTCATTCTATATCTCCTTGTCCGCATAAATCGGCATTTCAGATTTTCGCAATTTGTGAACGCCTCCACAAGGCCTCCATTTCACTATTTTACGATTAAATTCTGGACAATTTTTATGCTGATTCACAAGAACCAACCTGTTTCTGATGGTATTCAGCAAGTTTCGCCGCTTCTGCCTTATTAACTTCTGATGCCACGTGACAGTAGGTCATCAATGTGGTGTTAATATTATTATGCCCCAAAGTATCAGCCAGCCATTTATAACTGCATCCTGCTTCAAGAGCACGTGTAGCAAAAGTATGACGCAACTTATGAATACTAAGATGTTCAATACCTGCATTATCACATATTTTATACAAATATGTATCGTAAGTTGAATTTTTGTTAGGCATTCCTTTGTTATTAAGGAAAACTAAATCTCTAAACTCTGGTGGAGTATTTCGGGTATTTCTTTTGGGGTCATCCCTACATTCTTTCAAAATCTGATATGCGACAGGCGAAAGTAAAATTGTTCGATTACTGTTTGCAGTCTTTAATCTTGTATCCCACCGCCACTCTTTTGTGCTATGACGATATTCCAACTGCCTTTTCACGGTAATCGTCGGACACGCTTCATTCCAGTCAACATCACTGAACTTAAGCCCTATCATCTCCGAACACCTTAAACCTGTTTCAAGAATAAACCTACACGCCCTATAATTAGTAGTGCCCTCTGCAACCTCTAAAAACCTTCGTTCTTCATCCACCGTCATATATCTGGCTTCCGTTTTGTGTCTACCACTTAATTCAAGTGGTTTAAGCGGAACCTCTGGAATAAGATGCTTCATAGTCGCAAACTTGAGCATGGAACCTAACGTAATATATGTCTGCAACATAGTAGATTCCTTATACTTCGGTTTCATCTTGATAAACACACGCTTGGTATGCTCACATGTCACATCACACAAACGCATCTTACCAAGCACAGGCTGAACATTGATTGTATACCGCTCTCGATTGTTTCGAAGAGTATTTGGACTAGGTGTTTTTCCACTGTCGAACTCCTTAACCCAAATCCATTTCACAAACAACTCATCCACTGTCATTGTGGGCGAATAACCATCCTCAATAGTATCAACAGATTCTTCTGCCTTCGGTACATCACAAGCTGTAATAATACCCATTCTCTTAAGACTGTCCAAATGCTGTTCTGCTACCATCTCTCCACGTTGTTGCTCTAACCACTCCTGCACCACTCTAATATCTTTAGATGTCTTGTGCAGTCGTTTTCCATTCCTCACGATTCTTGCTTGATATCTTCCATCCTTTCTTAACATAATATTGTCAATGCCGAGTTTTGCTTTGTTTGTATTTTTAGTTCTCATATTTATCGCTCCTTTCCGATATTGGGAAAGAAGCCAAATACGCTAGCTTATAATAGCACAAACAGCATTAAAACTCAACAAAAACTTACATTCCTGCACTTTTCAGGATGTAATTTTCAAGCTCCACTCTCTTCACCATGGTATTGCAACCATTCTTGAAGGTCCATCTGCAAGACGGGTCTTTCGCCAGAGCTCTAAGCTTATTGATGCCGATACCCGACAGCAAAGATGCTTCATAAAATGAAAGCAGAATCTTCTTGTCGATTGGCACCTCTTGAATTTTCATTGCTTTTGCCATATTTGACTCCTTTCCGTTAAAAATTGATTAACAGTTACTTTTTTCGAAAAGGAGCACAAAAAAACGGCTCACAGACATAGAGGTATCATATTACCTTTACATCTGTTCGCCGCTGCTGTCTAAGTTTGTTGCTTTCGTCTCTTGGTCTGCAACCACCCTCACTGTCCGTCTGTTGCTGAGTTCTGATGCAAATCGGGAGCCACTTGCATCGTCATCACCCTAATATTTTGAGCCTAAAATCGCGAACTTTTCTACATTTTTAAATTGTTTGAAACCAGGTAGGATTCCCAACGTAGGAAAATCTTTCCATTACCATAATAGCACATACGTTCACGAGATGCAAGAGATTTTTAAATATTTTTTTCACGCAACCATCACATTCCAAAACCAACATTCCTCATAAACGAGAAGTTGTATAATTATATCTTTCTCATAAATCAGAAAGAAAAATTTTTTATATCAAATATCACACGCAAAAATACTACAATACTAAAATTCGATTCGTAGTATCCGTTTCCCTTGTATTTACGGCACTTTCACAGAAAACAAAGTCGGATCGTAGCCATGTCGTTCTGTG
>JAZNJZ010000041.1:0-1578 GCA_045578325.1 Eubacterium sp.
CTTTTCTATCACCTTTTCATGCATCAGCTTCCGTTTGGCCATTGCTTCCAGATTCGAATAAAAGAAGGAAAGAAACACCAATAGAATCCAAGGTAAGAACAAAACACACCAATCAACGTTAGACAAAACAAACAACCAATGAGGACATGAAGCAAAGGCAGTCAACTCATGTTCACAACGGGAACCCAAAAATTTTACCGTCAAGCTGTCAAAATGGGAAATGGGATTATCTGGAATAGAGGACACCGTATCATTGTACAAACTCAAATCCGTATAGACATAACGGATGCTTCCCCTAACAGGGAGTTGCCTCAAATTCAATGTTTTATTCCAATTCAAAAAAACAGTGTCAACCAACAAGGGAGAAATTTCCAACAAAGTGCTCAAACCCGTTCTTCCCTTCATTTCTTTTATCAGACTATTATCATACTTATACCGGTCTACTTTATATTTGCGGAATCCTTCTTCCGTCATGACAGAAACCGAATCTGGAATCATCGCTTTCAAGGTCGTTATACCTTCTTCCTCATTGATATGCAAATAAAATGGTATCTCCGCTCGCTTGTCCACCTCTATCCATAACGCATCCTCGAAACAAGCTTTCGCTTCCTCGTTCCATTCCACCACCAGTTTGCGATATGCATCGTAGAGCGTCCAAGCATAATAGCCTGTACAAAGCAAGCAAAGTAGAGCTAGTACTCCCAAGATATAGTGTTGTGTCTTCATGCCGTTATTTGATTTTTGGATACAAAAATACTAAAAAAGTCCTTTCTGCATTACTAATTTTGTCACCAACGATAAATCAGCTATGATTAAATAAGATTGAAAAATCATCCGTTACTCACACAATTCCTTTAAATCAAAATACATGGGAACAGTATATTGTTCTTCTTCAATATCATTAACTAATAACCGGAAACCATTCTTCAAATAGAAAGGCAAAGCATAGTGATGAGTTTTGAGTGCCTATTTTTTCCGTACAAGCGATGGATAACGCAAGTAGTCTCAAGTGGTTGCGTAAGTAGTCTCATCGGCTTGCGTGAGTACTCTCACATG
This sequence comes from Eubacterium sp., assembly GCA_045578325.1. Taxonomy (GTDB): domain Bacteria; phylum Bacillota; class Clostridia; order Lachnospirales; family Lachnospiraceae; genus Eubacterium_F. The sequence goes on from JAZNJZ010000041.1 coordinate 1,057, forward strand.
GTATCGTAAGTAGTCTCATTTTTGGGTGGCACGGGTGACTGTCCCTTTTTCTTTACACATCGCCTCCAACAAAGCTTCCACTTCTTCTTCCTTCATCCCCGTGGCATGGATGTAGTCGCACGCCATTCGGGAGAAGGAGCCGTCGTAGTACTGATCCAGTAGTTCCGACAGCTCTTTCTTGATTTGAGTTTTATTCGATTCAAGCATTATTTCTTCAGTTTTCCGATAAACATAATGTTGTTGTCGTCTTCATCCAGCGAATCGTAGAGTTCTTTCAATACTTTCTTGTCGGCATCGGTGCAATCGCTTTCTTCCAGACGCTTTTCTATCTGTTCCATCAGTTGCAGAGGTTCGTACATCATCCAAATGTAGCCGTTGGAGAAGTTGGTATTGGCATACAATCCGCCAACGAAATCGTTTTTCAGTTTGAGCCAAAAGAATATCAAGTGAACACGGTATCCTTTATCCCTTGCCCTGCGACGAAACTTCTTACGGTTCCACAATCACCACCACCGGATTGGC
>JAZNJZ010000042.1:0-12636 GCA_045578325.1 Eubacterium sp.
CCTGGGTCATTGCATTGGTTGGCACAGCCATTCCCATGCTCAACGCAACGGTCAACATAAGACCAGGAATCATCCATTTTCTCATAGTAATCTCCTTTCTCAAGTTTACCAAGTAAACTTAATCGATGAATAAAATTCATCCTTTTCATTTAAAATAAACATATACAGTCATATTCTAGCATAAAGTTCCGAAAAAGTAAACACCTTATAAATTTTTAATAAATTTTACATAAGCCCCGCAGATTTGCCCATACTGATTTGTATAAGAAAGCAGAAAGGACCAAGCATATGAAAGACAATAAACCAGAAAACACTTCAAAAAGCGAAGTATCTTTGAATACAGGCGACAAGACAAGTGCTGCCGAGATTCGACAGAACTCCGACTACAATGAAACGGATTCCCCTGCTCCCAACAACAATCGATTCTGGGAACATGCCGCAAATCCCCTCAGCAGCAAAGGAAATTAGTTTTCCAATCAAAAAACTGGTAATCAAAACTTGTCTCAAAGTTCTGACTTACCAGTTTTTTTATAAAAATATTTATTTTACTTCGATTTTCTCTTTTCCGCCCATGTATGGCTGAAGTGCCTTGGGAATATTTACGGAACCATCCTCATTCAGATTGTTCTCAAGGAATGCAATCAACATACGAGGTGGTGCTACTACGGTGTTGTTCAATGTATGTGCGAAATATTTGCCATCCTCACCCACAACACGAATCTTCAAACGTCTCGCCTGTGCATCACCAAGGTTGGAGCAACTTCCTACCTCAAAGTACTTCTGCTGTCTAGGAGACCAAGCCTCTACGTCGATGGACTTCACTTTCAAGTCCGCCAAGTCACCGGAACAACACTCCAAGGTACGAACTGGAATATCCAATGTACGGAACAAGTCCACCGTGTTCTGCCACAATTTATCAAACCACATTGGGCTTTCCTCTGGCTTACATACCACGATCATTTCCTGCTTCTCGAACTGGTGGATACGATACACACCACGCTCCTCGATACCATGTGCTCCCTTCTCCTTACGGAAGCATGGAGAGTAGCTTGTCAATGTCTGAGGAAGTTTCTCCTCTGGCAAAATCTTATCGATGAATTTACCAATCATAGAATGCTCACTAGTTCCGATGAGGTACAAATCCTCACCCTCAATCTTATACATCATAGCATCCATCTCATCAAAGCTCATAACACCTGTTACTACGTTGCTACGAATCATATATGGTGGCACGCAGTAAGTAAATCCGCGGTCAATCATAAAATCTCTTGCATAGGAAATAACAGCAGAGTGCAATCTTGCGATGTCGCCCATGAGATAATAAAATCCATTTCCAGCCACATCTCTTGCTGCATCCAGATCGATGCCGTCGAACTTCTCCATAATATCGGTATGATATGGAACTTCAAAATCTGGTACTACCGGATCACCATACTTCTGAATCTCCACATTCTCAGTGTCATCTTTTCCAATCGGTACACTTGGATCAATGATGTTTGGAATCACCATCATGATTTCTTTGATCTTCTCAGCCAACTCACCTTCTTTTTTCTCAAGCTCTGTGAGTCTCTCAGCAAACTTCGCAACTTCTGCTTTCAATGCTTCCGCCTCTTCTTTTTTGCCCTGAGCCATCAAGCCACCGATGTTCTTGGAAATCTTCTTACGCTCCGCACGAAGGTTGTCTGCCTCCTGCTGTGTCGCACGACTCTCTTTGTCCAGTTCGATTACTTCGTCTACCAAAGGAAGTTTTCTATCCTGGAATTTATTTTTAATATTTTCCTTTACAATGTCTGGATTTTCACGCAAAAATTTAATATCTAACATTCCTGTCTCCTCCAAAAATATAGTCGGATTTATTATACACCTTTTTCCAGTGTCTTGCAAATCATTTCTCTACTTTTTCACCGTAACCTTTACAATCTTGCTCCATGCTCCATATACCTTTTTCTTCTTCTCCGTCTTATAGGCACGTACTTGAACGTAATAAGTCCTCTTTTTTAACTTCTTAAGTACGACTTTTTTCTTCTTTACCAGCTTTGTCTTTTTCCCCTTCATCTTCTTTGAAGTACTATAGGCAAGCTGGTATCCCTTTGCCCCCGTTACCTTTTTCCATTTTACCGTCACCGAGGATTTTCCCACCTTTAAGGTCACTCCCTTTACTTTTGCCACGTTGCCAGCCTTCTCGCCGCTGGTAACTGGTGGAGCTAGTACAGCTGGTTGTTCTGTTGGTGGTAACACAGGGTAAAAGGTCCCTGGTGTTTCCGTCGGCGTTGACGTCGCTGTTGCTGGCGCATAGGTTGGCACTGATGATGCCACTGGTTCCTCCGACACAACCGGTATAGCAGGCGTCGGTTCTACCGTGGGAATTGGCGCTGTAGTCGGTGCTAGTGTCGGTGCTGTAGTCGGTACTGGCGTCGCGTCAGGCAGATTGAACATTTCCTCATTGGTCACTTTTCCTGCATTTTCCCACACATCGACATGGGATAAATCCAAATGCAAGACCGGACGCACCCCGTAGGTTGCACGATTCACATCAACAGATGTGGACGTATAACCATAAGTAAATACGCATGCTGCGTTTGTTGTGGTAGAATCCGGGATATGACGAAGCCACCATTCGCCCATTTCCAATGGGTTCCCCTTCATATCTACTCCCGTTGTAACTTCAACTCCGTGGCATTCTGCATATGGCGTCACTGCTGCCACACGAGAATACGAACTGGAAATCACCGATTCAAAACCATAAGCACTGTTTCCCGCATCTTCCATAGACATTACATAAACCTTGTCCTCCACATAGCAATCTTCCGTCGTTCCCGTCTTATGTTGCACCTTTGTTGTCACTATGCTCGCCTGCTCCGCTTCATCAAAAGCGGCCTTCAAAAAAATGTCATTCAACCATGTACGAAGCGTACAAGACTCCCAGGTCACACCACCGTATGGACTCTGATATGGTACGCAATCCAAAATCTGATCCGAGAGCAAATATGCATCGGACCCATTTACAGATAACACACGCCACTTAATGGGCTGCTTCTCATCCTCTTGATTCGCCACGCCATCCCCATTGGTGTCCTCACTCCAATAGTTTCCAAAATATATGCTATCCCATGTACTAGCAATGGCCATCGTTGGGTTGCCGATGCCATAGCCCTCTGCCTTCCCCGTTCTCCCATCCGCCGGCAATACACTCAAAAGCATAGCAAATACCAATACTTTTGTCCATAATCCATATTTCTCCACAAAAAGCACCTCCATTATTTTTCTACATTCCAGATACCTATATTTTACAATTCCATAATGCTGTTGTCAAATTCTGATCTTCTCTCGCATATATTATTACCAATTCTAAAACCATGGTGATAACTTTGATAAATCCAAATATGCGACCTGAATTATACGCTTCCGCCACCACTGGCGAAGATACTGGTAAACTTGCCGTAAATGTAACTTCCGAAAGAGACAATCGCCCCATCGAAGGCGCTTCGGTTCGAATCACTTACACCGGACAGCCCGATAACATTGTAGAAGAAACCACAACAGACCAACAGGGGCAGATTCCCGATGTGGAACTGGAAGCCCCTCCCATCGATTACAGCATGGAACCTGGTGCCAATAAACCCTATGCCGAATACACCATTTACATCTCTGCTCCCGGTTATGAAACACTGGAAGTAAGCGGCGCTGAAATTTTCTCTGGTGAACTTGCCATTCAAAATGCAACACTTCTGCCGCTCAGCCCTACCAATCCCAGCGGCACAGAACTGTTCGTCATTCCGGATCACACCTTATGGGGTGACTTTCCCCCTAAAATCGCAGAGGACGAGATTAAGCCCATTGATGAATCCGGGGAAATCGTTTTGAGCCGTGTGGTAATTCCTGAATACGTCGTTGTCCATGACGGTCCACCATCCGACACCTCCGCCACCAATTACTATGTAAAATACAAAGACTACATCAAAAATGTAGCCAGTAGTGAGATTTATTCCACCTGGCCAGAAGCTACCATTCAGGCAAATATCCTTGCCATTCAGTCCTTCACACTGAACCGCGTATTTACCGAATGGTACCGCAATCGCGGCTATGACTTCACCATTACTAGTTCCACTGCCTTTGACCACAAATGGATTCCCAATCGAAATATTTTCGAAAGCATTTCCAGCATCGTAGACGAAATTTTTAACAATTACCTCTCCCGTCCCAATGTACTACAACCAATCTTAACCCAGTACTGCGATGGCCAGAGAGTCTCTTGCCCCAACTGGATGAGCCAATGGGGAAGCAAGGCTCTGGGAGATCGAGGCTATACCGCCATTGAAATCTTACGAAACTACTATGGAGATTCCATGTTTATCAATTCTACAGATGTCGTCTCTGGCATTCCATCTTCCTGGCCACAGTACAACCTGGAAGTGGGCAGCTCGGGCGAGAAAGTGCGCCAAATGCAACAGCAGCTAAATGTGATTTCCGATGCCTACCCTCTCATTCCCAAAGTAGCAGTGGACGGTATCTTTGGCCCTCGAACAGAAGAAGCGGTCAAAACCTTCCAACGAGTCTTTCGATTGACTCCAGACGGAATTGTTGGCTTCAATACTCGGTATCGCAAATCGGATATTTACGTCGGCGTAAGCCGTATCGCAGAGGGCGTCGCCCGCTAATCCTTTCATAAAAAAGAGGCTGGTTATTCACCAGCCTCTTTTACATATCGTAACATTCGATAACTCTTTGTTTTTATTCCATACTCCTCTGTGGTTTCTAACAAACATACATAAAAGTCACCTTCATCACCCACAAAGAAATCAAGCACCGTAGCCATTCCTTCCGTAACATCTGAAAAATCAGTTCCCTTTGAAATCAATGATATCTCATCGCTATCTTGATAATTTGTAGCCTGATATACCGCTTCTCTATTAAAGAGATACAACTCCCATGTGTCTGGATTGATGTGGAAATACCAATCTTGGGAACGTTCTTCCTCTGTCAATGTTGTTCCAAACTGATTCTGTTCTTCCAAATCCGGAACGCTAAGCACCTGGAATATGTTATTTGCTTTGGAATACAGTATGATCTCACTTTCTCCAAAAGTAAGTCGCGTTTTACCAGAAACAATATTCCCCAGATTCTGCAACTCATGACCGCTTTCTCCATCCACCAAGCTTGCCATACTACCGCCACTATCATCAAATACAAGAAGAATATTCCCATCTTCAAATACATGATAATCAGAAATCAATGGCATTTCATGCTCCCATGCGTTTCTAGCTCTTACCTCTACTGGCTTGCCTTCCACATCCAGCAAAGGAATCTCAAATACACTGTCATTTTCCTCGTCAATTTCAAGCAGGGAATATTTCGGTCTTATCTCTTCCCTTTCCTGATCATCTTCCACTACGGTTTCCTTCATGTAATATGTGAATACCGCATACAAGCTTCCATTATCTCCACGTCGAAAAGAATCTAAGGAACATACCGTCCACTCGTTCTGTTCAAATTTGTTATTGAAAAATCTACTAAGGGACTCGTCACACAACTCCTCCGATTCCCAGTCATTCTTTTCGTTGATCTGACATCTCGTAATAGTAGCATAATATTCATCATACTCTTTTGAAAATGTGCAGTAGTAAACGGCAGGTTTCCCTGTCAAATCCGCCACAAATCCTTCAAACTTATCTCCTATATAGTCACTACCCATAGCATTTTCTGTCAGCAAAGAATCTGGCAACGGTAATTCTATTTTCTCATAAGGAGTTGTTTTTTCTTCTGTTATCTTAATCTCTTCTTTTACTTGCTTCTCTTCCTTTTCCCCACAACCTACTAATGATATTGCACATGCAAGCAACAAGCACAGTATCTTTTTTCGCATGACTGCGTGCCTCCTCATATTTAACATTTTATAAAATCATAGACAATTGGATGCGTTTTTTCTGCAGATCAACAGAAAGAACTTTCACTTCAACCACATCACCTACACTAACAACTTCCAACGGATGTTTCACATATTTCTTGTCCGTTAATTTGGAAATGTGAACCAAACCATCCTGATGTACACCGATGTCAACAAATGCGCCAAAATCAATGACATTTCGAACAGTACCTTTCAGGATCATTCCCTCCGTCAAATCCTTCATCTCAAGTACATCGGTACGAAGAACTGGTTTTGGCATTTCTTCACGCGGATCGCGACCTGGTTTCTCTAACTCTTTAATAATATCTTCCAATGTCATCTCACCGATTCCAAGCTTCTCTGAAAGACTCTTCCGATCTTTTGCCAACAACGCCAATCCCATGACACCGCCGTTGATATCCTTCGCCTCAAACCCAAGCATATTCAGCAATTCTTCCGCTGCCTGATAAGACTCTGGATGCACACTGGTACCATCCAATGGGTTCTCTCCTTCGCTGATTCTCATAAAGCCAGCACACTGCTCGTAGGCTTTTGGTCCCAACTTTGCCACTTTCAAAAGCTGCTTACGATTGGTAAATCTTCCATTTTCCTCACGGTAGGCAACAATGTTTTTCGCAATTGGCTTAGAAATTCCAGAAATATATTCCAACAAAGAAGCGGACGCTGTATTTAGGTCTACACCTACATTATTTACGCAATCTTCTACAACTGCAGAAAGCGCTTCACTCAGCTTTTTCTGGTTCATATCATGCTGATACTGACCTACACCAATGGATTTCGGATCAATCTTTACCAGCTCCGCCAAAGGATCCTGCAGACGTCTTGCAATAGATACCGCACTTCGCTGTCCCACATCAAAATTCGGAAACTCTTCTGTCGCCAGCTTACTTGCCGAGTAAACCGATGCACCAGCTTCGTTTACAATGATGTACTGAACTGGTTTATTAATCTCTTTCAGCATATCCACGATTACCATCTCAGATTCTCTGGATGCCGTACCATTTCCTACAGAAATTAATGATATGTTGTATTTATCAATAAATCCTTTAACAATTTTCTTTGTCTCTGCCACTTTATTTTGTGGTTCCGTCGGATACACAACAATGGTATCCAAAACCTTTCCTGTCTCGTCCACAACAGCCAACTTACAACCTGTACGGAATGCCGGGTCCCAACCAAGCACAACCTGTCCGGTAATCGGTGGTTGCATCAAAAGCTGTGTTAAGTTCTTTCCAAATACTTTAATGGCACCATCTTCCGCCTTCTCTGTCAATTCATTACGAATCTCACGCTCAATGGACGGCGCAATCAAACGCTTATAACTATCAGCCAACGCTTCTTTAATGCACTCCGTGGTATTTGGGTTTTCTTTCGTAATCACTTTTTTCTCAAGATAACGTAAAATTCGTTCCTCTGGAGCTTCAATCTTGACAGTAAGGAATTTTTCCTTCTCACCACGGTTAATTGCAAGAATTCGATAGCCTGCAATCTTCTTTACTGCCTCATCAAATTCATAATAGTTTTCATATACTGACTTCTCATTTTCATCTTTTGCGCTGGAAACAAGCACACCTTCATCAAAGGTAGCCTTTCGGATATAAGTACGGTAGTCCGCTTCATCCGCAATGGATTCTGCAATAATATCCATAGCCCCCTGAATTGCATCCTCTACCGTATTGACCTCTTTTTCCTCAGACAGATACGCTTCTGCTTCTGCTTCCAATGACTGCTCTGTCATCTGAAGAAGAATAACGTTTGCCAATCCTTCCAATCCTTTTTCCTTCGCAATCGTAGCACGTGTACGACGCTTTGGACGATATGGACGATACAAATCTTCCACGAGAACCTGGGTCTGTGCCGCCAATATTTGCTCTCTCAATTCATCCGTCAGCTTGCCCTGCTCCTCAATGCTTGCAAGAACTTGTTCTTTCTTCTCTTCCAGATTGCGCAGATAAGTAAGTCTCTCATTCAGATTACGAAGCTGCTCATCATCCAATGCTCCGTGCTGTTCTTTTCGGTAACGTGCAATGAAGGGAATTGTATTCCCTTCATCGATCAGCTTTACTACGGCTTCTACCTGCCATACCTTTATATCAAGCTCCTCTGCAATTTTCTTATTGATGTCCATAATACTCTCTTTCCTCGTTTCCTGCTTATCTTAACTCTTCATTTCTGCTAATTTTATTAGCCACCTTATTTTTGTACATGATATCATCGCTTTGATTCATGTAACTTTCTATGGTGTCATTGGCTGTTGGTACACCAACTTTGTATCCCCAACTAGCATGTACATCATATGGCTTAACAGATTTCTCATTGAAATTATTCAAACTCTGATCAAATATCTTACACCATTTGATTACATCATTCTCGCTCTCGCATGGGAAAATAACTTCAAATTCGTCACCACCAATTCGTGCACCGATTTGCCCTGGCTGTGCTGCTTCTTGAATGGCATAGCTAACGGCACGTAACGCAGAATCTCCTTCGTGATGACCATATATGTCATTGATTGGTTTCAAACCATCTAAGTCAATACCAATCACACAAATCATCGAATCTTTTGCTCTCGCCTTTGAAAATTGCATTCTCGCATACTTTTCAAATCCACGACGATTGTATAATCCTGTCAAAACATCCTGTATGTACATGTTTTCCAATTCACTAATCAGATTTTTAACTTTACGCTGCTCCAATATACTCTGAATCGCATTGGATACACCGATATTCCATCTTACATAGCTCTCACGACAACTTTGGAACGTCAAATAGTTGTATGCCTCATAACCGAATGTTCGATCCAAAAAATGAAGTGGGAAGAAGAAGAAACATTGTGGTGAATCATCTGCCATCTCTTTTGGCAAAAGATTCTTGAGATCATACTCGTAGTCAACAATTCCCAAATCATCTCTTTCTTGGAACGCCACTCGCACATGCATTTTATCGGTATAACCGTTCATCTTATCGATTCCGCTTTCGATATCATCTCGCAAACACAAGAAATAATTACGAAAATCTTCTATATTGTAGATGTATTCACGAATTACGTTGTGCATCTCATTGAGATCATCCATGTTACTGAAGTCAATGGTCATAAAGCTAAACTGCATCTCCAGATTCTCACGCAAAGACAATGTCTTATGATTCATACTACGCTGTTTTGCTATCTGTATATTTCCTTCTCCCTCGCAACCACAAGACTCACGCACAACAACGCTTGTAGAAGCATATCGTGTCTCCACCTCACTGTTATCCTCTTGATGCTGGCAAATAATATCCACTGCATCTTCTGCCATCTTCGCAAAATCCACATTCACAGAGGTCAGGGATGGGTTGTTGAAAGCTCCCTCTTCCATACCATCATAACCTGTAACAAGAATATCCTCCGGAACAGCGATTCCCCTAGAAAACAACTCATCGATAACAGCCATTGCCATATGGTCATTGGCACAAACAATCGCCTCTGGATGCTTGCCATCCTTTAGAAAAACGTCACAAGCTTGTTTTCCCATATTCTTCCAGAAGTCGCCATAGAATACACGGTTCTCGCCAATTGGATATCCATGTTCCGCCATAATCTTGCGGAAACATGAAAGACGAGCTTCGGAATCAAATCTTCCTTCATAGCCAGTCATAAATGCAACATCTTTTTTACCATGATGCTCGATGACATGTCGAATAACATCTTCCATTACCTTCTCCTCTTCAAGAAGAATGGAATGAAAACCTTCCACCGGTACACGCAAAGAAACAACCGGACACTTCGCTCTTTTACGAATCCTATCAACCACATATTCGCGCACTTCTTCTTGGTCCATGGTATCCAACGCAACCACAACTCCTGCTAAATCTTCATAACGTGGTAACGAAAAGATTTCCATCTCCCCTTGATGATAGAGTTTATTTGGTCCATAGCAACCATAACTTGCAAAAATCGCCAAATTATAGCCCAATTCGTTCGCCCGTTCTGCCATTCGCGAACAAACCTCACTCTGAAACTCACCATGCGTATTAAAAATCAATAATGCGATTGTTTTTCTATTATTTGAAAACATAGCACCTCAACCTTTCTTGCTAATGCGATTTGTATACTTCCTTATCTACCTCTAATGTAATAATTTTTGCACCTCTTGCAAAAGAATTTCTTTACTATTTTTTTCCGGATCATCGATGACGATTTCCAGTAATTTTCGTAATGTGTCACCCAATCCAGGTCCCGGCATAACACCGTGCTGGATCAAATCCTTTCCAGACACCGCAAGCTCTTTAATCGACACTGCCTCTCCCTGTTCCAAAAGCTGCCGATACATATCCTTAGCTTCCTTCAGGCGAAGCAATTTTTCTTCTCTCTGGTACTCACTTTGCGAACAAATATCCGCCTCCTGTAAAAGGAACAGATACGGCATCGTCTCTTTTCCTACTTGACTTACCAACCTTCGTAATGTCTTTTTCCCGCCATCGTATCTTCGTTCATGAAAACGAACTAATTTTGTTACCATACCGATGGTTTCGTTATCAAATCGGAGTCTTCGTAAAATCTCACCTGCTTGCTGGCTCCCCGATTCATCATGCCCATAAAAATGGTGGATCCCCTCTTCGTCTATCTGCTTATGAGACGGCTTTCCTACATCATGCAAAAGTGCCGCAAACACAAGAACCGTTGCGAGTTTATCTTTAGAAATTTCACTCTCATCGGAATCCCAATCTCTCTCAAACAGTTTCCTCACACATTTTACTGCTCGTATGGAATGTTCTCCCACATTGTAACAGTGATGCGGATTGTTCTGCTCTGTGGCCAGCATATCCGAAAACTCTGGCAAAATCACTTTACAAAGTCCCGTCTGCTCTGCCAACATCAGTTTTTCCGGTTCTTTCGACAACAACAGCTTGGTCAACTCCACCCGAATTCGTTCTGCGCTGACCTTCTCTATGGTATGTGCCAATCCACTCATGGCCTCTAATGTTCTTTTCTCCACATCAAATCCAAGTTGCCCCGCAAATCGCACCCCTCGAAGCATCCGCAATGCATCCTCTGAAAAACGCTCTTGGGGTTCCCCTACGCAACGAATACAACGCTTTTCTATATCGCCCATTCCATCAAACAAATCCACGATTCCACTATGTGGATTATATGCCATGGCATTAATGGTGAAATCCCGGCGTTTCAAGTCTTCTTCCAGATTCGGAGTAAATTGTACGCTTGTCGGATGTCTATGATCTTTGTAATCGCCATCCACACGATATGTGGTAACTTCAAACCCTTCCCCATCAATCATTACGGTAACTGTACCGTGCTGAATCCCAGTATCTATTGTTCGTGTAAAAATTCGCTTTACATCCTCTGGTTTTGCTGAAGTTGTAATATCCCAGTCCCCTGGTTCTCGGCCCAAAATCCGATCTCGCACACAGCCACCTACTGCATATCCCTCATATCCGCTTTTTTCTAACTTGCGTATGATGTAATCCACTTTCTCCGGTATCCGCATAGCATACCCCATTTTCTATAATAATCTCTTATAATTATAACTCTTTTTGTATAAAATGTACAGAAAAAAATGCAACATTTTTACAAATATTGCATTTTTTCAAATCATTTTTTATCCAATTTTCGTCCGTATTATTTTGCACCATACTCTTCATAGTAGGCATCAATTTTCTTTTTCATCTCATCATCAATGACTACTTTTCCCTGGCATGGCTTGTTGTAAAGATGCTCGATTACCTCTTCCATGGTTACAATAGCATTTGCTTCCATTCCATAGAGTTCTTTGATTTCATCCAAGGCACATTTGTCCGATTTTCCTTTTTCCATTCGGTTCAAAGACACCATGAGTCCGATGATTTCCACATCCCCCTGTGCTTTTACGATCGGGAATGTCTCTTCAATGGATTTACCAGATGTTGTTACATCCTCGATAATGACAACTTTGTCTCCATCCTTGATCTTGCTACCAAGCAAAATACCAGTATCACCGTGATCTTTTACCTCTTTACGGTTGGAGCAATAACGAATCTCTTTTCCATACAATTTGCTAAACGCAATGGTAGTTGCCACACTCAATGGAATTCCTTTGTATGCTGGTCCAAAAAGCACATCAAAGTCTGCACCATATTTTTCATAGATTGCTTTCGCATAATATTCACCAAGGCGAGCCAGCTGAGAGCCGGTCACATACGCTCCTGCATTCATAAAGAATGGAGATTTTCTTCCACTTTTCAATGTGAAATCGCCAAATTTCAATACGTCTGACTCCACCATAAACTCAATAAATTCCTGCTTGTACTGTTCCATAGTTGTAAATCCTCCTTATTTTAAGGGCTTTCATCCTGCTACTTCAAATAAGTATACCCGATTTGTACGCCATTTTCAATACAAATCTTCGTTTTCCATTCTCTCACACTCCATCTGGAGAAACCTATAATCCACCTTCCCCGATTCCAGATGCGGAATCTCCGACACACAATGCACGACCATTTGGCTTTGCGGAATTTTGTATTTCTGGTTCATAAGCTTTTTCAATTCGCTTTCCCAGAAATTTTCTCGTACCGTTACACCTTCATAGACAATCACAACTCGTTCCCCATTCGTTACACAACACATCTCTCTTGCATATTCCTCTGACAAATACGCTTCCATGTCATCCAAATTCATTCGCTTTCCACAAACCTTGACAAAGCGTTTCTTACGTCCCACGATGTAAAATAGTCCCTCTTCATCCCGATATCCCAAG
>JAZNJZ010000043.1:0-6737 GCA_045578325.1 Eubacterium sp.
TCCCTGACTTCCGTAACCGATAACAGCAATTGTCTTACCGTCCAAAAGTCCAAGATTACAGTCACTTTCATAAAAAATCTTTGCGTCTGCCATTTTTCTTCTTCCTCCTAAAAATTTAAATATAATATAAAGCCCCTCCGGTTAAAGTACCATCGGATGGTTTTCGATATGTAACGGGTGTTATACACCCACGGGACGACCTGAAGTATTTCTTCCGTTTAGTCCTCCATAAGGCCACGTGCCAGTCCAGTAATACCAGTACGCACCAATTCCTTAATTTCATAGCCGTCTAACAGCTTTGTAAAGGCATCCAGCTTCGCTTGGTTTCCTGTCATTTCAATCATCATCGTATCCGATGCCACATCCACGATCTTTGCACGGAAAATATCCACAATCGCAGTAATGGAAGGTCTTTCCTCGCGAGATGCTGCCACCTTTACGAGAATCAACTCACGACATACCGAAGCTTCACTTGTAAGCTCTTTTACTTTAATTACATTTTCCAACTTTGTAATCTGTTTTTCAATCTGATCCAATATGATGCCATCACCAGTAACTGCAACCGTCATTCGGGAAACAGCAGCATCCTCTGTCTCTCCTACCGTAAGGCTATCAATGTTATAACCACGGCGGCTGAACAACCCAACCACACGAGACAACGCACCTGGTGTATTATCAATCAAAATGGACAATACCATCTTTCGCATAAGCCAACTCCATTCCTGTGCACCCTTTGCGCACATCACTTACTTTTCAAACATTAATTTTACCAATTTCACTCTTTCTTGTCAACCATTCCCTTATTTCTTATAAATAAAATTGTGTAAGGCTGACTTGTTTTTTGCCAAATCCGGTACCAAACAATCCCCTTGTCCCACAATCCTTTGGGAGGAAAACGTACCATCCATTGGAATTCGATTCTGATGCACCTCTGTGGTTCCCATCTTCACCATAGCAAGCATATAAGAATAAATCTCATCATCTTTTAAATCCGTTTTGACATTTGGAAGAACCACGTCCACCAATTCCATCCATTCATTCAATGACATGGATTTCAACTTCTTCACTAGCGCATCAATAACCAGTCGCTGACGTTCCGTACGACCATAATCATCTGCCTTACCGGAAGCGGTATATACAGCTGGAGTTCTTCCGTTTTGTTGCTTACCATGACGAATTCGGCAGTATCCCAGTGCTTGGTATCCATTTAACACTTGCTTACCAACTTTCAAATTCCGAAACTTCTTTCGTTTAATATAATTTGTAGTATTCAAATGCTCTGCTTCCGACTCTGTAATGGTTGCCTCTACTCCGCCAACCGCATTGATAACATCCACGAATGCATCAAAATTAACTTGTGCATAGCCATCCATCTTAACCCCAAAGTTCTTTACAATGGTTTCGTACAGAAGTCCGATTCCTCCCAACATATATGCCGAATTTAATTTACGATTGCCATGTCCCGGAATTTCAACATACATATCTCGCATCAAGGAAGTGACCTTTAACTTTTTATGCTTCATATCCAGCGTAGCAATCATCATCGTATCCGAACGTCGATTGGCATTTGCCTTATTTTGCTCGTCGGCATTTTTATCACCACCAACCAGCAATATATTGATAATCTCTGAATCACTAACCGTATCATACTTTGAAATATCTACTTTTTCTAAGGATTCATCTTCATCTCGATTAATCAGGCTCATTTTGCTATCCATATTATACTTTGCGGTAGCCGCCATACTTCCCACTGCCATGCTAAATATAATACCAATTACAAGAAATACTTTCCCTGCTCCACTTTTTTTCCCTTTTTGTTTCTTTGCCATGGTACCCTCCATTCTATCCGCCATATCACTAAAACAATGTGTATGTATCTTATTTGTCACATCAGATCAAAAGAAACAATGCGATGTTGCGCACCAATCCACTCTTCCAAAATCCGTAGCGAACCAGCCACCACTTGCGACGCAGAAAATTGCTTTCCGCCATCGCAGCAAATCTTGTCGCAATCTCTCTATTTTCTCCCGTTAACCCAGAAGAAAAGACATCACAAAACGCTTTCCCCTGTGCAAAGGTATCCCAAATCGCCTGTCTTTGTTTTTGTATATTTTTCAGTCGGTTTCCTACATACGTGGAAAAACCGCTTCCGCCAATCATATTACCACTATGTTGACGATATTGCAAGGTACTTTCGTTAATATACGTAATTTTGCCAAAACAACTGCAAATCATAGCAAGCCACCAGTCATGAACACGAATCTCTCCTGGCAACTCCTTCAAATACTCCCGAATAGCACCATTCACCATCACGGTACAACCGATGCATTTATTTTCCATAAAAAGATGAGCGGGATCCACTTTTCTTGTGTCCAAGTGGCTACTTTTATGAAACAATCCCAGTTCCTCTCCTGTGTCACTATCGAAGTTCATGGCATCGCTATATACAAGCAATGGCATTTTGCCTTCCACTTGTCCCTCTAACCTTTTCATTCTTTCATACGTCTTCTGAATCTTATCGGAATGCCAGATATCATCTTGGTCACAAAGCATGATGTAAGGACTGGTACTTCTCTTAATCCCTTCCATAAAATTCATAACATACCCAAGATTCTTTTCATTTCTATGTAAGGTAATACCCTCATATTTTTCTACATATTCATTTACAATGTCCACCGTTCCATCCGTGGAACCATCGTCACACACTTCAATGGTCATATCTTCCCAGTTGTTGTCCAACAAGGAGTCCAACTGCTCTCGAATAAATTTCTCTCCATTGTAAGTCGCAAGCACTATATGAACCTCTGCCACGAAAATTCCTCCATTATTTTTTTTCATTCCAATATCGCTTATTCATGCTTAGTTTTTTCACAAGCCACATTGGTAATTTTTCGTAATTCAACCCCAACTTATACCCAATATACTTAAATCCACTTTGAAATACCAAATCCGGAATCAAATACCACTTTCCTTGTTTTACCAGATATTTTATCGTATCCTTTACCAAACGAATGCCCTCGGACTCAGATTTCACATTTTCAAATATTTCTCGATACTGTCGTTGGGACACTGCCATATCAAAATTTCTCGTCAACTGCTGCCAATACGTGTATTTATGAGCATGAACCACTTTGGCATCTGCGGCATAAGCAATCTTATACCCGGCACCAATAACCGCCGACGCCATAATCATGTCTTCATTAAAAATAGTTTGGGTTACAAAACCACCAAGTTTTTCGTACACCGTTTTCCGATACATGGCACACACATTGGAACAAAAATAAGTCTTGATACCCAGTCGTTCCAAATCGCTTTGATCCTTTACACTGGATTCCTCCGGATAATTGAATTGCCTTGTGAAATGCTCAATTACTCCTACTTTATCATCTGGTAGCTGTCTACCATACGCAGTAGCAATCTGCGCATCAGACTGCATCGTCTCGTACATAGAAGCAATCAGTTTATCGTCTTCTGGTACGGCATCCTGTGTCATAAAAAGCATATACTCTGCTTCTGAAAGAGCTGCCCCCTGATTTCTTGTACCACCATGGTCAAAGTCATCCTTATCCACCGGAACGATAATCGCATTATCTGACTTTTCCAGCAGCGCTTTCACGCGTACATCTTCCTCGCCGCCCACCATGGTCTGCATAAAAATGACATGATTTGGTTTTTTTGTCTGCTGATTCAATTTTTCAATCAGCTTCTCTAGCTTTTCATCTGGTCGGTATACCGGAATAATTACATCTATCATAACTCCTCCAAATGGTTTGACCTTTACTGTGGTCCCAACAATCGATTCACCAATTTCACAGCTGCTCTGGCATCTTCTGAATATCCATCCGCCCCGATTTCCTCTGCATATCCTTCCGTAACCACGGCACCACCGATGATTATCTTCGCAGATACGCCCTGTTCTTTCGCCAAATCCACCACATTTTTCATCTCCGTCATGGTGGTGGTCATCAAAGCAGAAAGTCCGATGATAGCAGCCTTTTTCTCCACTGCTGTATCAAGAATCACTTGACTATCCACATCTTTCCCAAGGTCAATCACATCGTAACCATAATTCTTTAACATCAACACCACAAGATTTTTTCCGATATCATGGATATCCCCTTTTACCGTAGCCATCACAATGGTATCTAGTTTCTTGTCGCCTCGCTCTTTTGCCAGCAATGGCTCCAGATAATCAATGGCTTTTTCCATGGTCTCTGCACTGCTAATGAGCTGTGGCAAGAAATAGGTTCCCTTTTCAAACAACTCTCCTACATGATTAATGGCAGGAATCAAATGATTATCAATAATCTGCGCTGGGGACACGTCCTTTGCCAACTCGTCTTTTACAAGCGTCAGCACCTGTCCACCTTTGCCTTTCACAACTGCAGTGAACAACGGGTGTTGG
This sequence comes from Eubacterium sp., assembly GCA_045578325.1. Taxonomy (GTDB): domain Bacteria; phylum Bacillota; class Clostridia; order Lachnospirales; family Lachnospiraceae; genus Eubacterium_F. The sequence goes on from JAZNJZ010000043.1 coordinate 4,406, forward strand.
TGCTCCCCATTGTCACATCCCACTGTTGCTGGTGTTCCTTCCGAAATCTCCGCCTTTTCCACTCCATTGATATAGTTCAAATCTGCCTCTGGTTTATTAAGAAGAAGATCCGTTGCCAATGCTGCATTACGAAGCAATGTCTGATTTGGATTGGCGATTGCCATGGTTAATCCTTCTCCGATGGCCAATGTTAAAAAGGCACTATTAATAAACTGACGTTCCGGAAGCCCAAAGGATATATTGGAAAGACCACATATAGTAGCCACCGAAAGTTCCTGCTTACAGTACCGAATGGTCTCCAGTACTTCTCGTGCTGCATTTTTGTTGGCACCAACGGTTGTTACCAAACCGTCTACTACGATATCCTTCTCAGAAAGGCCATGACGTTTGGCCTCCTCTATGATCGTATGAATAATTTCTTTTTTCTCATCTAGATTTTCTGGTAACCCCTTCTCAGAAAGCGGCAACAATATAAACATAGCGCCGTACTTTTTCGCCGCCGGAATCAATTTTTCAAACTTCTCCGGTTCCAGAGAAATGGAATTGATCAATGCACGTCCTGGATAGATACGAAGCGCTTGTTCCACCACATCCACATAGCTAGAATCAATGCAAAGTGGTACATCCACACAAAGAGTCAGCTCTTGAATGGCCTTTATCATCATTTCCTTTTCGTCAATGCCATTCATTCCCATGTTGACGTCCAGAATTTTTGCTCCGTGGCTCACCTGTTCTTCCGCCATGGATGCCACAAGCTCCAGACTTCCTTCTCGCAACTGAGCTTGTAACTCTTTCTTTCCCGTTGGATTGATACGCTCTCCTACGATAGAAAAGCTTCCATCCAGATCAAGCTCAACAAAATTACGTTCATTGGTCAAGGCACGAACCATCTTCTTTTCAGGAAGAACCACTTTCTTTCCAGCCACCTTCTCACGAAGACATTGAATATGTGCGGGTGTCGTGCCACAACAACCACCAAGTATGGTGGCTCCTAATTCGGTCAACGGCAACATCGCCTCTGCAAATTCCTCTGGGCCCATGCTATACACCGTTTTTCCATCTTGCAGCTTTGGTAAACCTGCATTTGGCTTTACCACAAGAGGAATACTGGTCACACGGCGCATCCGCTCCACTAACTCTATCATACGATCTGGTCCTGTGGAACAGTTCACACCGACTGCATCTACTCCCATTGCCTCCATGACAATGGCCGCCGTCTCTGGATTGGTCCCAAAAAGCGTACGCATATCCTCCTGGAAGGTAAGAGTTACCAGAATTGGCAACTCCTCACCGCAAGTTTCTTTAATGGCAAGTACAGCACCTCGGCATTCTTGAAGACTCATCATGGTCTCCACAGCAAACAAATCCACACCTGCCTTTTTCAGCGCTGCCACCTGCTCTTTGTATACATCTATTAATTCTTCAAAAGGGAGAGCCCCGATGGGTTCCAACTGCTCTCCTGTCATGGTCATATCTCCAGCGATATAAATGTCTCGGTCTGTCTGACTTTCTTCAATGGCTCTTCGTGAAAGCGCCACTAACTTCTGTGTCATTTCTTCTACTTTTGTCTCCAAACCATATTCAGCAAGCTTGATTCGATTACAGGTAAAGGTAGGTGCATATAACACGTCGCTTCCTGCTTCAATATATTTTTTTTGAAGCTCCACGAACACATCCGGATGCTCCAATATCCAAAGCTCCGGGCATTCTCCAGCCTTCATTCCATGTTCCTGCAGATTGGAACCCGTAGCTCCATCTAGCAAAACAAAGCCTTGCTTCATATACTCTCTGATATCCATGACATTAACCCTTTCTATCTGAACTGCTCTGCTCCTTCTTCAATCTGAGCATACAATTCTTTTACAAGATTTTCAATCTCTGTCACTGCGTCATCCAATGCCGCCTGCTTACTTACTGACTTATCTCTTGTGGTAACTTCCACACAACCATTCTTCATATTACGTGGACTTACAACAGCACGTACTGGTACACCAAGCAAATCTGCATCCGAGAACATTGCTCCCGCACGAACGTTACGATCGTCATAAATCACTTCGATATGACGTTTCTGAAGTTCCTTGTACAACTTGTCCGCAAAAGCCTTACACTCTTCATCATCTGCACGCATACAGCACAGATGCACTTCCCATGGTGCAATGGTGATTGGCCATACTGGACCATACTCATCGTGACGCACTTCGCATACGGAAGCTGCCAAACGACCTACACCAATTCCATAGCATCCCATAATTGGATTGTGAGTATTTCCTTCGGCATCGGTATACTCCATTCCCATGGACTCTGTATATTTTGTTCCAAGCTGGAAGATGTT
>JAZNJZ010000044.1:0-37932 GCA_045578325.1 Eubacterium sp.
TTAGCTTCTTCTAGAAAGGAAGTAATGATTCCGGAAGGTGTGGAGCGAATAGAGAATGCAGGGCATCTTTTATCAAATATTTCTTACTTGTATATTTCCGCATCGGTGCGAGAAATTGATTTTAATTTTACGTTGGGAACTAAAAATTTTGTAAAGATTCATGTATCAGAAAAAAATCGATACTATGCGGTAACAGAAGATTGTTTATACGACAAGAGAACGGGATGTTTGATTATAGCTTCAGTGCGCAGTTCTATATTTACCGTGCCAAAAGAAGTGACATGTATGGATAATACCTTTTTTGCAGGAGCACTGGTGAATCGCATTATAATTCCAGCTTCTGTAAAAAAAGTGGGAACAAGTTGGGGAGTGGATATGGAAAATCTGTCTTATGTATTTCAAGGAAAGAAGCCGCCGATCATTGACGTGGTCAATGCGTTCGGGATTACAATCTACGTACCGAAAGGATGTACCAACGCATACAAAGCTGCAGTTTCTGAAATGACTGACGAAGTGAAGATTTATGAAAGATAAGGAGAAAAAACGCTTGCTTATTACAAGTTCAGCAGAAAGTTCTATCGCAGAGATTCTTGCGACGGATAGAAGGGTATCGGATTCATGTTTTGCCCAGTTGTTTACAACAATACGATATGATCGCACAGATCATTCTTTACGTTTTATCAACTTAAGAGAATTATGGGAACAGGGTCTATATGTAAAAAGATATTTAGAATACCCGGGCGTTTCAGCTCAAGACTGTGACAGGTTCTTTGCAGAGCTAAGTGTTTATTTGCAGCAGGGAGAATATGTGACCCATCACATTGATGAGAAAAGGACACATATTTTTAGTGATCCCCTTTTGATAACAGATATTTTGTTAGATACAAGAGAGATATCCTTTTGGTCTTGGACGGAGAGAGGAACGTTGGAAGTTCATAATATGTCTTTTGACGAATATTATACGAAGTTTCTTTCTCGTTGCCTGGATAAGCAAGGGGGTGCGAGACTTGATATTTTTCATCTTGTGCCCAACAAGGAAGTTCAGCAAAATTATGTTGAAAAGCTGGTAGAGTGTGTTCGGAAAGGGAAAATTCGTCTTCTAGACCGCATTCATTGTGTTCGAAAAATAAATGACGAGAGTGTAGTAAAATTCATTCGAGTATTATGTGAGTGGTATGAAGTTTTTGTGCTTGTGGTAACTCGGTTGTATGAGAAGGGCATCCTATCAAAGGATGCCCTTTGGGAAGATACAGATAAAGCATTGTTTGCGAAAGATATGCCGGATACTTCAAAAAAACAATTAGAGCAAATGCTGAAAAGGTACAATGAATTAGTAAAAAGACTTGAGTTGTCTCTGGTAAGGGGTGAAATGTGATTGCAAAAAATATTAAAAAATGTGACTCCGTCAATTCGCTCCTATCTGGGAGATGCATTTTGCTTTAGTATCATTGATGATGTGGCATTTGAAACTGGTTGGGTATATGACAAATATATCCACATAGAATACACACCTTATGATGGTCAGATAAAATATGCAGATTACGATTACTACGATTTTGTCCCGGATCAAGGCGTTTTTATCAAATCATTTATCGAATATCCATATAAATTTTGCACGCAAGAGGTAATATGTAATACGATAAAGCGAATGATTGATAACCGCGAGTATTGCTTTGCCCTTTGGGATGAAACAGTGGTGACAAATTATTTGTTCCATGCGGATGATGAAGAAATATACGAACATGGATGTTTTATTTATGGGTATGATGATGAAAAGGAAGTATTCTTTTCACAGGGTTATATTCAGAATGAAAGATGGGAGCAATTCACCATTCCGTTTCGTGTATTTTACGAGGCAGTTTCATACTGTCCACAAAAGGGCGAAATTGCGTTGATTGGTTACAAACCTAGACCAGAGTACGAGTGGCAGTTTGATTATGAAAAAATGAAAAAGAGTATGCACATATATATGGAACAGGGAAGAGAAAATACAGCGAATCGTTTTTTTGATATGGGTGCAGTGAAGAATTTCTTTTCTAATCTAGAGATAGGAAAGGCGATTCACTATCCCTCTTTGTATTGTATGTATGAGCACAAAGTGATATTTCTAAAACGTTTTGAATTTTTATTAGATAATCAGCTTCTTGGCAATGCGGAGGTGGTTGACAAAGCCAAGGAAATTGTCAAAGCCTATCGAAAAATAATGCTACTAGGAATACAGTACAATACGTCCATGGATTCTAAGCTACTAGGAGCTATTTGCAAAGAGGTGGAGAAAGTACTCGTGAAAGAACGAGAAATGCTTGCTAAAGCGGAAAGATATGATATTTGAGTTTGTTCAAAAATATGGTGTCTTTTCTTATAATATACTGCCCCTCATATTTCGAATGTTCGAGAATTTAGTTTTAGCGCATAGGGCAGATGTGTGGCTTGGGAAAATATGTAGGGAATGCAACAAATTTGTATGTTACAAATAAAATACAAACCTATGGATTATTTGTAGAGATTGGAAGGAGAAAAGAGTATGAACTATAGAAATATTAGAAAAGTTCTATTTGCAATTTTGTTTCTATTATGCATGTGTACATCAATAAATGCGGAAGCAAAAGAAAAGACAAAAACAATCGGCAACTTTGAGTATACATATAAGGACTACAAATCGTCATCGGTTTGGATTACGGAGATAATTCCACTTTCCAACAAAGGAATTAAAACACTGACTATTCCGTCTTACTTAGATGGGAAAAAGGTGGTAAAGATTGGTCATAAAAAAGATAATGATGCTAGTTATAGTACAGATAATATCTTTGGCATGCGGCGAGCTGAGGAAGATTGGGCATTGGTACCGAAAAAAATAAAGAAGCGCGTGAAGAAAATAAAGAAAATTATTCTTCCAGAGACGGTGAAGAAAATTACCCCTCACGCATTTTCGGAGTTACAAAAAGGGAAAACCATTAATATCCCAAGTGGCGTAACTAAAAACGTCCAAGAATTGTGTGATACAGAGTGGAAAAAGATGACGGTTTCATCAAGAAATAAGAAGTATAAAACGAAAAATGGTGTACTCATGTCCAAAAACGGGAAGGTTGTATATGGGAAAGCTGCATCTATAAAAGAGATCATGATTCCAGATGGTGCCGAAAAAATAGAAAAGGCAGGGTATCTATTTTCTGCGATATCATATATATACATTCCAGAATCTGTGAAAAAAATTGATTTTTCTTTTACGTCACGTATTACTAATATCGTTAAGATTCACGTGTCGGAGAAGAGTGAGTATTATGCGGTGGCGGACGAGTGTTTATACAATAAAAAAACAGGAAATCTGGTGGTGGCAACAGCTAGAACATCGGTGCTTGATGTGCCAACAGTGATTACTTGTATGGAGCATACGTTTTTCGCAGGAGAAGAGGTAAAACGCATTGTTATTCCAGCCTCAGTAAAAAAAGTAGGGTATTGTTGGGGGGTAAATAGAGAAACTCTTACATTGGTGTTCAAGGCTAAGACCCCACCGGAGGTTAACGCATCCTACGTGTCAGGGGTTACTATTTATGTGCCGAAAGGTTGTGCTCAAGCATATAAAAATGCGATATCCCAAGAGTTGGTGTATGGAAATCCAAGAATTTTAGAAAAGTAGTCAATATGGTAATAGGAAAGATATATGATTAAAGGAGGAAGTACTATGTATTGTAAGAATTGTAACAATGAGTTACCAGAAAATGCGGCGTTTTGTCCTAGTTGCGGACATCCCGTAGAGAAAGTAGTGACAGAGCCGGTAGCAGAGACAGCGATGGTGGAAAATATGGGGGGAACACCAATGGTTGACGCACCAGTTCAGGAAGCAGAGCAGCAGTATATGACATTTTCGGATGAAAACACAACCACTACATCTGCCACAATGAGCAATGGTAGTTTTGATTCGCAGCCAGTGGGAAGCGGAAAGAAGATTGCGGCTATTATTGCGGCAGCAGTTTTGGCTATTGCTGTGTTGATTGGTGTTACTGCCCATGCGCAGATCGGGAATTTTGTGAAAAAGACCTTTTCCAGTCCGGCAGAATACTATCAGTATGTGGAAAAGCAGAATCGTGATGTAGGAAAAAAATTATTTGTAAACTATTATGATAGCTTGCGTGAAAATGTGGGCGCGTCATCAAAGAGCCAAAGCATTGTTTTCAAATTCGAAGCGGGACAGTCTTTGCGTACGCTGATGTCCGTATCCGGAATTGATTGTTCGAAGTTGGAAAACATGGAAATCGTGGCTACAACAAAGCAGGGGAACAATGTATTGGATAGCCAGGCAAAGGTTCGCATCAATGGAACCGATATTCTTTCCTCTAATGCGCATATGAACAATGACACCAAAGAATATTACATACAGGTTCCAGAGCTTTCAGACAAATATCTGGATTTGTCATCCATTCTTCAGGACGAAGAAAAAGGACAAGCAATCCAGGCAGTTACGGATGTGCAGAAGTATATTCCAGAAACAGCAGTAATGGAAAAAATCATTACTACATATACGGATTTGATTATCAATCAAATGGATCAGGTAGAAAAAGCGAAGGCTACTATTGAGGAAAGTGGCGTTAAGATGGATTGCACAGACCTTAAAGTTACTTGTAAAGGTGAAAAGTTTTATACAGTAATGGAACAGTTTGTCACAACCATGAAAGCGGATCCAGAGATTAAAAAGTATGTAGAAAGCATTGATGCAGAAGCATACACTTCTTTCGTGGATGAGCTGGAGGATATGCTTACTTCTTTACAAGAAGAAAAGCAAAACATCGTTGAGTCTGGTTCAGAAGCCGTTATGAATGTTTATGTAGACGGTGACGGTGTAATCGTTGGACGAATCATTTCTATGACAGTAGATGGAATCAACGTTAAGATTACTGGTCTTATGCCAACCAACGGAAATGATTTTGGTTATCGCTTTGCCATGGAACAAGACGGTGTTGAATATTGCAAAATCGTTGGAAAAGGAACAAAGAAAGACGGAAAAGTAAATGGTGAATACAGCCTTAGCGTGGATGAAACGGCATTGCCAGCTTCCGAGATGATTACAAGTACTCAGGATATACTCACAATAAAGGTGAAGGATCTTGATGAAAATACTTGGAAAGAGGACGGTTACCTCAATGGAACAGTATCCCTTTCCACCAAAACAATCACACCACTTGCTAACTATGAACTTCAGTTTACATCACAGGGAAATAAAGATAGCGTAGGTGCTTCCATAGCGGTTGTATGCGAGGGAGACAAGATGGCTACTTTGACAGTTACAGCCAAAAAAGAAGGCACAGATATTGGATCTATGAAACCAGCAGAAGATGCAGAAAAATGTGATATTTCCGATAGTGAACAGATGAATGCATATACTTCGGAGATGAAGTGGGATGATTTGTTTACAAAGATCAAAGACGTAACAGGAATTGATTTGCTTGAGGTTGCACAGACTATAGGCAATTCCTCTGAGGTAGATGAGCCATCATCAGATTTATATGACTTTGATGATGACTACGATGACGACTACGGCCTAGAAGACGATGACTACGGCTTAAGCGATGAGGATTATGGCTTCACCACAGAGGACGTTGATCTGGGAATCTAACCTTGTAACTCCCGATAATAAAATACGGCGAGCTGAGTGCGATCGCGTAACTCCAGCTTTTCCAATATTGTACTGAGATAATTGCGGACGGTGCCTTCACTTAAGAAGAGTGCCTCCGCAATTTCTTTATTATTCAGACCTTCTGCTACCTGCTTGATGATGTCCATTTCTTTATCGGTAATGCCGTAGTGTTTTAGATCTGGCGCCGCTGTCTCTGCATGGAGAAGGTTTGGCAGTTTTTCGGTAATCTCGTCTCCAAATACCGTCTGTCCCCCTGAGACAGCCAGAAGAGCCGGGATAATGCTTTCAAAATTTTGCTTTAAAAGATAGCCCTTTGCACCGATGTGGAGGGCTTTTACGATATATTCATCATCGGAAAATGTGGTGAGAAAGAGAATCTTGGCATCGGCATGACGCGTTAAGATTTCCTGACCAGCTTCCAATCCGGTCATACCTTCCATGCGGATGTCCATTAACAAAATCTCAGGTGTGTATTGCTCGTAGAGCTCGATTGCCTCGGCACCGCTATTTCCCATACCCACAACTTCTACACGGCCATCGGCCTCTAGGATTGTCTTTAGAGACAAAGAAACCAGTTTATCATCATCAATAATAAGTACTCGCATAATGTCCTCCATTCAAACGCGTAAGCGCTATTTTATAATAGAAATCGTAATACAAAATCCGTTGTTTGTGTCAATCTGTATGTTTCCACCCAGAGCATGAACGCGCTCTTCCATATTGGAAAGGCCCATTCCTTCGTGGTTCAGTGTCTGCGGAATATTGGTTCCGTTGTCTCTGATCTGCATATGATACATGCCGGGATGCTCTCGCAGAGTGATCTGTGCTTTGGTGGCGTTGCTATGTTTCTGTATGTTTTGAATCGCCTCTTTTACAATGGAAATAAAGGCGTATTTCATTTCTTTTGGAACGTTGTTTTCCACGTCGTAGTCCAGGGTGATAGGCGGCTGTTTCGTTTTTTCCACCAGGTCTTTTAGGACATATCGTAAGTCAATGGACTCATCATGAAGATCATGGACGCTGGCGCGAATGCTAGTCATAGCTGTGTTCAATGTATCACTTAGTGTGGATAACGGCTCATCCAAAACAGGGTCTTTGTTGATTACTTTCAAAGCACCGGTTTGTAGAATCGAACGAGTCAGCATATGCCCCACGTTGTCGTGGATTTCTCTGGCGATACGATTTCGTTCGGAAAGAGTGGCGGCATGAATCTCATAATTTTGCTTTTCAATCAATGCTTGGTTGCGCTCCCGCGAGGCAATCTCAGCCTCGGTACTTCGGTCCCGAACTTGATGGAGATTTTCCCGCAGAGTCTGAATCTGCTGGCTATACAGTGCCAATAAAAGACTTACGATAAAGGCAAAGACCAGCGGGATAAACAGTGACGTAGGAAGTCGGAACAGGGATGCAATCCCGCCTGCAGCCACCATCAACAGGGTTTTATACTGACGATAGGAAAGGGCATCGTATAAAAGAAGCGGAAGGAAAATGCCAAAGACCGGCACAAGCACGGCTCCACCCGTGTAAAGGAGAAGAAACAACGCCGTCTGGCGGGAAGCGTCCCAGTATGTGCACAATCCGCTTACCGTAATGGCAAGCATGCAAGCCATTACGGTAGTTGTATGAATTCCTACAAATAAAAGTAAATAGCTGCATATGAGAAAAAGCAGCAGTTTATTTCCCAATCCTCTCATGTATGTCCTCCGATTTAAAACGTTCTGTCTAGTCAATTATACTTGAAAATTGTTAGATTGACAAATGACAATTGTCATATCGCAAATATGAAAATATTCACTAGCGAGAAGAGGAGAGATGGAGTAAGATATAGCTATGCTGAAACAAAAAAACATGTAAAAACGAACGTAAGCGTTCGGAATGGAGGATAATATGGCAGCAGTAATTGAAGTAGAAAATCTGGTAAAACGATATAAAGAGCTGGTGGCGTTGGATCATTTTAGCTTGGCGATACAAGAAGGAGAGATCTTCGGTCTCCTGGGACCAAATGGTTCGGGAAAGACCACGGCTATTAGTTCGATTCTTTCCTTGCTTTCTTATGACAAGGGAGAGATCAAGGTGTTTGGCAAGAAAATGAGCCCGACATCCTATGACACGAAGAAAGACATCGGTGTGGTGTTGCAGAATGTAGCGGTGTTTGATGAGCTTACGGTATATGAAAACATTGATTATTTTTGTGGCTTGTACATCGCGGACAAAGCGAAGAGAAAGCAGTATGTGGAAGAGGCAATCCAGTTTGTAGAGTTGGACGAATTTCGCAAATTTTACCCAAAGAAATTGTCCGGTGGTTTGCTTCGCCGACTGAACATTGCCTGCGGCATCGCCCACAAACCAAAGTTGATTTTCTTCGATGAGCCGACGGTGGCAGTAGACCCACAGAGCCGAAACAAAATTCTCGAAGGAATCGTGGAGTTGAACCGACAGGGTGCGACCATCATCTACACATCTCATTACATGGAGGAAGTGGAGCAGATCTGTACGCGAATTGCCATTATGGACAAAGGAAAAAATCTGGCAATCGGCACCAAAGAAGAGTTGAAGAAGATGATTAAAAATACAGAAACCATTACCGTAGAAGTAGTGGGATTATCGAAGGAACAACAAAAGGAACTCGGTGAACTGTCACACGTATATGAAGTGGATTATGATAACGAAAAAGTACAGATGCGATTTAGTGGTGGCGTACACAATCTCATTCATGTATTGGAATATTTCCAGAAAAATGAGATCAAAGTAGGTCGTGTGTATTCGGAACTTCCAACGTTGAACGATGTATTTTTGGAGATTACCGGAAAGGAATTGAGAGATTAGTAGCTCTCGGAATGGAGGAAAAGGATGTTTGGTCATTTATTTAAATATGGATTGTTGACGCAGCTCCGTGCAAAAGAGATTGTGTTCTGGACGTTACTATTTCCATTTGCTCTCAGTACCTTTATGTATCTCGCTTTTGGCAATGTTTATGAGACCACAGAGAAGATGCAGGCGGTGCCAGTGGCAGTGGTAGAGGAAAAAGAAAATGAGATTTTGACGGAGATGTTGGACTCGCTTTCAGAGGACAGTGACGATCCTCTCTTGGAAGTAAAAGAGGTGTCTGAAGAGAAAGCGAAAACGCTATTAAAAGATGGCGAGGTAAAAGGAATTATCTATGTAGAGGATTCCCTTGAGCTAGTGGTGACGGAGAATGGGACAGAGCAGACGATATTGCAAATGATCTTGAATCAGTTTTTGCAATACGAGAAAACCATTGTGGATGTAGGAGCGCATTCACCAGAAAAGTTGATGTCCGCAGTGGAGGTTTTGACAACGGAGATAGATTACGTTTCTGATAAAGAGATGTTGAAAGGAAATCAGGACAATTTAACAAATTATTTTTATGCAATCTTTGCTATGTCATGCCTGTTTTGTTCCTATGCCGGATGTTCAAAGGCCATGAATCTACAGGGAAATGTGTCCACTTTGGGACAACGACGCAATGTGGTGCCAACCCACAAGATGAAAACAATTGTTGCGGATTTTGCTGCCGGTTTTCTTGTACAGTTTGTCATTATGTGTCTGCTGATGGTGTATATGAAAGCGGTGCTAAAACTGGAGATTGGCGACAATATTCCGGCGATGCTTCTGATTTTGTTTTTCGGAACGGCTTATGGGGTGTTCTTGGGAATGTTTATTGGATGTTTGCCAAAGTTTGGCGCGAACGCGAAGATTGGTATATTGACTTCCATAGGCTTGGTGCTGTCTGCCATGAGCGATCTGATGGCTCATGGAATCAAGAATCTCATCGAGCAACATGTGCCAATTCTCAATGATTTGAATCCAGCAGCGTTAATCGCGGATTCTTTTTACGCACTGAATGTGTTTGATACGTACCATCGCTTTGCCCAGAACATGTTGTTGTTAGGCGGTGGGGCGCTTATGTGGGCAATGATCTGCTATATCCTGATAAGGAGGAATCGTTATGCAAGTTTATAAGGTGTTTTTTCAAATATTAAATAAGCAAAAGGGACTTATCATCATGTACCTTTGTATTTTTCTCGGTATTACTCTTATGGTGTCGGGGAAGGCGAAGGATAATCAGGAGAAAATATTTGAAGGAAAAGAGTATAAATTTTGTGTGTTTGACGAAGATAAGTCGCTGGTAAGTGAAAGTTTGACGGCGTACTTGGCAGAGTCTCACAAGAAGGTGGAGATTGAAGACAAGAAAGAGAAAATCCAGGACGAGATATACAATCGAAGTGTCAGTTGTGTGGTTCGGATTCCAAAAGGATTTGGTGAGGAAGTGTTACATGGAGATGCCAGCGGGCTTATGGAACTTACAGCGATTCCCGGAACTTTTTATGAGGAGACATTTCGTGGCACAATCAATCGTTATATCTCCATGATTCGTAGCTATGAGTTGGGTGGATTTTCCGAAGAGGAAGCAGTGAAACGAGCTACGGAAGCCGCGAAACAGAATGTGACCGTCACCTTGGCAAAAGACGGCGCATCCACACAGCATGGAAAATTGTATTATTTCTTTTTGTATTTGCCATATATGATGATTGCGATTTGTATAAATGCGATTGGAACAATCTTAATCGTTTTTCATCGTAAGGAAGTGCGAGACCGAAATATGTGTTCTGCATATTCCTTGACAAAGACCAATGTGCAATTGTTTGCTGGTTCTATCACGACTATGTTAGGCCTGTGTGTCATTATTTGCCTGATTGTATTTGTTACAAATGGAACGGAGATGATCAGCGTACAAGGTGGTTTGCACTGCTTGAATATGCTTGCATTTGCGCTTGTGGCACTTGGACTTGTGTTCTTTATCGGGCAAGTGGTAAAAACACCAAATGCTCTGAGTATGTGTGGAACGATTATTTCTCTTGGAATGAGTTTCCTCTGTGGTATCTTTGTACCACTGGAAATGCTGGGAGATGGTCTGGTGAAGGTAGCACATTTTCTGCCAGCGTACTGGTACGTAGAGGCAGCGGGATTTGCGGATTCGTATCAGTCAGGGAACTCTCTGGAGCCATTTATGATTCAGTTGCTGATCCAGGTTCTCTTTGGAGTGGCGTTCCTCTCAGTGGGACTGGCGTATTCAAAAGTGAAGCAGAGCAATGCGACAGCGTAGCAATACAATAGCAATCATAATCAGAAACGACGAATACAAGCGAAATGTTTCTGCTTATGATTGCTATATTGTTTTTTGTTTGAGCGAAAAGCACACGTTTCCCTGAGAAGATAGATTCGCTAGGTAAGCTGCGGGGTGCGGAGCTTTTCGTTCGCGGAGATCGTTTTGTTTTTACAGAATAACATATCCCATATATAATAATCCGATGAGACATATAATTGCGCCGGTGAGAGCTCTGCGTATTTTGCAGTGCCTCACCGCTGCGTAATTATTTAAGTGAGAACGGTCTCATGAGGATATTATATATGGGATATGTTTCTATAAAAACTAATTATCGATGCTCCCTCCCCCACTTCCCTGGCGAACATCCCACCTTTGAAGTGAAGTTTCGAATGAAGTTGCAGTAGTCGCTGAAGCCGGAGGAAAAACAAGCGTTGGAAACGCTGCTTCCCTTTCGGAGCAGTTGCTTGGCATGTTCGATGCGGCGATCCAATATATAGGCATGAAGGGTTAAGCCCGTATGTTTTTTAAAGGTTCGGCTCAAATAAGTGCCGCTATGATACATAACGTTGGCAAGGTGGTCGAGGGAAAGCTCCTCCGTAATATGGTCTTGAATATACAACATGATATCTCGGACCAATTCAGGCATGATGCTTTTCTTCGTTTCCGTTTCATTGAGAAAGCATTTGTTTACCAACAGCAAAAGTTCGCTCAGCAAATTGCGAACATGGATATCTTCGCCATACTCATCGGATTCTAACGCAAGGGACAGTTGGTTGGTCAAGGAAACAAACTGTGTTTTATCCTCGTTATTCAATGTAATAGGTGGAACCGACGAGTTATCGCAAATGGAAAAACACGCGAACAAATCCGTTTTTTCTGTGGACATATTTTGAATCACTTCTTTGCGAAGGTTAATGGTAATTCTCTCATAAATTTCTTTGTCTTTTGTATTGATGCGGTGCATGTTGACAGGAGACATGATTGTTAGGTCGCCTGGTTTCAAATCATAGCAACTTTCTTCTAGATACAATTGCACATTTCCATCTAAAAATAAAAAAATCTCATAGCCGTCGTGTCGATGATACGGATAATTGACACCACCGACGGTTTTCTTGTGGAGACATACCAAGTCTTCCGGATAGGGTGCGTATTCTGCTATTTCTTGCATATAATGAAATTCCTCCCCTCGTGGTGCGGTACTCTTTATAAAATCAATATAACGAATTCGAAAGTAAAAGTAAAGGATATCTGCAAGATTTGCGCAAAAAATGCAAAGTTATTGTCTTTTTTTGCAATGCAATTGTTGTGAAAAAATGTATAATAATAGATGAACACCCTAAATATCCTCTTACTGCAAAGAGGCTCCCCCCAAAAATGAGCGTCTTTGCTGTAAAAAAAAGATAACCATAAATCTCGTAGGAAGACCTTTTCTCGAATTTGTGGTTCTTTTTTTGCAAAAAAATGAAAAAAGATGTTGACATACATAAAAAATTACGTTATTATGAATATGTCGAGAGGCGACATATCGAGTTGCAACATGTCATGAAGCGATATGTCACGAATCGACGTGTCGCACAAAGAGATACTAGATTGACTTATCATATAGAAAGGGGTGTTTGTTTGTCTGACAACATTTACAAAAAATATAGCCCTATGACAGAGGCAACGTATTATGCGCTGCTATCATTGAAGGAGGCACGGCATGGATATGCGATCATGCAATTTATCCAGCAGCTGACGGATGGGCGTATCAAGATGGGAACGGGAACACTGTATACCATGCTGGGACGTTTGGTGGAAGATAACCTGATTAACGTTGTCGCGGCAGAAAACGGAAAGAAAACATACGAGATTACAGAGCTGGGTGAAGAGATTGTCCGCATGGAGATTGAACGCCTGAGAAAACAGTTAGAGAATGGAGAACAGATATATGGAAAATAAAACGATTATGAAGAAAACACGCTTCTTTGGTAGCGTACGAAAAGAACAGATGTGGTTGGAGGAAATGGCACAGCAGGGATGGTTCTTTACCAACATTACTTGGGGAGGTATGCGTTATACCTTCGAAAAGGGAGAACCAAAGAGAATGGTCTACGAGGTTGACCGTTTTGATTTGCCAAAGAGCCCTCGTTTGTCTGAGATTAAGGCAAAGAAAGAGTTTTTTGAGTTGGCAGAGGAATTGGGATGGAAAGAAGTAACCCATGATATCGATATGAACTATTATTTTGCAAAAGAATGGGAAGAGGATGGCATCAATGAATTGTATGACACCGAGGAGATGAGAAAAGTTCATGCGGATAAATACTATCGTCACTACATTGATCAGGCTGGCTCCCTCAATGGCATTGGGCTTATAATCGGGGCGATGGGGATATGGAATGCCTTGTTATCAAATACAGGTTTCGATTTATTTGGAATTGGATATCTGATGTTCGTGGTTGCATATAGTATACTTATGGGATATTATGGAAATCTCTGGCGTCGTGAGTTGTCTGTTTCTGCGCAGGAGTGGGCACAGCAATACCGCGCAGAGCAGGAGTGTAAAGTGACAAAACGTTTCTTCTTATCTAGCAGAAGTTTGGAAACCTATTTGTCAAACATGAGCAGTGAAGGCTGGCATGTGACTAAAATTACAAGTTATCGCTACTACTTTGAGAAGGGCGAGCCAGAAGAACGTCACTACGTCATTGACTCTAGAGATTCTGTAAATGAACGTTTGCCAAAGGCGGAGAAGAATCAGTACGACGATAATAAAGATATCTTGATGCAGAACAATGACTGGCAGTACCGTAGTGTGGAGGATGCAGAGGCACTTGGTTGGAATTATCTCTGTGCATCCAGTAACTTATTGATATTGTATACTCGCAAGGATGAGCCAAGGGAAAATGAAAAACTTGCTACAAAGAGAGTTTGCTTGCATCCATGGGTGGTATTCTACAGTGGCTGTGCTATGGTTGGAATTCTTGTGGGAGTTTTATTAGCGGTATTTCTGTAAAGGGTACATAATTGACTTGTCTTTTACATATCTTTACACAAAGGATTGTAAATAGAGGACAAATTATGCTAAACAAACTCTGGGGAATCATGTTGCTGGCGGGCATTATCGTGGCAGCATTTACAGGAAAAATAGGCGATGTGGGGACGGCGGCCATCGATTCGTCCAAAGAGGCGGTGACCCTTTGTATCGCTATGCTGGGAGTCATGTCCATGTGGACAGGTGTTATGAATATTGCAAAAAAGGCTGGTTTGACTGACGCGATGACGCGAGCGCTCAGACCAGCCTTACGTTTTTTGTTTCCGGGAATTCCAGCGGAGCATCCAGCCAACGAACACATCGCCTCCAATATGATTGCCAATGTGTTAGGACTTGGCTGGGCGGCGACGCCCTACGGACTCAAGGCAATGGAGCAGATGAAAGAGTTAAATGGTGGGAGTCATATTGCCAGTGCAGACATGTGTACTTTTCTTATTATCAATATATCTTCCCTTCAACTTATACCAGTAAATATTATCGCTTATCGCAGTGAGTACGGATCGGTATCACCCACTGCTATCATCGGCATGGGGCTTGTGGCAACCTTTATGTCCACGGCAGCAGGTGTGATTTTTTCCGTGATTGCAAGAAAAATATCCTCTCGCAAAGGAGGAGACCTGGCGTGAATTTTCTTTATTATCTTTCAGATAGCATGATTCCTTTTATTTTGGTGCTAGTGGTGGGGTATGGAATTCTGCAAAAAGTAGATATTTTTGACACCTTTATCGAGGGAGCGGTGGACGGATTTCGAACCGTGTACAAAATCTTGCCGACGCTGATTGGTCTCATGATTGCCATAGGTGTTCTCCGTCAGTCGGGAGCGCTGGAAATGCTATCGGGACTTCTAAACCCCATTACGGCATGGTTCCGTTTCCCGTCGGAGTTGGTGCCCCTTGTGGTGGTAAAAATGTTTTCCTCCTCGGCGGCCACAAGCCTTTTGTTGGATGTCTACAAGCAGTTTGGACCCGATAGCTATTTGGGGACGCTGGCGTCGGTTTTGATGAGTTGCTCGGAGACAATTTTTTATACCATGAGTGTGTATTTCATGACAGCAAAAGTGACAAAGACTCGCTATACACTGGCAGGGGCCTTGGTGGCAACGCTGGCAGGAATTGTGGCATCCATGGTTTTGGTGATGCCATAGTCGCTGGTTTTGAATCATTTGTCTAAAAAATGGCCACAACTATCCAAGGGGAAAACCTTGGATAGTTTATTGAGGAAAATCCCTCCTATAGTAATATTATTTTAGAATATTGTGCACGGAGGGTGTTCTATGAGTGAGCGTGAATTAGATGTAAATGCGTTGGGGAAACGGGTAAAAGAATATCGAAAAGAACGAAAATATTCGGCGGAAAAGCTAGGAGAATTGGTAGGTGTGACGCAATCTCACATTACCAATATCGAGTCGGGTAATACCCGGGCAAGTGCTGAGATTTTGCTGCGTATTGCAAATGCGCTGGAAATTTCCATGGATTTGCTTGTGTGTGACTCCTTGAATGCAAAGACACATCAGAAAGTTCGTGTGGCAGAATATGCGCATATGCTGAATGAATGCAATGCGAAAGAGACAAAGGTTATCGTAGATACAGTGAAGGCATTAAAGACAAGCTTACAGGAACAAGGTGTGAAATAACAAGCGCTGTACCGAAGCAGTTGGAGGAGACCATGAAAAGACGTATATTGATTCTGGAGGATTTGGAGATTTCCAGAAAAGCGTTAGTTCGTATGGTACAGGAGTGCGGAGATGAATTAGAAGTATATGCTTTTGGCGATTTGGCATCGGCGATGGCATGCGCAGTGGAGGAAAAGATTGATATCTTTCTGGTGGACATTGTGCTAAAGCCCGATGAACCAAATGATTTTTCCGGAATTACGTTTGCCAAAACCATACGTGAATTGGAAAAATATTCAGCAGCTGAAATTATATTTATTACCACGTTGGCGGGCTTGGAAGCAAACCTGCTGCGAATGGTACATTGTTTTGATTATATAGAGAAACCAATAACAAAAGAACGAGTTCAAAAGGTAATCCGGGATGTGCTTCGTAAACTTGAGGGAAAACGAGAGGAGCGACAGCTTGTTTTGGTGCGCAAAGATCATGTTGTATATCCATTTTATGAGGACACGATTGTATATCTTGATTACCATAGACGAGTTTTGCATATTCATACCACGGAGGAAGTGTTTGATGTTCCGCATCAGCCACTAAAGGATTTTCTCAAGAAAATACAGACGCAGAAATTTATATACACGGCAAAAGGAATTGCAGTTAATGTGGCATACATTGAGTGTGTGGATTCGTCCAATCAATATGTAAAAATGCGTAGGACGGGGGAGCTGGTGGAAATCGGCGGACGTATGAAAACGGCGTTTTTGGAGGAGCTGCAAAAGCTTGAAGGGAAGGTCGAGAGATGAATTGTATATTTGCGCTTTGTGAAGGTATATCGGTTGTCACTATTTTAACAGCATTGGAAAAAGAAAGGAAGACCATCGGTATTTGGCGAAACCTGATTTATCTGTCGGTATATATGGCAGTTGTGGTGGGAAGCTTGTTTTACCAATTGCCATTGGAAGTATCCTTTATTCATTTTGTCATACTGTACGCATTTGTTAAATGGGCATACGGAGAAGACTATTTGTATACGTTGGCACTTGTGGTTGTAGGATCGCTTGTAGTGAGTATGATTGAACTGCTACTTATGTGGGGATGCTTTATTTTATTTCAGGTGGTAGCGTTAGAAGAAAGTCATACACTACTTGTTGTGAGCATGACGGTAGTATTGTCGTATTGGATTTCGCGGACGAAGATACACCGAGTAATGCGCATCTTTGAGAAGTGGGAATTTGCCTATATAATTGTTGGAATACTGAGCATGATGATGTTTGTGCCAGTTATCATAATTAAAATATTTAATGAGTTTAATCTCATGGATTATATTTATATAATTGCATGTGTTTTAGTTATGTGGCTTCTCATGTTCCGAGTGCAAAAATATAAGATCGAGGCTCAAATTCGCAGACATTATTTTGATTCATATAAGAAGGTAATGATTCAAATTCAAAGAAGACAACATAAGATTAAAAACCATATCAATACGGCATATAGTATGTTTCAAGTTTATGATACGTATGAAGAATTGGTTGAAGGACAGAGGGGGTACTTGTCAAAAACTCTGATGTACGAACTTCCCAATGACGCGATAACATTGGAGGAACCTTCTATCATAGCGTTGATTTATGAGAAATTAAATGAGGCAGTAGAACAAGGAATCCAGTTGGAAACATCCTTTCGTTGTAGCATGATTGAAAGTCGCGTTTCGGATGTGATATGGGTAGAAATAATAGGCACGCTTTTTGATAATGCAATTGAGGCGTTGGGGGATTATGGAGAAGGAAAGAAAATATGGTTGGAAATTGCGTTGAATGATTCCCAACAAATTTCCGTGCGAATCGCAAATACTTACGAACATATGACACAGAATGAAATCAGTCAATTTTTTGTAAGAGGATATAGTACCAAGGGAGAAGAGCGAGGAATTGGTCTGTACCACATAAAGAAGTTAGTAGATAAATACTGTGGTGAACTATGTGCAATGAGCGATAAAAAAGAAGGTGTAGATGCAGTAATATTTGAGGTGACGATATAGCCAATTGTGTTGGAAAGGCTATATCGCCATAGATACATAGTTTCTTATTTGTCGGTTGGGAAGTCAGGCTCGCCCCAGAACAATAAACTAGGACATGAAGATGAAACAATCCATCCCAAAGCGATGCAGAGACTACAGATCTTATACAGTGCTCCGTGAGTCATTTTTTTCATAGATTTCTCCTTTCCGCAGCAGTTTTGCGCATGCTAATTGTATTGTTTGCAGAACAATTACCCAGAGACAGATGTTTTCCCCGGGAAACGTTCTGACAAAACCAAAAAGAATCATATAAATAATTAAGAGACCGCAAGTGATTCGGCGAAAGTTACAATATCGTCGATGAGACAGCAAGGGTCTCTTTTTTGATGTCACGGGTCCGGCAAGGGCAGTTGTGACAAGACAAAGAGCCAGCAAGGCAAGGCGTCCACTCTCGGGTGTCATGGCCACGTCCCGCAGAAAAATAGGACAGGCAATAAAAAAAGTGGTAAAGAGAAAGCAGGAAACATAATGGTTAAAATGCAATCCGCCGCCAAATATCCGAATGGGAAGCAGCGTAATAATCGCAATCATATATTCTGCAAACAGTCCCATAATCCCAAAAAGTATCCCCATTATTATAAATTTTGAACATTCATACCAGATGATGGAAACACCATAATGCAATTGTTTGATTTCCAAATCCGTAAAATCATAGGTGGCTTGAAGTCTTTTATATCGTTCCGTCTGCGAACTCATTGCGACACCTCCTTTTGAGCCGCAGTATACAGAAAACGATTTTGTTTTTGGGTTTATCTGTCTAACGTATGCGAAAAGTTGACTGAACGCACAAAAATGGGCGAAAAAGTGCAAAAATTGTGCGTTTGGTCAAGAAATCACATACGTTAGACAGATAAAGTCAAAGAAAGGAAATGTAATTTTCTACCATACTTGTGCCACACTTCTATGACATTATGAGACTATCCGTTACGAAGGAGAGGTTTTTATTATGAAAAAATTAGTGCTATTGTTGACATTGCTCATGGTGGGAATGTTGAATGTATCTTTTGTTGAGGCGAAAGATAAGCCAACATTTGAAATCTCAACAACAACTATTGGTAATTTCCAGTATGAATATGTTGTTGAAAAAAACGACATCTACATAAATAAGATAACTCCATTGTCGGACGAAGGAATTTCCACATTGAAGATTCCTAAAAAGATAAAGGGCAAAAAAGTTGTTAGACTAGGGGCATCTCGTGCTACCACGAAGGATTGGAAGGTGCCCAATATTTTTGGGTGTTACTATATAGATGATGGTGAAGGTGTGTTTTTGGCACCAAAAGATGTGTGTGAAAGGGCAAAAAAGGTAAAACGCATAAAGATTCCATCTACCGTAAAGAAAATAACAAGTCATTGTTTCTATGGTGTTCATAATGGAATAAGCATTAACATTCCAAAAGGTGTGAAGAAAGATGTAGATAAGCTTCCAGGGAAGGCGAATTGGGAGAAGATAACGATTTCTTCGAAGAACAAAAAATTTAAAGTGGTTCAGGGATGTTTGCTGTCCAAGAATGGAAAAACATTTTATGGTTTTGCAGAGAGAAGAAAAAAAATCGCGATTCCGAAAACAGTGAGGACCATTCGGGCGTTTCCTAGGATTTATGAGGGTGCATTCGCAATTGTTATTCCAAAAAGTGTTACAAAAATAGAAACAGAAGGATGTCATATGGGTACTGGAATGACGATAAGAGTTGCGAAGGGAAGTGAAAAATTTGCAGTAAAGAATGGATGTCTTTATAACAAAAAGACTGGACATCTGATAACCGCGTATGTTTCGAAAGATGGGGTGTTGCGTATTCCGCAAGGAGTAACCTATGTGACAGGTTTCCTGACATATGAAGCAAAGACGATAATCGTACCAGCAAGTGTGAAGAAAGTGAAAAGTATGGTTAATTATGTTGAACCTGGAGATTTGACTTGTATTCTGGAAGGGAAAAAACCTTTTAAGTTCTCGTTTTATGGCTTTTCTCACTCTAAAAAATTGACGCTATACGTTCCTAAGGGATGTATACAAGCTTACGAAGAAGAATGGCAAGATATGATTTCGGAATATCCCGGTCAGATTACCATTATTGAGCAAGAATAATAGAATTATTTCAGAAAAGCTGCGTTATATTCTGGTTATGCCACGTCTGATGTATGGGAAGGTGGATTATGTGGAACAGGCTACCTTATACTTGAATATATGGAGAACGCCATACCTATGTCATTATGAGACTATCAGTTACGAAGGAGAGGTTTTTATTATGAAAAAATTAGTACTATTGTTAACATTGCTCATAGTAGGAATGTTGAATTTCAATTATGCCGATGCCAAAGACGGTGTCAAAACCATTGGAAAATTTCGATATGAATATGTGGAAGTTGAAGATGGGATATGGATTGCAAAAATCACCCCGAAATCAGACAAAGGAATTTCTACATTGAAGATTCCCGCCAAGTTGGATGGTAAAAAAGTTGTAGAGTTGGGGGGATATAATGATGAGCCATTAGGGGAGGATGATACCAATATCTTTGGTGTGACCTATGCGGAGGAAGGGCCGATAAAGTTGATACCAAAGCGTACAGATGAACGTGTAGAGAAGATAAAAAAAATCTGTATTCCTTCCACGGTTAAAAGAATATCAAAACATTGTTTCAGTAAAATTTCAGATGGAAAAATTATTAATATTCCAAAGAATGTTTCAAAGAATGTAGAGTGGTTGACAGAAATAAGATGGAAGAAACTAACGATATCACCTAAGAACAAAACATACAAAGTGCGTAGAGGTTGTCTGTTGTCCAAAGATGGTAAAACGATTCGCGGTTTTGTCCAGAAAAGAAAAAAAGTGACAATTCCGAAAACAGTAAGAACTATTGCTACTGTTTGTGTAAGTTACCATGGAGTATCTACAATTATAATTCCGAAAAGTGTAACTAAGATTGAAGGTGATGGATTTACAATTTCCAGCAAAGTGACAATAAAGGTTGCGAAAGGAAATAAGAAATATGCAGCAAAACATGGCTGTCTTTATAATAAGAAAACGGGAAGATTAGTTACGGCATGTGCTCCGGATGGAGTGTTTCGTATTCCGGAAGGGGTGACGTATGCTACATCGTATTACGTTGAAAATGGTGTGCGAATTGACGATATGGGAATCCACCGGGTTGGTGGAGTGGCAAGTAAGATGATTGTGCCAAAGAGCATGAAGAAAATAGAATCATTACTTGATTTTTCTGCCGCGGATGAATTTACTTGCGTGATGAAAGGAAAAATCCCTCCTAAACTTATTGGTACAGTATCGAATAATGTTAAAAAACTTACCGTTTATGTTCCCAAAGGTGCGAAATCTGCTTATGAGAAAGCATGGGAAAAAGAGTTTAAATACTATAGTTCACTAATTGTCACTTACATCGAGCAAGAATAACAGAAAAGATATCGGGGAAGGATCGCAGCTATTGTGATTCTTCCCTGTATTTGTAAAAATGAGAAATCTGTGTTGTAAGTGCCATACATAAGCCACATTTCTATGTCATTATGAGATTATCAGTTACGAAGGAGAGGTTTTTAGTATGAAAAGACTATTACTATTGTTAGCATTGCTCCTGGTGGGAATGTTAAATGTGAATCAAGCCGAAGCAGGTAAAATTGTAAAAGGTAATTTCCAATACAAGTACGAATCAACCAAGGGAGGAATCTGGATAACCAAGATAACTCCACGGTCAGATAAAGGCATTGCTACGTTGAAGATTCCGACTAAGATAAATGGCAAGAAGGTCGTAAAACTTGGTGGACCGAAGGATACTATGAATTCGGATTGGCAAGATTATGGGGATGGAGAAAACATATTTGGGGTGAATTTTGCGCCGGATGATTGTAATTATGATTATACACCGATGGTCATATATGAGCGAACTAAAAAGATAAAGAAGATTCAAATTCCATCTACTGTGGAGAAGATAACGTGGAATTGTTTTAGTATCATTCAAGATGGAAAAATCATTAACATCCCGAAAGGTGTGAAGAAAAATATCAGTAATTTTTCAGAGTACAGGTGGAAAAAGTTTACAATATCACCCAAAAACAAAACATACAAAGAAATCGCCGGATGTTTGTTGTCTAAGGATGGAAAAATATTGTATGGTTTTGTAGAAAGCAGAAAAAAAGTAGTGATTCCGAAAACGGTGAAGACAATAAAAAGGTTTAGGGCGAACTACGATGGAGTATCTACGATTGTGATTCCTAAAGGGGTA
This sequence comes from Eubacterium sp., assembly GCA_045578325.1. Lineage (GTDB taxonomy): Bacteria > Bacillota > Clostridia > Lachnospirales > Lachnospiraceae > Eubacterium_F. The sequence goes on from JAZNJZ010000044.1 coordinate 21,717, forward strand.
ACCCGGATTGAGGATGAAGGATTACGGATTAGAAACAACGTGACAATAAAGGTTGCCAAAGGGAACGAAAAGTATGCAGTAAAAAACGGCTGTCTTTATAATAAGAAAACCGGAAGACTAGTGGCGGGCTCTGCTAAAAATGGAGTATTAAAAATTCCTAAAGAAGTGACAACTGCGGTGTTTTATTATGGTTTTTTGGGACCAAGTCCAAACAAGGTGATTGTGCCGTCAGAAGTGAAAGAGATTGCAGATTTGTTGGACATAACATATGAGAAAAACTTAATTTGTGTTATGAAGGGGAAAAAACCTCCTAAGTTAGTGGATTCGCAGATTGGAAATGTAAAATCATTAACGGTATATGTTCCAAAGGGATGTAAGGATGTTTATGAGGAAGAATGGGGAAAACATTTTTATAGTTCCCTAACCGTCACCTACATCGAGCAAGAATAAGGTTACCATTTGAGGAAATGGTGAAAAATTGACAAAAACACAAACAAATGGTACAATTACACTGCTATTTATTGTGATAGAGTGTTTGGATGATTTCATATTATTCAAACACTTTTTGTGTGAATATGGAGGAAATACATAATTATGAAAGAACGATTTCAAAGGATCATGAAAGGCCTGCTTATACTTGTGTGCTCCGTTGGGGGGCTGTGGGAGTATATGCAGCTGTCTACAAATTACGATATGCCACAGGTGGTATTTGTAGTGCCGGTCTTTGGAATGCTGGCGGCAATTTTTCTTCGCAAACTTAGCTTTGTGGTGCTGGGAACAACAGCGGCATTGGCGGTGGTATTTCAGATGGTGCAAGAAAATTTTCAAATTAACACAATTTTGAACAATTTACCTGTTATAATCATTTTTATGTTGTTAGGAATTGGCGGAGGATTTCTTGTACGCGTGCTTCTTAATAAGAAGAAACCGCTGGTGGTGGGCATTGTTTGTTGCGTTCTCGGAGTGGTTGTTGCGTTTGGTTACGGTGTTGTGGCATTTGGCAATCCCTTGTATCCAATCCAAGCGAGAATGGCCATTGACAATTATGCCGACAAATATCGAAGTGAAGACTACCCAGTGAGTGAAGTTGAGGTTTACTACAGTTACAATGCCATGGAGTATCATGCCCAAGTAGTTATGAGTGATGGATACCGATATGCATTGTATCATGAGAAAAAGACAGGAACCGTTTATGAAATCGAACAATAAAGTTCACAAAGAAAACATACATATTTTATAGAATAGATTGACAGTATTGTTACAATTTTGTAAAATATATAGAATAGAAAAAAATTGCAGAAATGAGAGGATGAAAGCAATGGATCATTTGGATATGTTAGAGTATAAGAGTGTTCATATTTTGAGAGAAGCTTACAGCGAGCTCGGAAACTTATGTATGCTCTGGTCAATTGGAAAGGACAGTACCGTGCTTCTCTGGCTTGCTAGAAAAGCGTTTTTTGGACATGTTCCAATCCCTCTTGTTCACGTAGATACACATTTCAAAATCAAAGAAATGATCGAGTACCGTGATCGCCTTGCCGCAGAATGGAATCTGGATATGATTTACGGAGAAAATACAGAAGCACTGGAGAAAAAAGCAACATTCCCTGACGGAAATGTGAGTCATCTCGAGTGCTGTAAAGCGTTGAAGTCAACAGCTTTGGCAAATACATTGAATGCGACTTGGCCACGTTATCGTTATAACCATAGCAAAGGCATTTATGAGAAGGATGTCAACATCGAGCCATACACCGGCGTTATTGTAGGTGTACGTGCAGACGAGGAAGGAAGTCGTTCGAAAGAGCGTTATTTCTCACCACGAGATAAGAATAATGACTGGGATGTTGGAGATCAGCCACCAGAATTCTGGAATCAGTATAAGACAGATTGGGCACCAGGTACTCACGTACGAGTTCATCCACTTTTGGACTGGACTGAGTTGGATATCTGGGAATACATCGAGAGAGAAAACATTCCTGTTGTGCCATTGTATTTTGATCAGGGAGACGGAACGAGATATCGTTCTCTTGGTTGTGCTCCTTGTACTACACCAGTTGAGTCCACTGCAAAGAATGTGCGTGAGATTATCGAAGAGTTGAAGACTGGTAAATTTGCAAATATTGCAGAGCGTTCCGGCCGTGCCCAGGACAAAGAAGGTGGCGGCGGATTGGAAGAATTGAGGAAGGATGGCTACATGTAATGAAAAAAGAAGATATGAATATCGTTATCGTTGGTCATGTGGATCACGGTAAAAGTACGTTGATGGGTCGTTTGTTGGCAGATACAGATTCCTTGCCAGAAGGCAAATTGGAGCAGGTAAAAGAGACATGCCGCCGCAATTCCAAGCCATTTGAGTATGCCTTTTTGTTGGATGCATTGAAGGACGAGCAGTCTCAGGGTATTACCATTGACACTGCCAGATGTTTCTTTAAGACAGACAAACGTGATTATATTATTTTGGATGCACCAGGACACATTGAGTTTTTGAAAAACATGATTACGGGAGCTTCCCGTGCTCAGGCAGCTCTTCTTATGATCGATGCTGCAGAGGGTGTGCAGGAAAATACAAGACGTCATGCATATATGCTTTCCATGCTTGGTATCCAGCAGATTGCTGTTGTTATCAACAAGATGGACTTGGTGGATTACAGCCAGGAAGTATATGAAAAAGTAAAAGAAGAGTACCTTACATTCTTGAAGGAAATAGACATTGAGCCAGCATTTGTACTTCCTGTAAGTGCATTCCAAGGCGAGAATATTGTTACCAAGAGCGACAAGATGCCTTGGTATGATGGAATGTGCATTTTGCAGGTATTGGATGAATTTGAAAATGAGCAGGAAAACGACAAACAGCCATTCCGTATGCCGGTACAGGATGTGTACAAGTTTACAAGAGATGGCGATGATCGTCGTATCATAGCAGGAACCATCGAGACAGGAACCATTCGTCCAGGACAGGAGATTATTTTCTATCCATCTGGAAAGAAGAGTCATGTCAAGACAATTGAGTCCTTTAATACTGCTCCGATTGAGGAAGGAAAACCAGGCATGGCAATCGGATTTACCATGCAGGAGCAGATTTATATTACACGTGGAGAGGTTATGGCAATTGCTGGAGAGCCACAGCCTAAGACCGCTTCCCGTATTTCTGCCAATATCTTCTGGTTGGGCAAAAAAGACTTTGTTCCAGGCAAGTTATATTTCTTGAAGATTGGTGGCGAGAAGGTTAAAGTTGAAGTAGAGCAGATCAAAGGTGTTATCAACTCCTCCAACCTCTCCGCAGAAGAGGCAAAACAGGGAGTTGAGCGTCACGAAGTGGCAGAAGTAATCCTTCGAACAGACAAGCCGATCGCTTTTGACCTTGTGGCAGACGGCGCGAGTACAAGCCGTTTTGTTATCGTAGATGATTATGAAATCGCTGGTGGTGGTATCATCACAGAGGCATTGGAGGATGAGGAAAGCGAAATCCGTTCCAGCGCTATGCTCCGTAACTACAAATGGGAGACCAGCGAAATTGATATTGAAGCTCGTATCGAGCACTATGCACAGCGTCCACAGTTGCTTGTGTTGACAGGTGAGAAAAACACAGGTAAGAAGGACTTGGCAAAGGCATTGGAGAAGACACTTCTGGATAGCGGAAGATATGTATATTACATGGGAATCGGTTCCTATCTGTACGGTGTCGGCGCTGATACCAAGAGAACAAATGATGAGGATCACAAGGAGCAGATTCGTCGTTTTGCCGAGGTGGCAAATCTGATGTTGGATGCTGGTATGATTCTTATCGTTACAGCAACTGGATTGACAGAGTCGGATCGTAAGATCATGAAGACGGTTATCCAGGGCGATATGGATATCTTCTGGGTTGGCGATAAAGTGACAACGGATATCAAAGCGGACGCACAGTTGAAAGACAGCGACTTTGATTATAGTAAGAATATCAGTAAGATTAAGACACTTCTCAAAGATAAGGGCATTATCTTTAGCTGAGAAGAAAGGTTATAAACATGAAAGACGTTTCACAAAATAAAAACGAAAATATCGTCTGGCACAACAACAAAGTATCCTACGAGGATCGGTGCAATGTGCTGGGACAAAAAGGCGTTGTCGTATGGTTTACCGGGCTTTCGGGCTCCGGTAAATCTACGGTGGCGGTTGAATTAGAGAAGATGCTGAACGAAGCAGGGAAAGCGGTTTACCTCTTGGATGGAGACAACATTCGCTGTGGCATCAATTCAGATCTTGGTTTTTCGGATGAGGATCGTAACGAGAACATTCGTCGAATCAGTGAGATTGCGGCATTGTTTCAGGATGCAGGGATCATTACATTGGTATCATTTATCTCTCCGTTTCGCGAGATGCGCCAGTTTGCCAGAGAGCGTGCCGGCGAAGGGAACTTCATCGAGGTATATGTAAATACAGACTTTGAGACTTGCATGGAGCGTGATCCAAAGGGATTGTACAAAAAACAAATTAAGAATTTTACCGGAAAAGATTCTTCCTATGAAGAGCCGTTAAATCCGGAAATTGTGCTGGACACGGTGACATATTCACCAGTGGAATGTGCAAAACAGGTTTATGAGTTGGTCGTGAAGGGAATGCTATAGATAAATATAGCGATAAAAGCGACTGATTAGGAGAATGAACAGATGAGTAATGTAACAGACAAGCTAAAAAAGAAGATCAAAAAGGCTCGTAGAAAATATCGGACGTTCCGTAGAGCAAGGAAGAAACAGGTGTTTCGTGACAATGGTGGAACCGTTACTGTCCGACCAACAATATGGGTAAAAAAAGGTTCTGTGGAGTATGAAGGGATGTTTCGACGTCCACAAGCAAGTTGTCTTCGAGGAAACATTAAAAAAGAGAAAATGTATTCGATGACGTCCCAGGCACGAGATTGGTTCTTGGAACTACAACTTCGAAGTGAGAAGTATACCTTCAAAAACATGTTGGTGGTAATGAATCCTTTTAGTGAGGCTCCGCTGACGGCACTTGTATTGTTTACAACGCTTACGGATTATGCCGTTCGTGCTACGGTAAAAGGAGATACGCCAGAGACGGATTTTGTTTTTGATTATCCACCAGAGAAGAGACATCGTATTCCGATTATCGGTTTGTATCCAGGACGAAGTACAGATGTTGTTATCGAGTTGTTGGATGAAAATGGAGAAGTCTGTGATAGCAGGACATTTCCGTTAACGACAGATCCATTGCCAGATGATTTGCAAGACGTTATCTCTGTCAAGAAGGCAAATCCAGACCCTGCTTTTGATAATATTTTAGTGGCAGGTGGCATTGATATTCGTCCGTGTGTATTTGACCGAGCGGGTCAGATTCGATATTATCTGGAGAGAAAGCCGAAGGGATATGGAATCTTCCCATTGTCCAAAGGGCGTTTTCTGTTTATGGAACGAGAGGTATCTGCGCCATCCTATACAAATCCTCATTCGGTACAGATGTATGATATGGATTACTTGGGACGTGTGGGCAGAACGTATCTTGTGAAAAATGGTGCTCATCATACAGTGGAAGAAAAGACGCTGGCAGGTAATATATTGACAGCGGGTAATAGTTTGGAAGAGCATTCGGAAGATTTGATTCTTGAGATTGATCGTGAAAGTGGAAGTATCGTTCATCAGATAAAAGTGGGCGACCTCTTTGATGAGACGTATCAAGATATGATGGATTGGGCGCATATTAATTCTGCGTCTTACAACAAAGAACAGGATTCCATGTTGGTTTCCATGAGAAACATTCACTCCGTTGCGAAATTTGACTGGAGTAAGAATGAAATCAAATGGGTGATGGCAGATCCACGTTTCTGGGAAGGAACACCAACGGCAGAGAAGTTATTGACACCGATTGGCGATGTGCCTTGGTTCTATCAGCAGCATGCCGTGTTTGAAGTAGAACCAGAAGAAAATGATAATCCGGATGTCCGATACATTATGGTGTTTGATAATCATTGGCACAAGCGCCGTAAGGTTAAGTTCTTTGATAAGGACACGAACAGTTATATTAGCTTTTACAAAGTAAATGAAAAGGACCGGACGGTGGAATTATACAAACGATTCCCATGTCCGAAGTCCAAGATTCGCTCTAACGCAGTGTTTGATAAGGAGACTCGTCGTCTCTATGCCATGGCGGGAGATCTTGAGCCAAACATTGAAGAAAATCGTGGAATGATCATCGAGTATGATTTTGATACCATGGAAGTGTTGGGTGAATTCTATGTGAAACCTGGATTTTTCCGTGCACATCCATTTGAGGTGGATACGGTTTCCTTGTCTAAGGCATTGGTGAAAAATACCGATTACGTATGTGGAGATTTGAAGCGCCCACAACCGCTGGAGGAAGCACAGGCAAAAGGTCTGAACTTCGAGGAAGCACCAGCCGTTCGTGAGCCGTCTATCTCGTATCGCAGACAGGAAGATCTATTCTACATCCGTGAGATTGACCATGCGGTGAAGAAAGTGTATTTCCGTGGCTTGGAATCGGTGTGGTACGTCGAGTTTGCAGATACGTATCAGACCATGAAAATCTTTGAGACATTGGAATATAGTATTGTTATGTGGTTGGATGTCCTTCCAGCGGATCAGTATGAGATTTACATCCAGTTGGGTGACGAGCTACAAAATACTGGAAAGAAGATCACGAAGAACGAATAAATTTTTATAACAGATACCGTTTCGTTGCCATTTGGGAACTGGGGTTTTAAGGAACCCGGTCTCAATGGTAATGGACGGTATTTTTTTTTCGTAGACGCACCAGTCGCCAAAACCGCCGGCAGGACGAGTGTCTTTTGTGTTTTCTACGAGGCGGTAGCCAGTGACAGCATGGACAATGTTTGCCAGGTGGCAGATTTTTGCCTTTAACACACCGCCTACTTTATAATCATAGTAAATCAAATTTCCCCGGGAGTGATAGTGTATTACAGCCAAAGGGTGGGACAGTCCCTCGATAAAGTTCATCAAGTGTTGGGTTTCCAGCTGGTCCCCGGCATGCTCGCCGGGATTTTGACGGTTACGGTCAGAAGCTTCCCCGAATCCGCAAGGGAAGTTGCGGTTCAGATCCACCCCCAGCCCATTTTCCTTCCAACGCTTGGCGTCCGTAGTCATAGAAATCGCCACTCCGTCTGGATTCGCCATGGGAATCACACAGACACACAAGTCGCCCCATTCTTTTTGGTAGAGGGGCGTGTAGTTGGCGAGATAGTGTTCTAGCATTTCAAGAAGCACGGTGGTATTGATATACTCGCGACCGTGGATGGATGCGGTGAGAACGAATTGCCGCGAGGCAGTCTGAGGCCCAAGATAGCAAGCATAAATATGGCGCTTGCCATAGGTGGTTCCAAGAGATTCGTAGCGAAAATATTCTGCCGGATAAGTGGCGGCAAGTTCCTGCAGTTTTTTTTCCATGGTAGGATAGGAATAAATAATGTCCTTTGCCATTTTGTAAGATACCCCCTTAAAAGTAAATGTATGAATGAAAAAATGTGACTCGTATCAGTGTATGCCCATGTCTGGGAAAATATGAGAAATCAATTACGCAACCATCTTCTCCGTTTGTTTCATACTTCTTGGTTCGTTATTTTAGTACACGCAGACTGCAATACTTCTTGGTGCTGTCCAAGGAGACGCAGATTTTGGTAGTGCCAGGCTTTAAGGCGTACACATTTCCTTCGTCGTCTACTTCGGCGATGCTAGGTTTGGTGGAACGCCAGCTGGGTTCTAACCCGGAAGAAGTGGTGGCAGAAAGCTTGTACTCTTGGTCTTCCTTTAGTTTTAAGCTGGTTTTGCTTAACGTGATGGTAGGCTTCCTCACCTTGACACGGCAAGTTACTTTCACATTGTCAGCACTGACGGTAATGGTAGTACTCCCCGGCTTTTCGCCACATATGATACCATCGTCGGTGATCGAAGCGATGCTGGGACGCTTGGAGCGATAGGATACACTACTCCCGCTGGAAGTCTCAGCGCGAAGGCGGTAGGTTTCATCGTGTTCCAAGGTGACAGACTTTTTGCTGAGAGTAATCGTAGTCTTTCGTACGGTTACAGTACAGCTGGCTTCCGCGCCGGAAATCTTTGCAGTAATCCTGGCTTTTCCGGCTTTTTTTGCCGTTACCAGACCGTAGGTATTCACAGAGGCGACTTTTGAATTGCTGCTTTTCCACTTAGGATACCGACCATTGGACGCAAAGGCACCCAGGTAAAACTCGCTTCCGATACGAACGGTCTTGCTATATGCAGTTAAAACAATAAAGTTTGGAATTTTGGTGGCTGCATGTGCAGGGCAACCAACCGGATATAGGCTATTCATTAACAATAGAATAATGAGAAAATAATTGATTCGAATTGGTAAAAAATGTTTCATACATATCCCTCCTTGCCGGGAGAGATAGTTGCGTAATTGGTGGTTAAATGGTATCATAAAAGTAATCTTTTGTAAATGGAAAATTATAAAAATGGAGGATGTCATGTCGGCAACAGGTATTATCTGCGAATACAATCCCTTTCACAAAGGGCATCAATACCATATACAGAAGGCGCGGGAGTTGACTGGCGCAGACACCATCGTCGCTGTGATGAATGGGGACTTTGTGCAACGGGGTGAGCCAGCTATGGTGGACAAATATACCAGAACCCAAATGGCGCTAGAAGGTGGGGCGGATCTTGTGTTGGAGCTTCCCGTGCGTTATGGGATTTCCAGCGCAGAGGACTTTGCTTACGGTGGAATATTGGCACTGGAATCCCTTTCTTTTGTGGACCAGTATTGTTTTGGAAGTGAACAGTTGGATCAATCCCTGCTTTTACAGGCTGGACAGTATTTTGCAGAAGAACCAGCGGAATATCGAGAGGCTCTTGGAAAAGCGCTTCGGCAAGGACTTTCGTTTCCGGCAGCTCGAGAACTTGCATTTCGAGAAAATCTGGGAAAACAGCAGCCAGAGCGTTGGACGGATGATGTGATTCAGAGGTTATTTTCCCCTAATAATATTCTAGCATTGGAGTATATGAAAGCGGCACAGAAAATTGGCTCTTCCATGAAACCGGTGGCGGTTCGACGCCAGGGAATGGGATATCATGACACGGTGGATTCTGCAGTGACTTCACGGGAAGATGTTGCGCAAGAGATGTTTTTGTCTGCCACTGCCATTCGTGAATTAGTGATGCATGAAGGCCAGGGAGAAGGTGCCATAGCGGGCATGTCCCCGGAAGCTAGTAAATGGTTCCGCGAAGCGGGATATCAGCTGGTATCCGAGGATTTTTGGAGTATGTGCGCCTATGCGCTTCGGGATAAATGGGACACGCTGGAAGAGTATAAAGACGTTTCGGAAGAATTGGCAGGAGTGTTTCGGAAAAATTGGAACGAAGCGATTTCTTTTTCCGATTTTGTGAATCGATGTAAGACAAAAAATATCACCATGTCCCGAGTGAAGCGGGCGGTATTTCAAGTCCTTCTCGGGGTGAAGAAAACAGATGTGAGAGAGGAAAAGCTTCCGTATATTCGCTTACTAGGTATGCGACAGGGGGCGGCACCTCTGCTGGGCGAGATACGTGATACGGTTTTGATTGGCAGGGTGGCAAAAGACAAAGAAAAGCTCGCGCCAGAGGTGGCAAGATTGTTGGAGCAAGACATTCGCGGGGCGGACCTTTATCGCAGCGTGGCTACTGCAAAGCGAGGGAGTGCAATGCTAGAGGAATATCGGCGACCAGTACTTGTGCGCTAAAGAGTAAGGGGTTACGGAAGGAGAAGGGAACGATGGAAAAACGACTGAAACGATATTTGGAGATGTATCGAAAATACGCAGAGGGCGAAGTACCTCTTGCGGATAAGGAAAAAGTCCTTGCTGAGATGTTGGTTCAGATTCAATTTTTTCAGCATGAGCGATTGATTCATCTCATTGTTACGGTATTATTTGCCATCTTGGCAGTAATATCCATTCTTGCCAACTTGGTGATCCAGGAGTGGGCGGTGTTGGCGCTTTGTATCCTATTTTTTGTACTTTTGATTCCCTATGTAAGACATTATTATATCCTGGAAAATGGTGTCCAAAAATTATATGAATACTATGATTGTATGCGAAATAACTAATCATGTAAAGTACGAAAGGAAGTGTGTGGCGTGAAAAAAAGAACGTTAAGAAAAGTGGCAATTGCGTTGGTAATGGCATTGATAACATGCAGTATGCCGGAGGCGCCAGTGGGAGCCAATGTAAGCCGGGATCAGCGAGCCAAGGTGGAATATACCAAGGCAGATCTCAATCCCATTCCAGATAAATACAATACTGGGGCAACGGGAGAGCTCCGGGTGGTGGACATAGACGAGGATGTGGAGCCACTGGAGTTTTCCAAAGGAAATGGCGGGACCATGAATGTATTGGACTTCTACCATCGCAACGGCGGAATCGAAGGGACGGTTGTTATTGAAAACATTGACTTCTCACGGTATCCACTTTCCATTTTTAATTATGAAAAGGTAGAAAGACCAATCCACCTTGTATTTAACAACTGTAAATTTGAGGGTGTTTCTTTCCCGAAAGAACCTTGTACCATTTCAGCAGAATTTAACTACTGTACCATGAAGTGTTATTATGGGGGAAATGCCGTTTTTAATCGATGTAAGTTTGGACAGAGTTATTCGGATGGTATGGTTCCATTCCAAAATGTAGAAGTGAAGGATTGCTTTTTCTACGATATGGCAAGTCAGGTTGCAACGGGAAAAGAAATACACACAGACGGTACGCAGATATATGGAGTTGAGAATGTACTGGCTACGGACATTTCTTTCACAAACTGTCGCTATGAAGTGCCAGCAATCAGTTCGGAAGAAAGTACCGCTTATGTGAATGCGTGTATTATGTTGCAGATGGAGTATAGCAACGCGGATGGAATTGAGTTTAAGGACTGTATCGCAAATGGAGGCGGATACAGTATATATGCATGGAGCAAAAAGCCGGAGTTTACAATACAGAACATTCTTTTTGATGGTATCCAGGTGGGATGCGCAGCAAAGTTTGGAGTGTTTTATAGTCAGACGTCCAATATTGTTGATTTTCGTGATGTATCGCGAACCAGTGCTCTGTACGTGGGTTCTGTCTGGAAAGAAGATGGCACTACTCATGTGAGCGTTACCAATGATACCAATCAAGAGCGTGTGCTTTATGTTTATACGGATAAAGGAAGTTATACATACAACATTCCGGCATGTCCAAGTGGAGATGAACTTTCTGGAGACATGAATTACGAGGAAATGCCATTTGATCTGGACACGGTTATTCCGGCAGATTGTGAATATGTGGTATGTTATGATGCTACGGTTTCTAGATATCCAAAGCAGATCCGTTGTGTGGATTTTCGAGCAGAAAAAGAGCAGATCTATCTGGATGAAGAGACTCTTGATGCGTTGTATAATGGAGAGGAACCAGCACCCATTGCCACAGGAATTTGTGGAGGATCGCAGACAAGAGACAATGTAACCTATACGTTGACCGCCAATGGGGTGTTGATTTTGGAGGGAACCGGGTCAACCCATAACTATCATTCCGGAGAATTGCCACCTTGGGAAGAATACAAAGATCAGATTCTGGAAATTCAGGTGGGCGAGGGAATCGAGCGATTAGGGAATCAGTTGTTTAGTGGTTGCGATGCTGTGACGAAGGTGACGTTGCCGGAAAGTTTGGTGACCATAGGGGGACGCACCTTTGCAAAATGTGATTCTTTGCTTACGATAACATTGCCAGCGTCCATTCAAAACATAGGTAAAGCGGCCTTTGCTAACGTTCTGCTTCAGGAAATCATATACAATGGAGAAGATTGGAGCCAGATTACTTTTGATGAACAAAATACGTTGTTGCAGACACGTTTTGAAGAATGGGCGGAGTCGGTTGCAGAGCCAGAAGCAAGTGCGGCACCGACGCCAAAAACCACACCAGGTACGGATTTTGGGGGAGGGGAAACGCCTATACCAAGTAGTACTCCGGGTGGCGAGGACGCCCCAGTATCAAGCAGTGCACCGGGAGGCGGGGATGTACCAGTGCCAAGTGCTACTCCGGGCGGAGAAGATGCACCGGCCCCAAGCGCCACCCCAAGTGCTGCTCCAAGTGGCTCACCACGGCCAGTAGCTACTCCGACAGCCAGTGGGAGACCAGCTTCGGGGATTACACCAGGAACAGTGATTCTTCCTTCGACACAGCCAAGTGCCACTCCTACGGAAACGGTGGAACCAGGGCAGGAAGGTGATCAGAAGGAAGAGAAAATCCCAAGTTTTCAGGTCAAACATGTCATGAAAAAGGGGACAACGTTAAAGGTGAAATTGGATGCGCCAAAAGGAGCCAAGATAACCTGTAAGACATCGAAAAAATCCGTTGCTACCATAAATAAAAAGGGCGTAATCAAAGCGAAGAAAAAGGGAACGGCGACAGTGACATACACAGCTACGAAGGCGGGTAAGACATATCGAGTTGTGGTGAAAGTAAAGGTAAAGAAAAAGGGTGCCGTCTCAGGAAAGATTACTATAAAAAATCGAGATAAAACAGCTTCCGTCACGTATCAATCACGCAAAAAGAAGGTGGTTAAGGTGACGAAAAAAGGAAAGTATACTGGGAAAAAGAAAGGGAAAACTTCCATTGTAACTCAGGTAAAGCAGAATTCTCAGATTTATAAAATGACCTTACATATTCAAGTAAAGTAGTGTGACGAAAAAAATCAGGTGCCGTTTGGCACCTGATTTTTGTGTTCTAAGATTTATCGAACCACATCTCCGATTAGACGTATTGGTTCGCATGGCTCTTGGGAAATTTCATAACAATTTTCCAACTTCTTGATGGCAGCTTCTGCCAGTTTTTCATCCGCTGTATGAAGAATGGCAAGAACCTCTCCTTCTTTTACGACATCATTGACCTTACGTTGCAAAACGATGCCGGCCGTAAAGTCGATGTTGTCCTCTTTTTTGCTTCGTCCAGCACCGAGAATCCCGGCAGCGACACCGAAGCCTTCGGTGTCCATGTAGGTGATATGGCCGTCGGCAGGGCTTTTGTATTCTATGACAACTGGGGCTTGTGGTAAAGTGCTTGGGTCTTTCATATAAGAAACGTCACCGCCCTGTTGCTGCACCATAGCAAGAAATACCTCCCAAGCACGGCCGCTTTCGATGGCGTCTTTGGCTTCTGCTTCTGCCTCTTCATAGGAAATATTTTTTCCTAGGGAAATCATATGAGCTGCTAACGCATAGCAGACTTGCATGAGGTCTTCGGGTCCTTCCCCGTGGAGAGCGGCGATGGCCTCTTTCACCTCTAGATTGTTACCGATGGCATAGCCAAGAGGTTCGTCCATGGAAGTGAGTTGGGCGATGGTGGTTTTTCCGGCATTATTGCCAATGGTCACCATTTTCTCTGCCAGCTCCAGTGATTGCTCATAGTCTTTGATAAAGGCACCGTTTCCGGTGGTAACATCCAGGACAATACAATCGCTTCCAGCGGCTAACTTCTTGCTCATGATGGAAGCGGCGATGAGAGGAATGCTTTCCACCGTTGCTGTCACATCTCGTAAAGCATAAATCAATTTGTCCGCAGGTGCCAGATCTGCCGTCTGTCCATTGACGCAGATGCCAGCTGTCTGAACCGCTTTAAAAAATTCTGTGTTGGTCAAATCCGTGCGAAAGCCAGGGATAGATTCTAGTTTATCAATGGTGCCCCCGGTAAATCCAAGCCCTCGCCCGCTCATTTTGGCAATAGGGATACCACAGGCAGCAGCAATTGGTCCGATGATTAAAGTGGTTTTATCGCCGACGCCACCGGTGCTGTGCTTATCTACCTTTGTTCCTTGAATCTGGGACAGGTCGTTGATCTGTCCGGAATCCCGCATGGCAAGAGTCAACGTGGTAAGTTCGCGGTCGTTAAGCCCATTGAAGCAAATCGCCATGAGCATGGCAGACATCTGGTAATCCGGAATGCTACCATCGCAATATCCACGTATCATATTTTGTATCTCAGAATCAGAAAGCTCGTCTCCGATTTTTTTCTTGTGAATGATGTCAACAAATCGTTCCATACAATCCCTCATTTCTGTTTGTTGTTTGAAATAAGTATAGCACAAAAGCCGAAGTTATGGTAGAATATTTATAATTGCGTGGTAGTGGGAGCAATGAAAAAATATTTTACAAAGGAGTTGCGTTATGTCAACAAATTCTATTATGGTACTGATTGCGTTTGCTGCTTATCTTGGGCTGATGATCGTGATTGGTATTCGTTCAATGAAACAAACAAATAGTTCTGAGGATTATTTCCTTGGTGGTCGTGGCTTGAACGGCTGGGTAGCAGCACTTTCTGCACAGGCATCTGACATGAGTGGATGGCTTTTGATGGGACTGCCAGGTTCTATCTATGCATTAGGAACGGGGCAGGCGTGGATTGCCATTGGTTTGTTCTTGGGAACAGTAGCCAACTGGTTATTTATCTCAAAACGTCTTCGTCGTTATACCATTGTTGCCAATAACTCATTGACATTGCCTGAGTTTTTGGAAAATCGTTATCACGATAAGAAGAAAGTTCTTTTGTGTATTTCTTCTATTGTAATTGTCATCTTTTTCCTTGTATATACAGCATCTGCCCTTGCTTCTGGTGGTAAGCTTTTCAACACGGTATTTGGTGTGGATTACCATGTAGCATTGGCAATTGGAGCTGGAGTTATTCTTGTCTACACATTTATGGGTGGATTTCTTGCTGTGTGTACCACGGACTTTATCCAAGGAATGCTGATGTTGGTGGGACTTCTTGTGGTTCCAATTATTTCATATGGTATTGTAAGTAGCGATTTTGCTACTCAAGTTGCTTCCACGGGAGTTGTATATGATGATTATATGAGTCTGTTTTCCAATGGTGGAAAACCATATCGTTTTATCGACATCCTGTCTCAGCTTGCATGGGGACTCGGTTACTGTGGTATGCCTCACATCTTGGTAAGATTTATGGCAGTAAAGAGTGAAAAGGAATTGAAAAAGTCCAGCGTAATCGCTATTGTATGGGTATTCTTGTCTCTTCTTGCTGCATGCTTTATCGGAGTAGTAGGACGTGCGTATCTTGCGCCAATGATTCTTGGTGGGGAAGGCACTGCTTCCACAGAAAGTGTATTCATTGAGATGATCAATAAATTGTTTATGTCGGATTTGAAATTACCATTTATCGGAGGGCTTTTCCTTTGTGGTATCTTGGCGGCCATCATGTCCACTGCGGATTCTCAGTTGCTTGTATGTGCTTCCTCTGTATCCAAAGACATTTTCAAGAATGTTGCAAAACCAAATGCATCGGATAAGACAGTTTTGAATGTAAGTCGTATTACCGTTGTGGTAGTTGCGATTCTGGCGTTCTTTATCGCATGGAATCCGGAAAGTAGTATTATGAATCTGGTTTCTGACGCTTGGGCTGGACTTGGTTCCGCCTTTGGACCAATCGTTGTGTGCTCCTTGTTCTGGAAGAGAACAAACTTTGCTGGAGCCGTAGCAGGTATTGCATCGGGCGGTCTTACCGTTATTATCTGGGATTACTTGCCATTGGTAAATGGTGAGACAATTTATGCAGCCACGGGAATCTATTCTTTGTTGGTTGGATTTGCCATCAGTTTGATCTGCATCGTTGTATTCAGTCTTTGTACAAAAGCTCCATCGGAGGAGATTGTGGCTGAGTTTGAGAAAGTGCAGGCAGGCGAGGGAGATTTTGAATAATTGCATGTAGTAATTGAGTGACGGAGAAGCCTTGAGTATGTTGTATCCGAGAGATGCAATGTACTTGGGGCTTTTCTTGTTATGAAGAAGTAGTAGGGGATGAAATTTGACACTATTTTCCTCGTATGGTAGAATTTATATCGTCTTATTTTAAGATAATATCACTATGGAGGTAAGGGGATGCAAAAACATGTAAAATCCATGTTGGTGTTGTTTATCCTGTGTATCAGTGCTAGCTTTTTTGTTGGAACAGAGGCACAAGCGAAGATAAAGAGAGGGAAATGGAAAGATAACATTTCGTGGAGCTATGATACAAAGACCAAGGAGCTTGTGATAAGTGGAAGTGGTAAGATGGCTAAGGTGCTAAATTGGCATTCAAACAAGAGCACTCCAGGATGGTTTAAGTATAGCGATGAAGCAAAAAAAGTTAAAATCACAGGGAACATCACGCAGATATGTTCGTTTGTTACAGGTTTGTCCGGTTTTGATAATGTTAAAA